>DAOMWT010000145.1:0-5761 GCA_035436705.1 Thiobacillus sp. | reverse complement strand
TCGGCCACGGCTGCCACCATGTCGGCTTCGTGGCCGGTGAAGAAGTGGTCGGCACGGGCAATCATCGTCTGCCTCGAAGCAACCGCAGCCAGGCTTTGCTTACGCTTGCCCGCATTCGCCAGCACCGCCGGCAGATCGTTGTCGCCGTACAAATCGAGAATCGGCAGTTTCAGCGCGGCATAGTCGTCCACCGAAATGCCCAGGCTGGCCCACGATTTCACCGCCGGATCAGGTTTCCCGGCCAGGTATACCCGGCTCATGCGCGAGCCCATGCTGTGGGAAACAAGGGCCAGCTGCTTGTAGCCCTTGGCCTTGAGAAATTCGACCGCCTCGGCGATGCGCTCGGCCGCTTCGGGGAAGGTCGGCGGATAGGCCTCGCTCTTGGCATCGGCCGCCAGCACGGGCATCTGGATCGACAACGTGGCGAACCCGCGGTCGGCCAGTTCGGTACGCAGCGTGCCGACCATGCCCCAGTCGGGATGAATGCCCATGCCATGGACGACCACCACCGCCTTGTGGGTGTCGGCCACCGGCGTGAACAGCGCAAGGAATTTGTGATGCCCGCGCGGGGTTTGCAGATAAACCGGATCGCCCACCACCAGTCCGGGCACCACCTCGTCCGCCCATTTCTTCTCGCGTGCATAATCCGCCGCCGGTTCGGCAGAAACCACCAGGGAAAACAGCGCCGCCAACCCGGCCATCAGACCCAGCAACAGGTTTTTCTTCATCTCTCCACTCCTAGACGTTAAAGTTCATAATCAACCTGCCCGATAATTCAACGAAACTGCAGTTTTATCAACCATTTCAGAGTAAAGACAGTGACTGCCAAGCAGCTGCGTATTGTGCCTTCCTCCGTGCCGCCTGGTCCGGCACGCGACACGCGCCCGCGCAGCGGGGCGCGCGTGGTGATCGTCGACGATCGCAGCACCGCCCGCAGCCTGCTGGAAGGCCTGGCACGCACACTGGAGCCGGGTGTCATCGTGGAAAGCTTTGCCGATCCGCAGGATGCGCTGGCGCAGATGCACCTTGCCACGCCGGATCTCATCATCACCGACTACCGCATGCCCGGCATGGACGGCATCGAATTCACCCGCCGGGTCCGCGCCGAACGTCGCCTGGCCGAGATCCCGATCCTCATCGTCACCGTGGTGGAAGACCGCCAGGTCCGTTATCAGGCACTGGAAAACGGCGCAACCGATTTCCTCACCCGGCCGATCGACCCGCAGGAATGCCGTGCCCGCTGCCTCAACCTGCTGGCGCTGCGGCGCAGCCAGAAAATGGTGAACGACCGCGCACTATGGCTGGAAGAGCAGGTAATGCAGGCCACCCGCGAAGTGCGCACGCGCGAACGCGAAACCCTGATGAAGCTGGCCAAGGCAGGCGAATATCGCGACCAGGAAACCGGCAACCACATCATCCGCATGTCGAAGTACGCCCGCCTGATCGCCGAGAAACTCAATCTCTCCGCAATGGAATGCGATGAGATCGAAGCCGCCGCACCGATGCACGACATCGGCAAGATCGGCATCCCCGATCTGGTTCTGCTCAAACCCGGCCGGCATACCCCGGAGGAGCAGAAAATCATGCGCCGCCACCCGCTGATCGGCCATGAGATTCTCGACGGCAGTCCATCGCGCTATCTGCAGATGGGCGCGGTGATCGCGCTCGGCCACCACGAAAAATTCGATGGCAGCGGTTACCCGCAAGGCCTGGCCGGCGAGGACATCCCGCTTCCCGCGCGCATTGTGGCGGTGGCCGACGTATTCGACGCGCTCACGTCCGACCGCCCCTACAAGCGCGCCTGGTCGTTCCAGGACGCGCTGAACTACATCCAGTCGGAAAGCGGCAGGCATTTCGATCCTGCCTGCGTGCGCGCCTTCGAGTTGCGCATCGATGCCGTAGCGGCCATCATGCGTGATCTAGGCGACGCGCCCGGCTGAATCTCTCCCGTGTTGAACCTGCTCTCCCGCCCCGCTTTTGTCGAACGCTTGCAAAGGCGGGTCCAAACACGGCCGGACACCGAGTTCCAGCAGGCATTGATCCGCTTGTGCATTGTTGTCGGCCTCTATCTGTATTTCTCGCTCGGCGGCCTTGAGCACGGCTCCACCCTGTCCGAGCAGGTCCACTTTCTTGGACTGAGCTTCACGCTGATTTCCCTTGCGTTGCTGATCGGCACGATCGTCCATCCGGGCGTCTCCATCATCCGCCGTGGCGCCGGCATGCTGCATGACTTCACCGTCATTACCTACATGCTGGCCATCTCGAACGAAACCGGGGCGCCTATCGTCGCCATCTATCTTTGGGTCACGCTGGGCAACGGTTTCCGCTATGGAATACCGTATCTGCTCATTTCGATGCTGGCGTCTGCGGCCGGATTCATCGTGGTTTATCAGCTCAACCCCTTCTGGCACGAACATACGCCACTCTGGTGGGGCATGTGGCTGATGCTCATCGCCGTTCCTCTTTACACGTCCAGCCTGCTAAGGCAGTTGCACGGCGCCGTCAGGCGGGAAAAGGTGGCCAACCAGGCCAAGTCGAGCTTCCTCGCCAACATGAGCCATGAACTCCGCACGCCGCTCAACGGCGTCATTGGCGTTGCCGATCTGCTGGCGGAAACGAAGCTCGACAAGGAACAAAAGGAGTTTGCCCAGATCATCCGCGCATCGGCCAACACCCTGCTGGAGCTGATCGACAACGTGCTCGACATTTCGCGCATCGAAACCGGCCGTCTTGCCACGACGGGAGAGGACTTCGACTTGCACCGCCTGATCAACGGCACGATCGCGATGATGGAAACCCTGGCGCAGCGCAAGGGGCTCGTGCTGGGAGCGCACATTGCGCCGCAAACGCCGTTTCAGCTACATGGCGATGCGCGCCACCTGCGCCAGATCCTCATCAATCTGATCGGCAATGCCATCAAGTTCACCGAACACGGCCGGGTCGACGTCTACATCCGTCCGGCCGGGCAAGGCTACCCGCAACGCCTGCGCTTCGAGATCGTCGATACCGGAATCGGCATTCCGGAAGCCGCGCAGGCACGCATATTCGACAGCTTTACCCAGGCCGATCCATCCATTACGCGCCGTTTCGGCGGCAGCGGCCTGGGTACCGCCATTGCCAAACAGCTGGTGGAAACGCTCGACGGTCACATCGGCCTGCACAGCCGCGAAGGGGAAGGCACGACATTCTGGTTCGAGCTGCCGTTCGCACTGCAAGCCGCCCAGCCCGCCGCATCCACGGAACAATTCGACACGCCGATGCGGGTGGCGATTCTGGCAGGCGGCGAACTGAGCGCCCGTATCCAGACGATGATCCGCAACTGGGGCGCCGAAACCGTGACGGTGGACAACACCGCCCGGCTCGCCGCCGAATTGTCCGCCTACCTGTCAGGCGGTACGCCGCTGGGCGCGGTGGTGGTGGAACGCGGCGTGCTGCCGGGCGACCCGGGTGCCTTCCTGCACCTGCTGCGCGACGATCCCGGCCTGGCTGCGTTGCCGGTCATCCTGATCGAGTCCGATGCCGGCATGGCCCTGACACGCGACACGCAGTTGATGCGTGACGGCTACGCGTCGGTGCTGCGGACGCCGGTCAACACGACGCTTTTGTTCAATGCCATTCACGCGGCCGTCAGCCATGACATGCCGCACAACGTAGTATCGCTGGCCAACCGCTTCCAGGCCCAGAGCGGACAGACAGCCCCGCTGCGCATCCTGGTGGCGGAAGACAATCCGGTCAACCAGCGGGTGATCCGCGGCCTGCTGGAGCACGCCGGGCACGAGGCCTATCTGGCACAGGACGGCGAGGAAGCCCTGAGCATGCTCGAATCCGGCGACCAAACTTACCACCTGGCCATTATCGACATGCACATGCCGCAGCTGTCTGGGCCAGAAGTGGTGCAACGCTGGCGCTTCATGGAAAAGGGGCATCTGCCCATCATCATGCTCACCGCCGACGCGCGCGCCGAGGCGCAGGCTGCCTGCGAGGCGGCAGGGGCGGACGGCTTCCTCACCAAACCGGTCAACAGCCGCGAACTCGTGGATCTCATTGCCCGGCTGGCCAGCCAGCAGGTAGAAGCCCCTGCCGCCGCCCCGTCCCGCCCGCAGCAGCGGGAAGAACTGGATGAATCGGTACTGGACGATCTCGCCCAGCTGGGCGGGCATGATTTTGTGCGGGATCTGCTTGCCAGTTTCGAGGAAGACAGCGAACGTTCACTGCGCGACATCGAGCGCGCCCTGGCCAGCCAGGACTATGGCCAATGGCACGACCAGCTGCACATGCTGAAAGGCGGCGCCAGCGATGTCGGGGCCAACCGGCTGGCACAACTCTGCACCGAAGCCGAGCGCATCAAACCTTACGAGATGAGCGACGCGAGCACGCGCCAAAAACTGAACGACGTGCGGTTTGCGCTCGGTGAGGCGCAAACCGCCCTGATGGCCTATCTGGACCGGAAATTACGCGCCGAAAGCTTTTGACGGCTCCGCTGCAGCAACCGTTTCGCTCTTGCTGGTTTGCCGGCTGACCAGCCGCTCCATCATCCGCAAGTCCTTCGCTTCCAGACGCAGAGCGGCATCCACCCAGATTTCGGTGATGCGGACCAACTCGTCGTATGACGCAGGCTGGCTGACCTCGCGCGCGGCGCGCAAGGCGAGGATCCCGTTGCGGGATTTCTCCTCGCGCCGGATATAGTCGCAAACCGCACCCTCCCCTTCGCCCGGCTCCGCCAGCACATCCACCACGCCCATTTCATACAGCTCCTCAGCCAGATAAAGCTTGCCGCTACGGATGATTTTCTCGGCCTGGTGATGCCCTACGCGACGCCCCAAAAAGGTCATCGCGCCCATCCCCGGAAACAGGTTGAAGAGGATTTCCGGCAACCCCATCCTGGCACCGCGTTCGGCGATCAACACATTGGCCGCCAGCGCGCTTTCGAATCCACCGCCGAGCGCCTGCCCCTGAACCAGGGCGATACTCGTCACATTGGGCCGGTTCAGGTGGCTGTGCACCGCATAGGAGCAGTCGATGCAGGAGATGGCGTAATGAAGCAGCGCATCGCGGTCACGCGCCTCGATATGCTGCATGAAGAGACTCAGGTCGCCCCCCAGGCTGAAGGTATCGGGCACCTTCGATGCGAGAACGAAATATTTCACGTCCATCTGCACGGGGTCATCGATCATCCCGATCATGCCGTTGCCCCACGCCAGCAACTCGCGCAGCAAGGTTGGCGTAAAACAGGGACGCGGCTCCGCGTGCATATACCCCCAGGCAACCTGGCTGTGCGGATCGAAATACGTGGTGAGCTGCTTGTATGCGTTTTGTTGGGGTTGCAGCGTGGTGTGTACAGCTTGCAGGTGTGCCATGAGTATCTCCGCGTAGTTATTGAGTCAATCGGTCATGCGTCGAATTTTCGGCATGTGTCGAAAGACTAGCGCGGCAGATGCAGCCACTCAAGCATGAAATCGTTACATGCGGCTCATCCCAACATCTGGTGCAGCAGCGTGTCACCGAAGGCTAGATCATGGTGCGGCCATACGCCGCCTAGAATGTCCATGCCATGCGCAGCGCCAGCACCATCAGCAGCAGCGCAAAAACCCGCTTCAACGGCTTCACCGGCAGGCGATGGGCGGTGCGCGCGCCGAGCGGCGCGGTCAGCACACTGCCCAGCACGATGCCGAAGAGCGCCGGCAAGTAGACGAAACCGAGACTCCCGGCGGGCACCACCGGCAGGCTGCCGATCCAGTGCGGTTGATAGGGCGGGTTGGTG
>DAOMWT010000144.1:0-5829 GCA_035436705.1 Thiobacillus sp. | reverse complement strand
GAGCTCGAACGCGGTCTCCACTTCAATCTTGCCCGGCTGATCGCCATGCCGCTGCACGCGCAGCGTATCCGCGAGCGCGGCTTCAACCACGCCAGCGAAATCGCAAGCGAGACGGCAAGGCGGCTCCGGCTTCCGCTCGATGTCGCCAGTTGCCGGCGCATCCGCGACACGCCGCCGCAAATGGGGCTGAAGCACGCTGCGCGGCAGCGCAATGTGCGCGGCGCATTCGCGTGTTCGGATAGCGTTCGGGGACTGCATGTCGCGCTGGTCGACGACGTGATGACGACCGGGACCAGTTTCGACGAACTGGCCGCGACGCTGAAGCGGGCAGGCGCGCGCGAGGTGAGCTGCTGGGCGGCGGCACGCACGCTGCCGCCGCATGAGGAATGCCCCCGCGAAGGGGGCGCGGACAGGCGTTGAGACGCAGCGGCCTCAACAAGCCCGGGGGAATCCCTCCTCGATCGGCAGTTCCGGGTCCTGCGACCATTCGTTCCACGAGCCGAAGTAGATCTTCACATTCTTGACCCCGGCTTCCTTGAAAATGAGGAAAGTGTTGGACGCGCGTGCGCCCTTGAAGCAATACAGGATCACCGGTGTTTCCGGTGTGATTCCAGCGGTGAGGCACTCGGCCAGCACCTCGTCCCTGGCCTTGAATACCGGGCCGGCGGCGCCGGGCTTCATCATGCGATACCACTCGATCCAGCGCGCGCCGGGAATGCGGCCTTTCCTGGGGCTGAAATCGCGGCCATACGGCGACGAGCTGACACCGATCCATTCGTCGACATCGCGCACGTCGAGCAACGTCACCCCGCCGGCGCCCATCGCTGCCAGCACTTCGTCGGCGTCCACCATCACGTCGGCCGATGCGCCCAGCGGGAACGTTGCCGGCGCCGGCGCCACCGTTTCGGTGCTGGTCGGCAAGCCGGCTGCCTGCCAGGCCTGGTAACCACCGTGCAGCACCTTGATCTTGGGATAACCAAGATAGTTGAGAATGAAATAGCCCCGGCACGACTGACCGAAACCCGAGTCCATGGCGTCTTCGTACAGCACGGCGGTCTCCTTGCCCGACAGTCCCGCCGAGCCGAACATCTCGGCAAACTTTCCCTTGAGGACTTCAAGCCCCTGCGGATCGGAAGTCGCCAGATGGGTAAAAATCTCGCGCAGGTTCACGGCACCCGGCAGATGGCCCCTGGCATAGGCGGCGGGATCACGGGTATCGATGATGACCATGGGCTCGTTCGCCATCGCGGCCTGCAGATCGGCGGGTTCAATCAGTACGCTCATTCAATTCTCCTGGTCTGTAGTGCAAAAAGGCCTGCCTGGCGGCAAGCTGAATCGCGACAAGGCGCGTGCAGGCCGATACGGGTTGAGCGCATCCATGTCCATACACGCAGCCTATCGACAGGCCGGGAGTTTATAAATAAAACTTACGGGATTTCAGGGAAAGAAAATGCGCGGGGAACAGTACGAAATACTCACGGAATCTTGCGGCGCGCCCAGCCTGTTTCAGCTAGGCGCCGCCGCGCATCAGCCGTAGATTTCTTCCACCGCAAAAATACGCCGGTGTTCGCGCATGGCATAGCGATCGGTCATGCCGGCGATGTAATCCGCCACGGCACGCGCGCCTTCCAGCGACTCGCGCGCCTGGTGTTCGGGCGGCAGCAGGCGGGCGTCGCCGGTAAACGCGGTATAGAGGTCGGTGATGATGCGGCTGGCCTTGGCGCTCATCCGCGCCACCTTGTAATGGCGATACAGATGGCGTAGCAGGAAGCGCTTGAGTTCACGGTGCTCGTCGAGCAGCGCCGGGCTGAATGCCGCCAGCGGCGGCGCCGCGCGCACTTCGTCCAGCGTCTGCACGCCGCTGTTTTCGATGTTGATCCGCGTCGTGCTGACCAGGTCGAGGATCAGCGTATTGATCATGCGGCGCACGGTTTCGGTCACCACGCGGCGCCCGCCCAGCGCCGGATACAGGCTGCGCACTTCTCTCTGGTGGCGCGCGAACAACTGCACTTCCGCCAATTGGTCCTCGGTGATCAGGCCGGAACGCAGACCGTCGTCGACGTCGTGGTTGTTGTAGGCGATTTCATCGGCCAGGTTGGCGATCTGCGCTTCGAGCGAAGGTTGCCGCTTGTCGAGGAAACGGCGCCCGACATCGCCGAGTTTTTCGGCGTTGCCCAGCGAGCAATGCTTGAGGATGCCCTCGCGCGCCTCGAAGGTAAGATTCAGTCCGTCGAACCCGGCATAGCGCTCTTCCAGCAGGTCGACCACGCGTAGCGACTGCAGGTTGTGCTCGAAGCCGCCGTGTTCGCGCATGCAGGCATTCAACGCATCCTGCCCGGCGTGGCCGAACGGCGTATGGCCGAGATCGTGCGCCAGCGCCACCGCCTCCACCAGGTCCTCGTTGAGGTTCAGCAGGCGGGCGAGGGTACGGCCGATCTGCGCCACCTCGATGCTGTGGGTGAGGCGGGTGCGGAACAGGTCGCCCTCGTGGTTGACGAACACCTGGGTCTTGTATTCCAGCCGGCGGAACGCGGTGGAATGGATGATGCGGTCGCGGTCACGCTGAAATTCGGAGCGCGGCGCAGCCGAGGGCTCGGAATGCAGCCGCCCGCGGGATTGACTGGAATGTGCTGCGTAGGGAGCGAGCGACGGTTCCATCAAATCCCTTTCAGCGCGGCGCGCTCAGCACGCTGCTCAGCACATCGGCCGGCACGTCGCCGGTGATCACTGCCTCGCCCAGCTTTTTCAGCAGCACGAAGCGCATGTGTCCGCCCTCGACCTTCTTGTCGTGGCCCATGTATTCCAGCCAGGTATCGACGCCCAGGTCGGGCGCCAGGTCCGGCAGCCCGGCAGCCCGGATCAGCGCGCGGATGCGTTCGACGTCGGCCTCGGCAATCCAGCCCATGTGTTGCGAGGTCTGTGCCGCCATCACCATGCCCGCCGCCACTGCCTCGCCGTGCAGCCAGTTGCCGTAGCCCATGCCGGTCTCGATCGCATGGCCGAAAGTATGGCCCAGATTGAGAATCGCGCGGATGCCGCCTTCACGCTCGTCCTGTCCCACCACCTGCGCCTTGATCTCGCACGAACGGTATATCGCATACGCGATCGCTGCCGGGTCGAGCGCGTGCAGCTTGCTCATGTTCGTTTCCAGCCAGGCGAGGAATTCGGCGTCCCGGATCAGGCCGTACTTGATCACCTCGGCCAGCCCCGCCGACAGTTCGCGCGGCGGCAGCGTCTTCAGCGTGGCAGTGTCGGCCAGCACCACTTTCGGCTGGTAGAACGCGCCGATCATGTTCTTGCCGAGCGGATGGTTGATCCCGGTCTTGCCGCCCACCGACGAATCGACCTGCGACAAGAGCGTGGTGGGAATCTGGATGAAGGGCACGCCGCGCTGGTAGCTCGCCGCTGCGAACCCGGTCATGTCGCCGATCACCCCGCCGCCCAGCGCGATCAGCGTGGTCTTGCGCTCGGCCCGCTGGCTCAGCAGCGCATCGAAAACCAGGTTCAGCGTCTCCCAGTTCTTGTAGACCTCGCCATCCGGCAATATCACCTGCGCCACCGTCACGCCTGCGGCTTCCAGCATCGCCTTCAGCGGTGCCAGGTACAGCGGCGCCACCGTGGTGTTGCTTACCACCATCACACGCTTTTGCGCCAGGTGCGGCAGGATCAGTTCGGGCCGGCTTACCAGGCCGTCGCCGATGTGGATGGGGTAGGAGCGGTCGCCGAGGTCGACGGTAAGGGTTTGCATGGGAAAGCCGGAAAAGGGGATGGATGGGCGGATTGTAACCAAAGCCGGAGCGGCGGCGCTCTGAGTGCCGCAGCACACCTCGAACGGAGCCATGCAATACGGGCAAGAAAGAATATCCATCCGGCACGGTACTTGCCCATTCGTTCACGAACTACAATACCCCGCCATGTCAAGCCCCACCCCCACCCTGAGCAGCAGTCCATGCAGCGACACCCACGCCTGAGCTGCGGCATGCACACGCATATCCCCCCTGAAACCAGGGGCCGCGCTTACGACAATGGCGATATCGCCACCGGTGTCCATTTTTCGACTATCGCCGCGGCGCAGCCAGGCAAAAACGTCCACGTACTCACAAGCCTGTGGTGGCAAGCATGAGCCAAGGCCAGAGCATCCGCCAGGGCGCCGCCTGGATTTTCGCCAGCAATACCGGCAGGCAGATACTGGGGTTTTTCTTCGGCATCGTGCTGGCGCGTCTGCTGGCACCCGAAGATTTCGGCACGCTGCTCACCATCCAGATTTACACAGGGCTGGCGGGCTTCATTTCCGGTGGCGGCATGGGGCAGGCCCTGGTCAGAGCCAAGTCAGTTACCCAGACCGACTATGACATCGTCTTCACTTTGCAGCTCATCATCGGCAGCCTCATCTACGCCATTTTTTTCTTCACCGCACCGCTGTTTGCCCACTGGTACGACAACCCGCTCTATACCGACCTGTTGCGGCTATCCGCACTGAGTTTCATCTTCCGGCCCTTCATCAACCTTCCGGGCAGCATGTTGTATCGAAACATGCGCTACAAGGCGCAAGCCTATGTGGGGGTGATTAGTCTGATTATTTCCAGTGCGGCCAGCATTGTGCTGGCCTATTTCGGCTACGGCGTATGGAGCCTGATCTGGGGCGGCATCGTCGGCGCCTCCACCAACGCCATCCTGCAGATTCCCTTATCTGGCTGGCGTCCTGGGTTTTCGCTGGATTTCAAACGCGGACGCGATATTGCACGTTACGGCCTCCTGGTGTCGGTTAACGATATTGTTGGCTATCTGCGCAACCAGGTCAGCATTTTCATCCTCTCGCGCACCTTGGGGCCAGCCAGTGTCGGCCTTTACAACAAAGGCGAAAGCCTGGCCAAAATGCCGCATGCATTTATCACCGGATCGGTCTATCACGTGCTGTTCCGCACCATGGCCGCCGAGCAGGACAATCTGGATAAAAGCCGCTACCTGTTTTTTCGCAGCATCGCGCTGGTGGCGGTCTATGCAACCCCTTTTTACATCGGCCTATTGTGGCTGGCCGAGCCGCTCATCCGCGGCGTTTATGGCGAGAAGTGGGTTGCCGCGGCGGGTCCTTTGCTGATCCTTTCTTTCGCCTGGCCATTCTGGCTGATGGACAATCTTTCCGGCGCCGTGCTGGCCGCTCAGAGCTGGCTGGAACGCGAGCTTCCCGTGCAGATCGCCACGCTTATCATCACCGCCCTCGCCATCGTCATCGCCTTGCCGTATGGCATAGAGGGCGTGGCCTGGGCCATCGTCGGCGTTTCTGTCTATAGCGCGTTTCATCTTTACTGGCTGGCAACCCGCTGTCTGCAGGCGCACATCGGATACTTTTTTCGCGCCATCGCCCCCGCGGCCTTGCTGAACATCCTGCTGGCCCTGACGCTCTACCTTGCTGATCTGGGCATTCCGGACAGCCTTCGCCAGCATGATTTCGTCTACCTGGGCTGCATGGGTATGGCAGGGAGCCTGATATACGGGCTTGCCTTTCTTTACCTGCCGATCGCTTCATTGCAAGCAGAGCGGCAACGCTGGAAAGTCAAACTCAAGTTGGCCCGCCTCCCCGCATGAACTGGAGCCTCCTCATCACTTACGCTTGCCCGTCCGCCATTTCAATTCTGGCTTGTTTTGTCCGACCCGCTCGGCCGACGGCCTCAATCGGCTGCGGATGCATGCTTGTGCGAAAAAACAAACCCAGACTCGTTGGCCAGCAAATATTCCAGGTTTTATGCTTCAATTCATGAGAAGTCGGACAGCCCATTATTGATTCGGCCTGATTTATCCGTGATTCATGCTGCATATTTTACGCGTGCA
>DAOMWT010000143.1:0-6040 GCA_035436705.1 Thiobacillus sp. | reverse complement strand
GCCGCCGCCGAGCAGGCCGGGCTGCCGCTCTACCGCTACCTCGGCGGCGCCGCGCCGATGGCTTTGCCGGTGCCGATGATGAACATCATCAACGGCGGCGCGCATGCCAACAACAACATCGACATGCAGGAATTCATGGTGATTCCGGTCGGCGCGCCGAGTTTCCGCGAGGCGCTGCGCTACGGCGCCGAAGTGTTCCACGCACTGAAAAAGCTGCTCGACGACGCCGGCATGGCGACCACCGTCGGCGACGAGGGCGGCTTCGCTCCCAACCTGGAATCGCACGAGGCGGCACTCAAGCTGATCGTGCAGGCGATCGAAAAGGCCGGCCTGCAGCCCGGCATCGACGTCGCCATCGGGGTCGATTGCGCCGCGTCCGAGTTCTACAAGGACGGCCTCTACCATCTCGAATCCGAAGGCCTCAAGCTGACCTCCGCCGAACTCACCGATTACCTCGCGGCCTGGTGCGACAAGTACCCGGTCATCAGCATCGAGGACGGCATGGCAGAAGGCGACTGGGACGGCTGGAAAACCCTCACCGACAAACTCGGCGAGCGTGTCCAGCTGGTGGGCGACGACCTCTTCGTCACCAACGCCAGGATCCTCAAGGAAGGGATCGACAAGGACATCGCGAACTCCATTCTCATCAAGGTCAACCAGATCGGCACGCTGTCGGAAACCTTCCAGGCGATCGAGATGGCCAAGCAGGCGGGCTATACGTCGGTGATCTCGCACCGTTCGGGTGAGACCGAGGACACCACGATCGCCGATCTGGCGGTCGCCACCAACGCGCGCCAGATCAAGACCGGTTCGCTGTCGCGCTCCGACCGCATGGCGAAATACAACCAGCTGCTGCGCATCGAGGAAGAACTCGGCGACACGGCGAGCTACCCCGGACGCGATGCGTTCCGCCAGCGCGGCTGACCACAACGCGGCTAGGCTGGTCGCGCATATTCGCAGCCAGGGGTTGACCTGGATGCTGGCCGCTGCGATTGTGCTGTTGCAATATCCGTTGTGGCTGGGCGAAGGCGGGTGGTTGAAAGTGCGTGAAAGTGCGCACAGAATCGACACCCAGCAGGCGCTGAACCAGCGTCTGCAGACCCGCAATGCCGGCCTGCTGGCCGAGCTGGGCGATCTCAAGCAGGGACGCGACGCCATCGAAGAGCGCGCGCGCAATGAACTGGGCATGATTGCGCCGGACGAATGGTTCGTCCGGGTGGTGTCTGCCCACGCCGTTCAGTCGGGAAAAACGAATGAGTGATTTGCAAATCGGCTTGTTGGTGATTGGCGTGGCCATCGTGGCGGTGGTGCTGCTATTCAACTGGATTCAGGAGCGTCGCTTCCGAAAACAGGCCGACGCGGCTTTTCAGACGCCGGCGGGCGATGCGCTGATGCAGCCGGGGACGGTGCCGCGCGAAACGCACAGCCGGCCTGAGCGGCTTGAACCGGCGCTGCGCGAACCGGTCTTCGATGCCAATGACGACGTGCGCGACGTGGCCGGGATCAACGAGCCCCATTTACAGATCGATGCCGACCTGCCGCGGGCGGATGCCTCGCTTGAAGACAGCATACCCACGCGCGTGGCGCCTGTGGCACCTGCTCCGCCGCCCTCTGCTCAGGCACCCTATGTCCCGGTGACGGCACCTGAGGCACCCTACGACGAACTGATCGAATACCGTATCCGCGTCGGCGGCGATGGCGTCCTGGCGAATGTGTTTGCCGATGCCTTCAATCATGCGCGTACCCTGGGCAAGGCGGTGCGCTGGGCCGGATTGCCGGCCGGTGCCGCGGAATGGGAGGAGGTCCAGCCCTGGCGCGACGTGCACTATCAGCAGGTGGTGGTCACCATGCAGCTGGCCGACCGTAATGGCGCGGCGCAGGGGGAGCAGCTCTCGGCCCTGTGCGTCTTGCTGCAGAATGTGGGCCAGGCGCATGGCCTGCGCGTCGCCTGCGACGATGTGGCCGATGCGATGGAGCGCGCGCAGGCCATCGACCGTTTCTGCGTCGATGTCGATGTCCTCATCGGCCTGAACGTGGTGGCGCGCGGCGAAGGGGCGGTGAATCTGGCACGTATCGTGCACGAGGCCGAAGCCTGCGGCATGGCGCTGGGCATGGACGGCGTATTCCAGCTGCTCGACAGCCGTGGCGAGCCGCTCTATGCGCTGTGCAACCACGATGCCGAGCCTTTCAATTCCACCGTGATGGAAGGGCAAACCTCGCAGGGGGTGACCCTGCAATTCGACGTGCCGCGCGTACCGGATGGCCTCAAGGTATTCGACGGCATGGTGGCGTTCGGCCGCAAGCTTGCCAGCGAAGTCGGCGGCATCCTGGTGGACGACAACCTGCGCCCGCTGACCGACAGCGGCATCGAGAAAATCCGCACTCAGCTCACGCAGATCTACGAACGTATGGAAGCGCGCGGCGTGCCATCCGGCTCACGGCGGGCGCTGCGTCTGTTTTCCTGATGCCGGCACCCGATGTGCCGGCGCGTGCGGCGGCGCTGCGTCAGGAAATCGAGCGCCATGATTACGCCTATTACGTTCTTGATGCCCCCATCATTCCCGATGCGGAGTACGACCGGCTGTTCCGCGAACTGCAGGCGCTCGAAGCCGAACACCCCGAACTCGCCACCCCCGATTCGCCGACCCGGCGCGTAGGCGGCAAGCCGCTGGATGGTTTCGCGCCGGTGCGCCATGCGGTGCCAATGCTGTCGATCCGCACCGAGACCGACACCGAAGCGAGCGGCGCACACGCTTTCGACGCGCGGGTGCGGCGCGAATTGGGGCTGGACGAGAGCGACCCGCCGGTCGAATACGCGGCCGAACTGAAGTTCGACGGCCTCGCCATCAACCTGCGCTACGAGTTCGGTGTGCTGGTGCAGGCCGCCACCCGCGGCGACGGCGAAACCGGCGAGGACGTCACACAGAACATCCTCACGGTGCATGCCATCCCGCTGCGCCTGAATACCGCTGCGCCGCCCGCCGTGCTGGAAGTGCGTGGCGAGGCGTTTATGCGGCGCGACGACTTCGAGCGCTACAACGCGAAGCAGCGGGAGGCCGGCAAGCCCACCCTGGTCAATCCGCGCAACGGCGCGGCGGGCAGCATTCGCCAGCTCGATCCGGCAATGGCCGCGCAGCGGCCGCTGTCGTTTTTTGCCTATGGGCTGGGCGAGACGCAGGGCTGGCCGCTGCCGCCCACCCACAGCACCACGCTCGACGCACTGGCTGAACTGGGCGTGCCGGTGTGCGGCGAACGCATCGCCGGGCTGGGCGCGGCGGCGCTGGTCGCCTTCCACGACGATGTCGCGACGCGCCGCGATCAGTTGCCGTTCGACATCGACGGCGTGGTGTACAAGGTCAACCGTCTGGAGTTGCAACGCGAGCTGGGTTTCGTCACGCGCGAGCCGCGCTGGGCGGTGGCGCACAAATTTCCGGCGCAGGAACAGCTGACCACGGTGCTCGGCATCGAGGTGCAGGTCGGCCGCACCGGTGCGCTGACGCCGGTGGCGCGGCTCGCTCCGGTGTTCGTCGGCGGCGTGACGGTGACCAACGCCACCCTGCACAACCAGGATGAAATCGATCGCAAGGATGTGCGCGTGGGCGATACCGTGATCGTGCGGCGCGCCGGCGACGTCATCCCCGAGGTCGTCGCGACGGTGGTGGAGCGGCGGCCCCAGCCCGCACCGCCGCGCTTCAGCATTCTGCAAAGCTATCCGCGCTGTCCCGAATGCGGCTCGCACGTGGTGCGGCTGGAAGGCGAGGCGGCGGTACGCTGCACCGGCGGCCTGTATTGTCCGGCGCAGCGCAAGCAGGCGTTGCTGCATTTTGCCGGCCGCCGCGCGATGGATATCGACGGGCTGGGCGATAAGCTGGTCGACCAGCTGGTCGAGCGTGGCCTGGTGCATACGCCTGCCGACGTGTATGGCCTCAATCTGGAAACGCTCGCCGGGCTCGAGCGCATGGCCGGGAAATCGGCGGCCAACCTCATCGCGGCGATCGAGGCCAGCAAGTCCACCACGCTGGCGCGTTTTATTTTCGCGCTGGGCATCCGTAATGTCGGGGAAACCACGGCCAAGGATCTGGCGCGGCATTTCGGTTCGCTGGACCGGCTGATTGCAGCGGGCGAGGCCGATTTGCTGAGGGTGCGCGACATCGGGCCGATCGTGGCGCAGTCGGTCATCCAGTTTTTTGCCGAACCGCATAACCTGGAGGTGGTCGACAAGCTGCGCGCCGCGGGGGTGCGCTGGCCGGAGTCCACCGGCTTGCAACAATCGACGGGCATGCTTGCCGGCAAGACGCTGGTGCTGACCGGTACGTTGCCGACGCTGACGCGCGATGCCGCCAAGGAAAAGATCGAGGCGGCAGGCGGCAAGGTGGCGGGGTCGGTGTCGAAGAAAACCGACTACGTGGTGGCAGGTCTTGAGGCCGGCAGCAAGCTGGCGAAGGCGCAGGAACTCGGCGTGGCCATCCTCGACGAGGCCGGACTGCTGTCCTTGCTGGCAGCGAACAACAATAACGAGCAGCACGTTTTAGACTTTTGAACCAAAGGACAGACAGGGAAGCGACATGCAAAAAGTAAAAAAAGCCGTATTTCCAGTTGCCGGTCTGGGCACCCGTTTTCTGCCGGCCACCAAGGCCAGCCCCAAGGAAATGCTGCCCATCGTCGACAAGCCGCTGATCCAGTATGCGGTCGAGGAGGCGATGGACGCCGGCATCACCGACATCATTTTCATCAGCAGCCGCACCAAGCGCACTGTCGAAGACCACTTCGACAAGGCCTACGAACTGGAAACCGAACTGGCCGCGCGCGGCAAGAATCGCGATCTGGAACTGGTGCAGTCGATCCGCCCGGCCGGCGTCAACTTCATCTACATCCGCCAGGCCGAAGCGCTGGGTCTCGGCCATGCCGTGCTGTGCGCGCAGCCGGTGATCGGTAACGAACCCTTCGCCGTCATCCTCGCCGACGACCTGATCGACGGCAGTCCGGCGGTGATGAAGCAGATGGTCGATCAATACGAGTATTACCAGTGCTCGGTGCTCGGCGTGCAGCAGGTCGCCCCTTCGGAAACCGCGTCCTACGGTATTGTTGACGCGACACTCATGGCCGAGCGCGTGTCGAGGGTGAACGCCATTATCGAAAAACCCAAGCCAGAAGACGCGCCGTCCAATCTCGGCGTGGTCGGGCGCTACATCCTCACCCCGCGCATCTTCCATCACATCCAGCACCTCAAACCCGGCGCCGGCGGCGAATTGCAACTCACCGACGCCATCGCCGCGTTGCTGAAAGAACAGCAGGTGTTGGCCTATAACTTCGATGGCATCCGCTACGACTGCGGCAGCAAGCTCGGTTATCTGCAGGCCACGGTGGAATATGCGTTGAAGCACAGCGAAGTCAGCGACGACTTCGCGGCGTACCTGAAAAACCACGTCTGCTGATCAGGACGCCGCGCCGCCGCCATGCAGCCAGGCGGCGGTTTCCAGCGCATCCCCTGCATCCATTCCCTGGCCCAGCAGCGCGGCGACCATGCCGGTCAGACGGTCGCCCGAACCCGCCTGCGCCAGCCACGGCCCGCCCGTGGTGTTGATGGCATAACGGCCGCCGGGGTGGGCGATCACGCTGCCCGCCCCTTTCAGCACGATGTGCGCGTGGAATTGCGCGCACAGCCGTTGCGCCGCCCCGACCCGGTCCGCCTGGATGTCGCCGCTGGATACGCCGAGCAGGCGCGCAGCCTCGCCGGGGTGCGGGGTGAGCAGGGTCGGGTGGGTGCGGCGGCCGACCTGCCTGGCCAATGCGGAATCGCCGGCCAGCAGGTTCAGCGCGTCGGCATCCAGCAGCAGTGGGCAGGGTGCCGCCAGAGCAGTTTCCAGCAAGGCATGCGCGCGCGGGCTCTGCCCCAGCCCGGGACCGACTGCCAGCCCGTTCAATTGCGTATCCGCCAGTTTTTCCGGCACGGCAAACATCAGCCGCGGCTCGCCGTAATCGACCGCGATGCGCTCGTCCAGAATCCCCAGCGTCGCCATGCCGGCGCCCTGCCGCAGCG
>DAOMWT010000142.1:0-6074 GCA_035436705.1 Thiobacillus sp. | reverse complement strand
GGGCGGCGGTGGAGCCCCGAAGGCTTGAGGTCGAGCCAGCGGTGCGCGTCGACGACGTTCGCGAAGGCGCGGAAGGGCAAGCCGGAGGACACACCGGTCATGTTGATCCGCGTGACCATGAGGTTGCCGGCGTCCTCGGGGAGCGCGCACGCCAAGAGCTCGTAGTCCCTGCCGTGGACGAACTGCCAGGCGGCGTGGCAGGCGTCGTCGGGCATCGGGATGACGACCTGCCGGAGATCCACGAGCAGCTTCCGCAACGACGCGTGCACCATGCGATCGCGCATGATCACGACGACCTGCTCGACGTCGGAGACCGTGTCGAGCGCGCCCTGCGTCCTGACGTAGAGGTAGGCCCTGCGGCTCTCCACCTCGACGTGCGCGTTGTTCACTCTCCACCCGTCGGACACGACCGACCCCTTCTCGCCGATAGCGCCGATCTCGAGCGCCTCCGGCGCCACGGAGACTAGCACCGCCCTGAGGTGCTAGTCTGCGAGGTTTTTCAGTTCGTGCAGCGTCGCGGTCCGAGCGGGAGGGAGCCGTCGACGGCGAAGCCCAGCTCGAGGGTCGCGTCGTGCTGGGTGCCCAAGTAGAAGTGAGACTCCTCGGTCGTCCCTCCGACCTTCGACAGATCGCCCGGTCCCGTCTCGTACCCTGCGGCGACCACGACGGCGCGCGACGGGTCGTCGGTCCGCCGAAGGATCATGCGCGTGCCCCGCGGGGGACGGGAGGCCGGCGTCCAGTACATGTTCACGTACCACCCCTCGTCGAGGACGGGGAACCGGTCGGGGGAGCCGATCCCTGCGCCGTAGAAGGCGCCACCTTCGAGCGGCGCCCACAGCTCCTCTCGGAACATCACCAAGCCGGTCCGCGACTGCGAGAGCGCGTAGTGCGCGGCGAGCTCCTCGGTCGCCGTCGAGGGATAGGGCGCCGGCTCCTCCTGGGTCACCAGGTGCGCCTCTCTCACGATGGGTCCGACCGCGGGCATCGAGAGGTGAACGCCGTTGTCGCCGACGCGCGCCATCTCTCCCGTAGCCATGTCGCATGGCCCCTGCGGCACCGGGACGAAGCCGATGTCGATCCGGAAGGGCCCGGCGAGCGGCGTGCCGCTGTCGAGCCACGGCGTGAAGCCCAGCGCCAGCGCGGCCGCCAGAAACAGGAATACCTGCCGCTGCAGCGAGCCGGTGTCGATGCGGCGGGTGGCCCATCCCGACAGCGCAAACAGGGCGTCGAGCAGCGCGTTGTAGACCACCCGTGCGTCGAGGCGGCCGAGGCTGTGTTCATGCAGCGCGAACAGCGGGCGGCGCAGCGCGTAGATCGTCGCGCCGCCGGCCAGCGCGATCAGGCTCATCGCCAGCGCCTGGTTGAAGCCGTGCCATAGCGCCAGACGGTATTCCGGCAGCGGCGCCTGCAGCGTATCCGCTGCCGCCGCCGCCAGGAGCGGCGCGACGGTGAGCGCCGGTGCGATACCGACCACCAGGCACAGCACCACCAGGATTTCTACCGGCAGCTTCATCCAGCGCGGCGGCTCGTGCGGCGTGCGCGGCAGGTCCACCGGCTCGCCGTTGAAGAATACGTCGTGGATGAAGCGGATCGAGTAGGCCACCGCCAGCGCGCCCGCCAGCGTCACCAGCGCGGGCAGCAGCCAGCCGCCGACATGGCCGGCAGAAATCTGCATCGCCTCGGCGAAGAACATTTCCTTGGAGAGAAAGCCGTTCAGCAGCGGCACCCCGGCCATCGCTGCGGCGGCCACCATCGCCAGCGTCGCGGTGTAGGGCATGAAGCGCCACAGGCCGTTGAGCCGCCGCATGTCGCGGGTGCCGGCCTCGTGGTCGATGATGCCGGCGGCCATGAACAGCGAGGCCTTGAAGGTGGCGTGGTTGATGATGTGGAACACGCCGGCGACGGCCGCGAGCGGGGTCGACAGGCCGAACAAGAGGGTGATCAGGCCGAGATGGCTGATGGTCGAATAGGCCAGCAGGCCCTTGAGGTCGTGCTTGAACAGCGCGGCATAGGCGCCGAGCAGCAGCGTCGCCAGTCCCGCGCCGGAGACCAGCCAGAACCACTCCGGGGTGCCGGACAGTGCCGGATACAGCCGCGCCAGCAGGAATACGCCGGCCTTCACCATGGTCGCCGAATGCAGATAGGCCGACACCGGCGTGGGCGCCGCCATCGCGTGCGGCAGCCAGAAATGGAAGGGGAACTGCGCCGACTTGGTGAACGCGCCGAGCAGGATCAGCAGCAGCGTCGGCACGTAGAGCGGATGGCCGCGGATCAGGTCGCCGGCGGCGAACACGTCGGACAACGCGTAGCTGCCGACGATGTGGCCCAGCAGCAGAAAGCCGCCCAGCAGCGCGAAGCCGCCCAGGCCGGTGACCGCCAGCGCCATGCGCGCGCCCTGGCGCGCCTCCTCGCGGTGCTGCCAGTAGCTGATCAGCAGGAAGGACGACAGGCTGGTGAGTTCCCAGAACACCAGCAGCTGGATCAGGTTTTCCGACAACACGATGCCTAGCATCGAGCCCATGAACAGCATGAGATAGGAATAGAAGCGCCCCATGCTGTCGCGCTCGGACAGGTAATAACGCGCGTACAGCACGATCAGCAGTCCAATTCCAAGAATCAGCCCGGCGAACAGCAGCGATAGACCATCGAGGCGGAACGCGAGATTGAGTCCCAGCGCAGGCATCCAGTCGTGCTGCTGGATCAGCGTGGTGCCGGCGAACGGCAGGGGGAAAGAGGGGGCCAGCCACAGCAGCGCGGCCAGCGTAACTGCGGCCGCCGCCCAGGCGGCACGCGAACGTCCGAGACGGGATGCCAGCGCAACCAGGGCTGCGCCCGCAAAAGGGGTCAGGACAGCGAAGAACAGCGTCATTGATGGTGGGTCGGGATACGAACCGGCCAGGAGCCGGAAGACGCGGCCATTCTAACGTGAGTTGCCGCCTGCCTGAGTGGCGGGCGGTGTGGATTGAATGCCGGCGAGCGTGCCGGACAAGCCGATTGCGGGCCTCTGCGGGAAGGCGTCGGGCAGGGAACGGCATGGCCCCGTGCGACAATACCCGTCTTCAGATACTCGCCTTGTACCTGTTCGTCCCATGTGAGCTTGTCCGTATCACGCCGAATCCGAGCCTGCCATCCGGTCTTTCCCTGCCGGTGCATTGTCCCTGTCTTCGCACACACCCGCCGACCGATTTCGCTTGTCAGGCCGGGTATGGACGTTGTTGATACAAGTGAAACTGATGAATTTTCCTGTCTGCCCCAACTATTCCCTGCCACGCGTCAAGTTGTGCGTGCTCAGCGGCCTCACCGTCGCACTCGCGCTGGTGCCCGAGGCCATTGCCTTTGCCTTCGTCGCCCATGTCCATCCGCTGGTGGGGCTGTATGCCGCCTTCATCGTCGGCCTCATCACCGCCGTATTCGGCGGCCGTCCCGGCATGATTTCAGGCGCCACCGGAGCGCTGGCGGTGGTAATGGTGGCGCTGGTGGTCACCCACGGCGTCGAATACCTGTTCGCCGCCGTGGTGCTGATGGGGGTGCTACAGATCGCGTTCGGATTGCTGAAGCTAGGCAAGTTCATCCGCATGGTGCCTTTCCCGGTGATGATCGGCTTCGTCAACGGCTTGGCTGTCGTGATTTTTCTGGCCCAGCTCGGCCACTTCAAGACGCCGGACGGCGCCTGGATCACCGGCATGCCGCTCGCCACCATGCTCGGGCTGATCGCGCTGACGATGGCGATCATCTACCTGCTTCCAGCGTTGACCAAGGCCATTCCATCGGCGCTCGCCGGCATCGTCGTCGTATCGCTGCTGGTGATCTTCGGCGGCGTCGACACCAAAACCGTCGGCGACATGGCCTCGATCGAGGGCGGCCTGCCGCCGCTTCATCTCCCCGCAGTGCCGCTCACCTGGGAAACGCTCGCGATCGTCTTCCCCTACAGCCTGATCCTCGCCGCCATCGGACTGATCGAGTCGCTACTGACCCTCAATCTGATCGACGAGATGACCGACACCCGCGGCAAGCCAAATCGCGAATGCGTGGCGCAGGGCTCGGCCAACGTGGTGACCGGCTTCTTCGGCGGCATGGGCGGCTGCGCGATGATCGGGCAGAGCATGATCAACGTGAACAATGGCGCGACGCAGCGCCTGTCCGGCATCGCCGCCGCACTGTTCCTGTTGTCCTTCATCCTGTTCCTGTCGGACTGGATCGAACTGATCCCGATCGCCGCGCTGATCGGCCTGATGTTCGTGGTGTCGCAGAAGACCTTCGAGTGGGGCAGCCTCGCTGCGCTGCGCCGCGTACCGAAGAGCGACGCCTTCGTGGTGGTCGCGGTGACGGTGATCACCGTGTTCACCGATCTCGCCATCGCGGTCATTACCGGGGTGATCATTGCCGCACTGGTGTTCGCCTGGCAGCACGCCAAGCATATCGACGTCAGCGTGAACGTCGAGGATCACGGCTGGAAGGTCTACAAGCTCTACGGCTCGCTGTTCTTTGCGTCCACCGCGGACTTCCTTTCCAAGTTCACTCCGGCCGAGGACACCGACGAAGTGGTGATCGACTTCGCTTACGCGAAAGTGATGGACCACTCGGCGGTCGAAGCCATCGACAGCTTGGCCGAGCGCTATCGCAAGGCCGGCAAGCGCCTGCACCTGCGCCACCTGAGCCCCGACTGCCTGGAACTGCTGACCAAGGCCAAGGACATGGTCGAGATCGACGTGCGCTCAGACCCGCACTACCACATCGCCGACAACAAACTGGGCTGACGGGGTGCGTCGCCGGCAGATTCCCCGGCCATTGTTCGCCGGCATCGCGGGCGGGCTTGCCGAAATCGAGGCCGAGCCGGACCGGCTTGAGCTGGGGGCAGGCAACACCGGCGCCCCCGGATAAATTCATATCAACCCGCGCTTGCGGCAATCCCGCCGCTTGATTGTGGAATCGGCTCTGCGGGCTTTCTCGCATATGAGACAAGCCGGTGTTTGACTGGCGATTTAATGTAACAAACTGATTTTAAATGGTTATATTTTCAGGCCGCATTTTTTCTCATCCAGGCTGTCCGGAAGTTGAGACAGCTTTCATGCGGACGTTCCCCTTCCCGCCCGGCTTTTTGTAGGAAAACTCCATTCCATTCAATTGGATAGATGCGCTGGTATGCCCCTTGCTGTTGGGCTGTCGAAGTCGGCATTTTGGGGCTTCGCTATTTTGATCAAACTTAACGCTAGTGGAGGCTTCATCATGAACAAAACGCTGCTCTCAACCGCCATCGCAATGGCACTTGGGGTATCGGCTCAGGCCTGGGCCAACCCGGTAACCACTAACTCTTCGCCAACGGGTGAACTCGGCTCGGTTTCACAAACCGCAACCGCCGAATCCGAACAGAAAAAAATTTCTGGGGCGGCAGCCAACGAATATTCGACGGCCACCCAGGATTCAAACAACACCAGCACCAAGACCGATAGCAGCACCAATACCTTTACCAAGACCGAAACCGAGACCGACACCGATAACAGTGTAAAGGCCTCGAACAACACGTTTACCAAGACCAGCACCGAGACCGAGACTGACTACGAGGACTCGTTCAACGCTATTACCAAGACCGACACTGATACCGATAACAGTGTCAAAACGAAGAACTCGAACAACACGTTTACCAAGACCAGCACCGAGACCGAGACTGACTACGAGGACTCGTTCAACACCATCACCGAGACCGAGACCGACTACGAGGACTCGTTCAACACCAAAACCGTAACTATCGATGCCAGCAAAACCAATGTGACCGCGATCACCAAACTGGAAGGCTCGGTCCACGACAACCACGTGCATAACCTTGGCAACACCGCCGAAGGTGGCGGGACGGCCGGCGATGGCGCCAGGGGCGGCAACGGCGGCGATGCCCATGTGGACACCTATAGCAAAGCCTACGGTGCCAATGGCGGTGACGGCGATAGCGGTTACGCCAAAGCCTACGGCGGTGACACCTGGGCCGGCGATGCCGGCAATGGCGGCAATGGCGGCAGCGGCGGCGAAGCCGGGGGCGGCCATGGCGGCAATGGCGGGGTTTCGGGCGCAACGTCTATTCG
>DAOMWT010000141.1:0-6105 GCA_035436705.1 Thiobacillus sp. | reverse complement strand
GCGTGCCCGGCCGAAATAGAAAATCAGCGGCTCGCCGCTGGAACCGCCGGTGGTGTAGGGGAACACCCCGCCCGGTGCGCCGCGCCACACCAGCCGTTCGACGTTGTCGCGCGCGTCGCGCTTGTCCATCGTCGGCAGGCGCGACAAGTCGGTCAGCAACACCGCCCCGGCCCTGACGGCATCGGCCAGCCCGGCGGCCTGCAGCCTGGCCGCGTGCCACGGGCTGTGCGCCAGGGCGCCTTGCAGCAGCACGTTGAGATGCCCGGTCTGATAATCCAGCATCTCGCTGCGCGACAGCCACTGCGTGCGCTCCAGCTCGGCAAGCACGGCGAAGGTCGGCCGGTGCATCGCCGCCTCCTGGGCGCGAAACACGCCGCGGGCGAGCCAGGCGGGAACACTCATGACGGCGTCCTCCGGGATAGCGCCCTGAAGCGCTCCAGCAATTCGTCGCACAGGCCGATCACGGCAGGCGCAATGTCGGGCGGGCTGCGCCGTTTCACCGACCGCGCGTGGATGCGCGCGGCAGTCGCGGCATTGAAGCCGGGCAGGCCGAGAAAGTCGTATATCGCAGCGACTTCGCGCAGCGGCTGCTGCACCATGTCTTCATAAAAAACGACGCGCACGCGCGCATCGGCGGCCAGTTGCTGTTCGAAAAACAGCGCATTGCGATAAAACCACATGACGGCTGCCCCCTCGGCTTCGCTGGCCTCCGGGCGATACAGCGCGGCGAGCAATTCACGGGTGGCGGGCGACATGCCGCGTCCGCGCCAGTCGCTCGCATCGCCCTGCGCCAGGCGCTGCCATTGCGGCACGAAATTGCCGAAGGACTTGATCGCCGAGTTGACGCTGTCGCGCCAGTCGCGCACGACCCACAGGGTTTTCGCGGGCGCGAACGCATCCATCAAGGCCTTGACGCGATCGAGCTCGCACAGCGCCTTGATCACGAAAACCGGCGCCGGGCATTGCATCGCAAGCTGCCGGATCACGGCCGGATCACGCATCTCGTAGCGCTCGAACGCACGCGGGTCGGTCTCGTGGAACACCCGGGTCATCGCGCTGGCATCCAGCACGTCCATCAAAAGATTGGTGCCGGAGCGCTGCATCCCGGCAACGAACACATGCTGCGCGAGCGGACGCGGCAGCACGCGCTGGCGCAACGCCTTGGCGTGCCGCCACAGCGCATGCCGGATGCGCACAGGCAGGCTGCGGGCGTCGTGGCCGGTGGCGGGTTTGGGCTGATTTGTCATTTGGCGGCTGCGGCGCTTGCTTGAATCGATTCCGGCGATTCCGCCAGCACCTGCTCGAACGCGCTCAGCAGCTGCGCCACGCGCTTGTCCCACTGGTTGGCGCGGGCGTATTCGAGGATCGCGGCGCGATTCCAGTCCGCATTCAGCGCGGCGTCCAGCGCCTGCCGCAAGGCGGCCGCGTCGCCAAACGGCACCACGCTGCCGAGTTCGGCACGGCAGACCACCTCGGCATTGCCGCCGACGTCGGTGGTGACGACCGGCAGGCCGCAGGCCATGGCCTCGAGAAACACATTGGCCCAGCCTTCGTTGCGGGTCGCCAGCACGAACACGTCGGATGCCGACAACGGCCACTTGAGCTCCTCCGGCGGCAGCGCGCCGAGAAAATGCACGCGCCCGGCCAGCCCCAGCCGCGCAACCTGCGCATCGAGTTCGGGGCGCAGGTCGCCTTCCGGGCCGCCGCCGCCGACGACGAGGTAATGCAGGTCCGGATGACGCATGAGCAGCGCCGGCAGGCAGTCGATGACGCGGTGCATGCCCTTGCGCTCGACCAGTCCTCCCACCGAGATCAGCACGCGCGCGCTGGCCGGCAGCTCGAACCTGGCGCGCGCGGCGGCCCGCTCGACCGGCTGGAAAATTCCGGTATCCACGCCGTTGCCGACGACCTCGGTTTTCTCGTCGGCGGCGCCGAGATCGAGCGCCAGCCGGCGCAGGGAATCGGACACCGAGAACACCCGCGTGGCGGCCTTGAGCGTGCGCGCCAGGCGCGGACGCAGCACCGGGTTATGGCTATGCGGCACTTCGGTGCCGCGCAGGGTGACCGTTACCGGCAGGCCGAGCCAGCGCCCCAGCCGGACCGCGGCCTCGCCGTCCGGGTAGGCAAAGTGGGCATCGATCAGACGCGCGCCCTCGGCCCGGAGACGGCGCAGCAGGAAAAAGCTGCCCAGCGCCATCGCCATGCCGTCCAGCCGGCGCAGCAGGCCGGGCAGCGCCAGGAAACGCGGGCGATACACGCGGATGCCCTGCTGGATTTCCAGCGCCGGCGCCGGCGGACGGTAGCCGGGGCGCAGCCGGCGGATCAGCGACTGCCCGGGAAACCAAGGCTGCGGCGAGACGACGCAGAGCGGCCGGTGCTGCGCCACGCGGAACATGCGCTCGCGAATGAACAGGCCGGCGCCAGGGCGTGCCGCGCTGGGGAAGAGTGAACTGAACACGACCAGGTCGACCCGGTGCGGTTCAACTGTGCCTGCCTCAGCCAAGCGCCGCCTCCATGCCCGGCTTCACGAGGCTGCCGTACACCCCCCGATAACGCGCCACGCTGGCCGCCCAATTGCGTTCGGATTCCACGAACTGGCGGCCGTTGCGCTTCATACGGTCCCAACCCTGCTCGTACTTCAGCAGCGCCACCACCTTGCTGGCGAGGTCTCCGGCATTGCCCGCCTGGAACAGCGTGCCGGTCTTGCCGTCCTGGATCAGTTCCTTGTGGCCGCCGACATCGGACGCCACCATCAGCCGCTCCTGTGCCATCGCTTCAAGCGGCTTCAAGGGCGTGACCAGTTCGGTCAGCCGCATCGGGTGACGCGCATACACCAGCACGTCGATCAGGTCATAGTAGCGATTCACCTCGCCGTGCGGCACCCGCCCGGTGAACACCACGCGCTCTTTCAGATCGAGCGCCATCACCTGCCGTTTCAAGGCCGCCTCCTGCGGCCCGCCGCCGACCAGCAGCACCTTCACGTCGGGTATCTGTTTCAGAATCGCTGGCAGCGCATCGAGCAGTAGGTCGAGTCCTTCGTAAGCATAGAACGAGCCGATGAAGCCGAGCACCCGGCTGGTGCCAAGACCGAGCTTCAGCTTCAGCCCGGCATCGGGCTTGCCGCCGACGGCGAATTGGTCGATGTCGACCGCATTCGGGATGACGGTGATCTTGCCGCGTGCAATGCCGCGCGCGACGAGGTCGTGCCGCAGGCCTTCGCAAATGACCGTCACCGCGTCGGCATTCTTTACCGCCCAGGTTTCCAGCGCGCGCGTCAGGGTGTAGCGCAGGCTGCCTTCTTTCGTGCTGCCGTGATCGACCGCGGCGTCCTCCCAGAATGCGCGGATTTCATACACTACCGGAATGCCCAGCTTGCGCCCGACGCGTATCGCCGGCACCGCGTCCAGCACCGGCGAATGCGCGTGGATGACGTCGGGCTGCAGGTCGCGTGCCAATCCCAGCAGGCGCTTTTCTATCGCGCGCATCACTGCGAATGGGTCGCCGCCCGGCAGCCGGGCGAGCAGACCGGACGGTTTCGGGGTGCGGTAAAAATGCAGGCCATCGACGTCCTCCTCCAGCACGCTGCAATCGATCTGCTTGGGGCCGGACAGGTGCCAGGTCTGCCAGCCCAGCTTGCGCTGGTTGCGCAGGATCGCCGCGCTGCGGAAGGTGTAGCCTGAATGCAGCGGCAGGGTGTGGTCGAATACGTGCAGGATCTTCATGCCGCCTCGCGCTGCGTGTCGTCCATACCCAGCACCTGCGCCAGGAAAGCGTCGAACATCAGCACCGTCCACAGGATCACCGAATAATCGCGCTGACCGGATTGATGGGCCTCGACCGCCTTGCGCAGAAAATCCCGATTGAACAGGCCGGTGGAGGCCAGCCGCTCGCCCAGCACCACGCCGCGGATGGTGGCGGCCAGCGGGCCGCGGAACCAGGCGGCCAGCGGCACCGAGAACCCCATTTTCCTGCGGTACAGCACGTCATGCGGCAAATACGGTTCCATCGCCTTTTTCAGCAGGTATTTGCCCTCGGTGCCGCGCAGCTTGAGATCGGTGGGCAGCCCCGACACCCAGCCCATCAGCTCGTGGTCGAGCAGCGGCTCGCGCACTTCGAGCGCGTGCGCCATGCTGGCGCGGTCGACCTTGGTGAGAATGTCGCCGGCCAGATAGGTTTTGATGTCGAGATACTGCACCAGCGACAGAGGATCGTCGGTGGGCGCCACCGCCGCATGGCGGCGCAGCACTTCCACCGCCTGATAGCCTTGCAGTTCGCGCCGGAACGACGGCGAAAACAGCTGCCTGCGCTGTGCATCCGACAGCAGCGAAACGCCGTGGAAATAGCCCTCGACCGTATCGCGCGCCAGTGCCTCGAAGGTGGTCTTGGCGCGCAGCACCCTGGGCGCCCAGTCGGCTTTCGGGTACAGCCTGCCGAGCGCGCCGAACAGCGGGCGGCGCAGCGCGAGCGGCATCGCCGCGCGCATGCGCTCTTCATAGCGGAACCAGCGATAACGCCGGTAGCCGGCGAAATGCTCGTCGCCGCCGTCGCCCGACAGCGCGACTTTCACGTGCTTCCTCGCCAGTTCGCACACCCGGTAGGTCGGCAGTGCGGACGAATCGGCATAGGGCTCGTCGTATACCTGGGCGAGCTTGCCGACCAGGCTGAAATCGTCGGCGGCGACGGTTTCGACATGATGCTGCGTGCGATAGCGGTCAGCCACCTGCTGCGCATACTCGACCTCGTTGAAGGCGGGATCGTCGAAGCCGATCGAGCAGGTGTTCACCGGCGTGGCCGACTGCGTCGCCATCATCGCCACCACCGCGCTCGAATCGACGCCGCCCGACAGGAACGCGCCGAGCGGCACGTCGGCGATCATGCGCAGGCGGACCGATTCCTTCATCCGTTCGACCAGCTCGTCCATCGCGCCGGCCTCGTCCTTCACCGCCACCGGCGTAAAAGGCATGTCCCAATACTGCCTGGGCAATGCGCGCGCCTGGCCGCGTTTGAGCGTGAGCGTGAACCCCGGCGGCAGTTTGTACGCGCGCTTGAAAATGGTGCGCGGCTCGGGCACGTAGCCGTAGGCGAAATATTCCTCGACCGCCAGCGGGTCGATGTCGCGCGCCAGGCAGGGATGCGCCATCAGCGACTTCAGTTCGGAGCCGAAAATGAATTCGCCGCTGTCGAGGAAGGCGTAATACAGCGGCTTGACGCCGAAGCGGTCGCGCACCACGAACAGCGTTTCCTGCTTGCGGTCCCACAGCGCGAACGCGAACATGCCGCGGAAGCGCGCGACGCAGGCTTCGCCCCAGGCCTCCCAGGCGTGGACGATGACTTCGGTGTCGGAATGGGTGCGGAAGACGTGGCCGAGCACTTCGAGCTCGGGCACCAGTTGCTGGAAGTTGTAGATTTCGCCGTTGAACACCACCACCACCGAGCCGTCTTCGTTGAACAGCGGCTGCTGGCCGGTGGACAGGTCGATGATCGACAGCCGCCGGTGCCCCAGCCCCACGCCGGGCTCCAGATGCAGGCCGCCTTCGTCGGGACCGCGGTGAAACTGGGTTTCGTTCATGCGATGCAGCAGTTCGCGCGAAATCTCGTTCGCGCCGCTGGTGTCGAAAATGCCGGTGATGCCGCACATAACTTGTCGTTTGTCCCTGTTGCTGTCGAGTTTTCAGGCTGCCTGACGGCGCCCCAGCGTTCGATCGTATACCCTGGCGTAGGCCTCGGCCATGGCCGCAATGCTGAAGCGCTGCTCGGCCTGCCGCCGCGCCTGCCCACCGTGCTCGGCGATGCGCGCCGGCGAGTCCAGATAGCCGAGCAAGGCCTGTGCCATGTCGTTGATGTCGCCCGGCGCCACCAGCATGCCGTTGACGTCCGCCTTCACCAGTTCGACATTGCCGCCCACCGCGGTGGCGATCACCGGGAGACCGCTCGCCTGCGCTTCGAGGACGGTATTCGAGATGCCCTCGTTCTTGGAGGGCAGCACGAACACATCGAACGCCCGCATGATCTCCGCAATGTCGTCGCGCTCGCCCGGCAGCCAGGCCAGATGCGCCAGGCCGGCCTGTTGCAGCAGGGCCTGGCAGACCCCGCGCGCCGGGCCCT
>DAOMWT010000140.1:0-6156 GCA_035436705.1 Thiobacillus sp. | reverse complement strand
GGCCGATGCGCTCGCCAGCGTGCTGGCGCGGCAGCGGCTGGCACTCGACGCGCGCGGGATCCGGGTCGAGACGCAGCTGACCGCAGCCACGGTGCACGCCGATCGCAATCAACTGGAAACCGTACTCGACAACCTGTTGTCCAATGCGATCAAATTCAGTTCCGAGGGCGGATGCATCCTGGTGAAAAGCGCGCTCGCCGATGGCGCCGTCGCAGTCTGGGTGTGCGACCAGGGCGAGGGCATCCCGCAGGCCGAGCGCAGCCGCATTTTCGAGCCGTTTTTCCAGGGCGCGCGCCAGCCTGCCAGCACGATCAAGGGCAGCGGACTGGGACTGTCGATCGTGCGCGAATACCTGCTGGCCGCCGGCGGCGGCATCGAGGTGATCGATTGCCCACCGTGGTCGACCTGCTTTAAATTAACCTGGCCCTTGCCCCGCGATGACGCTTAAATCAGTTCTTCTTGCCGGCCTGCTGCTGACATTGAATGCCTGTGTCACTCTGCCCGCCCCCGAGCGTCCGGCCGCCCGCGCCAGCCAGACGGAATCGGGCGGAGCGGCATTATTGGGCGAACTGGCGCGGGTGGCGGCGCTGTCTGCCGAGCAGCGGCGGCGCGAACTGGCCGAACTGGAAGGCGAACGCCGCCTCGACGACGCCCGCCGCTTTCAGCTGGCCGCCCTGCTGGAACGTGAGGACAGCGTGGAGGCGCTCGAACGCAGCCTCAAAATCCTCGGCGCGCTCAGCGAAGCCGATCCGCGCGCGCAGCCGTTGCTCGATCTGATGAAAAAATCGCTCAGGGCGCGCATCGAACTCAGGCAGCAGACTGCGCGCACGCAGGAATTGCAGGACAAGCTGGAACAGATCAAGGCGCTGGAAAAATCCCTGCAACAGCGCACCATTCCCGCCAAAACGCCATGAAAAGACCGGGCATTCTGCTGGTGGACGACGACGCGGCGCTGCGCGAACTGATCACCCTGCGGCTGGAAGCCAATGGTTTCAGGGTCGAAGCGGTCGACAGCGGCGAGGCGGCGCTGGCACAGCTGGCGCTGGCCCGGCCCGACGCCGTGCTGACCGACATGCAGATGGCCGGCATGGACGGCATGGCCCTGTTTCGCGCCATCCATGCGCGCGACCCGGCGCTGCCGGTGATCGTGCTGACCGCGCACGGCACCATCCCCGACGCGGTGGCCGCGACCCAGATGGGGCTGTTCGGTTACCTGACCAAGCCCTACGACGCCCCCACCCTGATCGACCTGCTGAAGCGCGCCACCCGGCTGACCGGCAGCCGCGCCGATGCGGGCGACGACGAATGGCGCAGCGAGATCGTCGCCGCCAGTCCGGCACTGGACACGCTACTGGCCGAGGCCCGGCTGACCGCGCAGAGCGAGGCCTCCTTGCTGATCCGCGGCGAATCGGGCACCGGCAAGGAACTGCTGGCGCGCGCCATCCACCGCGCCAGCCCGCGCCACGCCAAGCCGTTCGTCGCGATCAACTGCGGCGCGATTCCGGCCGAACTGCTCGAATCGGAACTGTTCGGCCATGTCAAAGGCGCCTTCACCGGGGCCGGGCGCGACCATCCCGGGCTGTTCCTCAGCGCGCAGGGCGGCACCGTATTCCTCGACGAGATTGGCGACATGCCCGCGCCGCTGCAGGTCAAACTCCTGCGTGTGCTGCAGGAAGGCGAGGTGCGGCCGGTCGGCGCAACCGAAACGCGCGCGGTCGATGTCCGCATCCTGTCGGCCACCCACCGCGATCTGGAAGAAGCCATTACCAGCGGCGAGTTTCGCGAAGACCTGTATTACCGCCTCAACGTGGTCAGCCTGACGCTGCCGCCGCTGCGCGAACGGCGCGAAGACATTCCTTTGCTGGCGCAGCATTTTCTGACTGTGCTGACGGAAAAATATCGCCGCCGCATTCACGGCCTTGCCCCCGACGCACTGGAAATGCTGGTGGCGGCCGACTGGCCGGGCAACATCCGCCAGTTGCACAACGTGCTGGAGCAATGCTGCGCGCTGTGCACCACCGCCACCATCCCTGCCAGCCTGGTGTCACGCGCCCTGCGCGACAAGCCGGCCGAGATCCAGCCGCTGGCCGTGGCACGCACGGCCTTCGAGCGTGATTACCTCATCACGCTGCTGAAGCTCACGCAAGGTCAGGTCAGCGAAGTGGCGCGGCTGGCCGGCCGCAACCGCACCGAGGTCTATCGGCTGCTGCAACGCCACGGCCTCACTCCCGCACTGTTCCAGGATCGCGACGAAGCCGACTGAACGTCGGGCGCAGGCAACAGCAGATTTGCGCGGATGCCGCCACGGCGCCCTGACAAGAGTGCAGGCATCTGATTCAAAAGCAGATTATTTATCTGGCACATCTTCTGCGTGGAGTGGATATCGCCTTTGTGCGCCTTCATCAACCCGGAAAGGAGAAAGCCATGTTCGGATGGGCCATTACGTTTTTGATCGTCGCCATCGTCGCCGGAGTTTTTGGCTTTGCCGGCGTGGCGGGTACGGCAGCCTGGATCGCCAAAGTCCTGTTCGCCGTCGGTCTGGTGATGTTTCTGGCATTACTGGCCGCAGGCCGCCGACCACCGACGCTGTAAAACCTGCCGTACCGCATGACCTGGGAGCCTGGCTCCCTTTTTTATGCGTCGTTTCTTCATGCTCAGCCGGATGTCGCTGAGCTCATACAAAATAACAAAATAAAAACAATAGCTTGAGAAAAAGCACCCCTATCTGTCGCCGACAGGAGACAAATCCGCCCGCCTTCCTCCGGACAGCCTGTTCGCCGGTTCCGGCATGACTTTCTAGCCATATGATTTCATTAATGAAAATACGGCTGGCACGGTTGTCGCTGGATAGCGGCTTGAGTGCACCTGCATTCAGATCGACTCATTACAGGAGATAGACATGAAATCCTTTGATCCGCGCTTCCTTGATTTCACCCTTGCCGGCGTGCTGAGCGTCTGCGTCGCTGCGCCGGTCCTGGCCGCGCCAGCAGCGCCCGACTTCAAGGCGTACGACAGTAATAGCGACGGCACCGTCAGCCTGGAAGAATTCCAGGCTCAAGGCGGTCAGGAACAGGCTTTCCGCGCAGGCGACGCCAACCGCGACAACCGCCTGAGCAGCGACGAATTCACCCTGGCCAATGCCAACAATGATCGCAACAAGGCCGGTAAATATGTCGATGACGCCTGGATAACCGCCAAGGTCAAGGCGCTGCTGCTGAAGGACGAAGGCGTGAAGGGCCTGAACGTCAACGTGGAAACCAACAAGGGCACGGTCCAGCTATCCGGCTGGGTGAAAGACGAAGCGCAAATCGCCCAGGCCGAAAAAATCACGCGCAGCGTCGAAGGCGTGAAAGGCGTCAAGAACGACCTGCAGGTCAAACGTTGACCGACGACTGCGGGATCAGGCCAGCGGCGGGTACGCCCGCAGCCGCTTATCCGATGGAACCAGGAGAACCGACATGCGCACGACCATGCACCATCTCAACGACGAACACATGCAGCTGTATGAATGGAACGGGGCCGGAATCACATCCGCCATCCCGCCACGATCCAAACGCACCCATCCCTGGCATGCCTCCTATAGCGTGCTGGCGGTACTGACCAGCCTGCTGATCCTGAACGGCTGCGACAACACCGACACGGCCGAACGCGCGGGCGAGCAGGTCGACCAGGCCGCACAGACGCTCCGGGAAAGGTCGGACCCGGTGATTAACGACGCCCCGGCGCCGGCTGAAGAAAGTGGACGCACACTGGACGATGCCGGGGAGCGGCCCGGCATAACAACCGAGTAGTGCGGCAAACACGCCGGCTGCCCGGCGTGTTTGCCGCTCGGCTCGTCGATCAGAATTTGTAGCTGTACATCAGCTGCCAGTTCAACTGGCTGTGGTCGATCCGCATCGTGTTGTTCATGGCGCCTGTCCCTGTCACCGACACTTCCGGCACATAGCTGAGGGCGAAGTTGAGCTCGGACTGCTTGCTGAAGGCATAGCCGAAACCCGCCGTGTAGTGGTTTTCGACGATCGCCGGCCACAGGAAGCTGACATGCTGGTCGGGGATGGGGTTCTTGCCATGGTTGTAGCCCACGCGGCCGGTGAAGGCGTCGGTGAACATGTAGGACAATCCGAGCGACACCACCACCTGGTCGTCCCAGTCCTGCTGGAAAGGCGCCACGATCGCGCCATCCTGATAAATGGTCACAGTGTTCTGCTGTCGCTCCACAGCACGTTTTTGACGTCGGCCGCGACCATCAGCCGGTCGTTCGCCTGCCAGGCCAGGCCCAGCCCCAGGATGGCCGGCATGTCGAAGCCCTTCACTCTCCAGGCGCCGTCCTTGAGGTCGGGCAGGTTGCCGGCGGTCTGGTAGACGCCGCCGACGGTGAGCGCCTCGTTGAGTTTGTAGGTGAAGCCGAGCTTGGCCGCCACGCTGTAGCCCTTGGCCTGGCCGCTGAAGTCGCTGTCGTCCTTGAAGTCGATGCCGAAATTCGTGACCACCATGTCCATCCCGGCCCAGACGATATCGACGCTGCCGCCGATGTTGAAGCGGTCGTTGACGCTGTAGGCCAGCGGGAAGATCACCCGTCCCACGCTCACCTGCGCCATGTCGCCGCTGGCGTACTCGGTGCCCATGCCGCCCTGGCCGTAGATGCCGGCGCCCCAGGCCAGCTTGCCCTGCTTTTTCACATAGCCGATGGCCGGCATGTAAAAGGCATCCGCACTGGATTTGCCGATCCCCATGGAGGTGTTCACGTCGGGACCGACAAATCCCACCATCACGTCGATCCGCCTGCCGTCCGCCATCAAGCCCAGCGTGGCCGGGTTATTGGCCATGGCGGCGGTGCCGTTGTCATAGGCCATGGACGCGCCGCCCATGCCTGCAGCGATGGGGCCGTAGCCTTCCATGAGCATGCCGTTGGTAGCCATGGCCAAACCGGGCACAGCCACGCCTACCGCGGCCAATGTGGCCGCGAGTTTATTCAGTTGCATCGGGGTTCTCCTGGAGATTCGCGTTATTGATTTTTTAGAAAAGTCGAAAATTCTAACTTAATTACATACCAGACCCCATTGCGGCCGGTCGATTTTCATGCGGGAGGGGACGGGTAAAGCCGGGCGCGAGGATCGCCCCGTACGTCAGGGTATATCGGCACGATTCCGCAAAACATGACCCCCAGCCGGCGTTACATTGCGTTACACCCCGTTACCGGCCCCAAACATCCCGCTTACACGGCCTCCGTACAGTGCAGTTGTCCGCTGCCGAAACACCCCGGCAACGGCAGCACTCAACCAAAAGGAGCCACACCATGAAAAGCACCCTGATGACAACCGCCCTCGGCATTCTGGCACTGGGCCTGACGGCAACCAGCGCGCAGGCCGGCTGGACGCACGGCCGCGACGGACACCGGCATGCCCATCAGCAGACCCGGGCATACAGCCAGCAGATCGATGCACGCCAGCAGCAGCAGATGGAACGCATCAGGAGCGGCATGCGCAGCGGGCATCTGAGCCGCAGCGAATTCCGCGAACTGATGGGTGAACAGCACAGAATCCGTGCAATGCAACACCGTTTCCGTGCGGACGGCGTGATCGACGCACGCGAATTCAAGCGTCTGAACCATGCCCTGGACCTCGCCAGCCACAACATCAAGGCCGAAAAACATGAGCGCCAGGCGCGTTATGCTCACGGCCATCCGTCCCGCTTCAATTAAGCGGGCTGGCGCCTGCCGCTACAGCAGAACCGCGTTTCGCCGTTAAACCTCAATCGCGACAAGCTTAAGGAGCATCCCATGAAGGCATCCGTCACTCTGGCCCTGGCCGCATTGGTGGCCGCCGGCCCGGCGTTGGCCGACCCACCCGGTCACGCGCCCGCGCACGGCTATTACAAGAAGAACCACGACCACGGCCACGACCGCAAGCATCATAAAAAAGCCAGGCATTACAAGGGCAAAAGCGGGGTGGCGTACGCCCACGATTACGGCATTTCGTCCGGCCGCTGCAACCGCGACGAGATCGGGGCGGTGATCGGCGGGGTCACCGGCGCCGTCATCGGCGGCCAGGTGGCCGGCCGCGACGATCGCGTGGTCGGCATGGTGGTCGGCGGCGTGCTCGGCGCGGTGCTGGGACACGCCGTCGGCGACAGCATGGACGAGCGCGACCGCGCCTG
>DAOMWT010000139.1:0-6161 GCA_035436705.1 Thiobacillus sp. | reverse complement strand
GTGCCGACCACTTCTTCACCGGCCACGAAGCCGACATGGTGGCAGCCGTGGCCGACTTCCTTGGCGCGACGCTGAAATAGCGCGGGCGGTGAGCCGTCGTGCGTGAGACCCGGTGTTGCAGCCCGGCAAAAAGCCCCGCCTGGAGCGGGGCTTTTTGCCGGGCAAGGAAGCTGCACTGGCCTTATACCGCTTCCAACTTGCGCATGCCGGCGGGCAGTAGCTTGAGGTCGACCAGCGCAGTGATGAAGGACTTGAAGAACGTAGCATCGGCTTCGTACACCATCTTGTAGTACTGCACCTTCATGGTGACGGCGCTGCCGAACACGATGGCGACGAAGGTGAAGATGGAGCCCAGCGCCAGGGTGGAGAAGCCGGTAATCCCCTGGCCAATGGTACAGCCCATCGCCAGCACGCCGCCGAAGCCCATCAGGACCGCGCCGATGAAATGGTTGATGAAGTCGCGGCCGGAGGCGAACCACTCGATGCGGAAGCTGCGCGAGATCAGCGCCCACAGCAGGGAGCCGGCGATCACGCCCGCCAGCGCCATGATGCCGAAGGTGAGCAGGGTGCGGTCGAAGCCGCCCGCCACGTAGCCGAGGGTTTGCCCCATCGGGTTGATGAAGGTGAAAGACTGCGAGGCAAGCGGGCCGGCGGCGGCGGGCCGGACCGCATCGGCCGGCGCATACAGATCCCAGTCCTGCACGTAAGCTTGCAGCGCCATCATTTCGCCGTCGGCGTTGATTGAGACGTTACTGGTGACATACCAGGCGGCGAGCACCGCGAGGCCCACCACGAGGCCACCGAGGAGGTTGTCGAAACTGGTGCGGAATTCGGCCGACTTGAACGTCCAGACCAGCAGCAGACCACCGATGATGCCACCCGCCAGCATGCGGCCGGTGGCGGCGTTGTCGCCGAACAGCATCGCACCGAGATCCTGGTTGGTGGTCAGCGCGACTGCGGTCGGGTTGGTCCAGGAATAGAACAGGGTGGAATACAGGGTCTTGTCGCTGCCCGGGAAGGGGTTGATCATGAAATAGGCAATCACGGCGATGACCAGCAGTACCATGATCGACTTGATGTTGCCGCCACCGATGCGGATCAGCGTCTTGTTGCCGCAGCCCGAGGCAAGCGTCATGCCGATGCCGAACAGAACGCCGCCGAGCACGTTCTCCAGCCAGGCGAAATTGGTCTGGCGGTAGGGCGGGAAGGTGCTGGTGACGTTGACCAGCCCGGCGGCTTCCAGGCCCGTCACACCGAGTACGCCGACCGCGATGGCCAGTATCCAGGCGCGCATGCGGCCGGTGTCGCCCATGTTGACCCAGTCGGAGACGGCGCCCATGGTGCAGAAGCCGGTTTTGTTGACGACGGCGCCCATGATCAGGGCGATCGCAAAGGTCGACCACAGGAAAAACGATTGAGCGCTTGCAAAATCTTCGTAGATCATGACTCTATCTCTTGTGCGGAACAGGGGAAGTGGCGTGTGCCGCGTGCCCGGATGAAAGGCGGAACGCTAGCTGCCGAGCCCTGAATGGTAATGCCATGCGGACGCCGGGAACAGGTCCATTCCTACCGTTTGCGCGTAGGCCGGTTTGTCTGTAGGAGGGGGCGCTTACCCCAGCAGCCGCGTCATCGCCTCGCGGTATTTCTCGCTGGTCTTGTCGACGATCTCGGCCGGCAACGCCGGTCCCGGTGCCTGCTTGTTCCAGCCGCTGGCTAGCAGCCAGTCGCGCACGAACTGCTTGTCGAAGCTGGGCGGATTGCTGCCGGGCCGGTACTGGTCGGCCGGCCAGAAGCGTGACGAATCGGGGGTCAGCGCCTCGTCGATCCACACCAGCCGGCCCTGTTCATCCAGACCGAACTCGAACTTGGTGTCGGCGATGATGATGCCGCGTGTGAGCGCATACTCCGCCGCAGCCTTATACAGCGCAATGCTGACGGCGCGCACCTGGGTGGCCAGATCGGTGCCGATCAGCGTGGCCATCTGGTCAAAGCTGATGTTCTCGTCGTGCGCGCCGAGCGCCGCCTTGGTCGACGGCGTGAAGATCGGCTGCGGCAGGCGGTCGGCCTGCATGAGGCCGGCAGGCAGGGCGATGCCGCACACCGACTGGCTGGACTGGTATTCCTTCCAGCCCGAGCCCGCCAGATAACCGCGCACAATCGCTTCGACCGGCAGTGCCTTCAGCTTTTTCACCACGATGGCGCGGCCGGCTACCTGGTCGCGTTCGTTTTCCGCGACAACGGATTCCGGCGCGATGTCCAGCGCCTGGCTCGGCACGATGGATTTCAGGCGGTCGAACCAGAAGGCCGACACCCGGGTCAGCACTTCGCCCTTGCCGGGGATGGGGACGGGCATCACCACGTCGAACGCCGATAGGCGGTCGGTGGTGACGATCAGGAGCTTGTCGTCGCCGACGGCGTAGATGTCTCGCACCTTGCCGCGGTGCACCAGCGGCAGCGAGGCGATGCGCGATTCGAGCAGGGGTTGGCCGGGAAGCGGAGCGGTCATGGCGGGCGTGGCGGAATCGGGAGAGCCGGCATTATAGCCGTCGCGATAGAAGGCGCTGGCGACGTAGGCGTCGCGCAGTTCACGCAACGCCACCAGCAGCACGCCTGCCAGCGGCACCGCGAGCAGTACGCCGACGAAGCCGAACAACTGGCCGAACGCCGCCAGCGCGAAGATCACTGCTACCGGATGCAGGCCGACGCGCTCGCCGACCAGGCGCGGGGTGACGACATAGCTTTCCAGCGCTTGACCGGCCAGATAAATGCCCGCCACCCAGGCTACCCCGATCCAGTCGGAAAACTGCAGCAAGGCCACCAGCAGCGCCAGAATCATGCCGAGGCCGAAGCCGAGAAAGGGCACGAAGGACAGCACGCCGGTGAGGATGCCGATCGGCAGCGCGTAATCCAGTCCCGCCGCCCACAGCGCCAGCGTGTAATACAGGGAAAGAGTGGCCATCACCGCCAGCTGCCCACGCAGGAACTCGCCGACCACCGTGTCCATCGCCCGCGCCACGCGGCCGACGCCAGCCATCCAGGCGCGCGGCGTGAGCGTGGCGACGCGCGCCACCATCACGTCCCAGTCCTTTAGCAGATAGAACATCACCACCGGGATCAGCAGCAGGTTGGCCAGTACGCCGACGATGGCGAGCGCGCCGGTTTGCAGGGTGGGCAGCCAGGCGGCACCGGACTGCGCGGCTTTCTCGGTGAGCCAGGTTTTCAGCGCGCTCAGATTGGGATCGATGGTCATGCCGAAAGTCTGCGCAAGCCACGGCAGAAAACGGGTCTGCAAGAGGTCGAGCGCGGCTGGAACGCGCTGCGACAATTCCGCGAACTGCCCCTGGAACAGCGGCAGCGCCACCAGCAGCAGCGCGAGCAGAACCAGCCCGGCGAGCACGATGACGATCACGGTGCCGGCTGCGCGCGGAATGCGGTGCGCCTCCAGCCGGTCGACCAGCGGATCGAAGATGTAGGCGAGCAGGGCGCCTGCCAGAAACGGCGTGAGGATGGGGCCGAGCAGGGTGATCAGCCCGCCCGTGACGAGCAGGAAGGCAAGGGCAAGCCAGGGAATGTTGAGCGGGCGGATCGTGTTCATAGGCGGTAAAATAGCGCACTTTTTGCTTCTGGAGCCGGGCGTGTCATCCATTTCCTACAAAGATGCCGGCGTCGATATCGACGCCGGCGATGCGCTGGTCGAACGCATCAAGCCGCTGGCCAAACGCACCATGCGTCCCGAAGTGCTGGCCGGCATCGGCGGCTTCGGCGCGCTGATCGAAATCTCCAAAAAATACAGGGAGCCAGTGCTGGTGTCCGGTACCGACGGCGTCGGCACCAAACTCAAACTGGCGTTCGAACTGAACCGCCACGACAGCGTCGGCATCGACCTCGTCGCGATGAGCGTCAACGACATTCTGGTACAGGGCGCCGAGCCGCTGTTTTTCCTCGACTACTTCGCCTGCGGCAAGCTCACGCTGGACACCGCCGAAGCGGTGATTGCCGGCATCGCGAAGGGCTGCGAGCAGGCCGGCTGCGCGCTGATTGGCGGCGAGACCGCCGAAATGCCCGGCATGTACGCCGAAGGCGAATACGATCTGGCCGGCTTTGCCGTCGGCGTGGTGGAAAAGAGCAAGGTCATCGGCGGCCAGAGCATCGTGCCGGGCGACGTGGTACTCGGGCTGGCGTCTTCCGGCGCGCATTCCAACGGCTATTCGCTGATCCGCAAGCTGATCGATGTGTCCGGCGTCGGCCTCAAGTCCGATTTCCACGGCCGTCCGTTTGCCGACGCCGTGATGGAGCCAACGCGGATCTACGTCAAGCCGCTCCTGACGCTGCTGGAGAAGCTGCCGGTCAAGGGCATGGCGCACATCACCGGCGGTGGCATCACCGGCAATCTGCCGCGCTGCCTGCCGGAAGGCGTGGCAGCCCGGATCGATCAGGCCGCGTGGACGCGTCCGCCGCTGTTCGACTGGCTGCAGCAGGCCGGCAACGTCGCCCCGGATGAAATGCTGCGTACCTTCAACTGCGGCATCGGCCTGTGCGTCGTCGTCGCCGCCACGGACGCCGCCGCTGCGATGGCGCACCTGCGGGCGAGCGGCGAAACCGTATGGCAGATCGGCGAAATCGTCGCGCGTCCCGATGGCGCGGAGCAGGTGCTTTATCTGTGACCTGCCGCGTCGTCGTCCTGCTGTCGGGGCGCGGCAGCAATTTACAGGCGATCGCCGAAGCGCAGCTGCCGATCGATATCGTCGCCGTCGTCGGCAACCGCCCGCAGGCGGCGGGACTGGCTTACGCGCGTGAGCGCGGCCTGACCGCCGTCGCGCTCGACCACACCGCGCATCCCGATCGCGCCGCCTTCGACCTCCTGCTGGCCGACGAAGTGGCGCGCCACCGGCCCGACCTGGTGGTGCTGGCCGGCTACATGCGCATCCTCAGCCCGGCCTTCATCGCGCGCTTCGAAGGCCGCCTGCTGAATATCCACCCCTCGCTGCTGCCTGCTTTCCCGGGATTGAAGACGCACGAGCGCGCCTTGGCAGAAGGTGTGAAAATCCACGGCTGCAGCGTGCACTTCGTTACCGCCGAGCTGGATCACGGCCCCATCGTCATCCAGGCCGCGGTGCCGGTGCGGGCGGACGATACGGCCGATGTCCTCGCCGCGCGGGTGCTGGAACAGGAACACCGCATCTACCCGCAGGCGATCCGCTGGTTTGCCGAGGGCCGCCTGCTCAATCAGCATGGCCGGGTAAACTTGAAGGACGATCCGGCGTCACAGTCTGTGTTTCCCCACGGAGTGTGACCATGTTCAAACACCTGCTACTGGCATCCGGTTTCATGATCGCGGCGACGGTCCAGGCCGCCCCGAAGGATCCCGATCCGCTACCCGCTGAAGCCCGCGTGGCGGCGCCGGCGCCGCCGCGGCAAATGAATCTGGTGTACGACTTCTACCGCAACGGCCACAAGCTCGGCCAGGTGATCGACACCTTCACCCGCAACGGCAGCCGCTACACGCTGACCAGCGAAACCCGCGCCAACGGCCCGCTGAAAATGCTGTGGCAAGGCAGTATCCGACTCGAAAGCAGCGGCGTGGTGACACCGCAGGGACTGCGGCCGACACGTTTCCAGTATGCCCGCAGCGATGCGCCGCACAAGCTGGCGACCGCGCGCCTCGACTGGAAACAGCGCAGCATTGCCTGGCAATACAAGGGTGAGTCATGGCAGATGAAAGGCCTGAAGAACGGGACACAGGATCAGCTTTCGCAGCTCTACCAGTTCATGTTCGCCTCCAGCCTGCCCGCCGACTATGCCCTGCAGGTGGTAAATCGGCGCGATCTGGACGACTACCATTACGCGCGCAGCGATGGCGGCGCCCTCGTGACGCCGCTGGGCACGCTGGCCACCCAGCAATACCAGCGCGTCGAACAGAAACCGGACGAGAAAGCCATCACCGTGTGGGTCGCGCCGGCGCGTCAGAACCTGCCGGTGCAGATCCGGGTATTCGATGACGGCGTCACGCTCGAACAGCGCCTGGTGAGCGCCAGCATCAAAGGCTAATGCCGATGGGGCGCAGGGTTCGCCCCTGGTGGCTGGCTCTGGCGGCTTCGCTGCTGCTGCACGGCGCCTTGATCGGCGCTTTGGGTTGGCGGCTGCCGCAGTGGCAGCCACCT
>DAOMWT010000138.1:0-6177 GCA_035436705.1 Thiobacillus sp. | reverse complement strand
GACGCAGGCCGCGCTGGAAGCGGCGCTGCCGCATATCAAGGACGTGCCGGTGCTGCAAGTGCCCAAGCATCCCCTCAGCCAGCGCCGCGGCGGCGGCAAATCCCGCTGACTTGTCTCTTGTAACTTGCACCTTGTAACGTGTATCTGAAATGACGCCCAGCGACATCCTCCGCGCCAAGCTCAACCTCGAAACCGCCCAGCTCGGCTGGCCCGAACTCGAACGCCACTTCGCGCGGGGCGACGTCATCAAGGTCGCCGTTGGCGTGGACCTGATCGATGCGGCCCTGCATATTGCCGAGAACAACACAGCGAGCGTTGAAGCCTGGCTGGCCGAGGGCCGCATCGCCCGCGCCGAACTCAGCGACGCCGAAGACTGGCACGCGCGCCAGCCGATGTTCTGGGCAGTGGTGGTGGCGCCGTGGGTGCTGGTGCAGGAAGCAGTGAAGCAACTGGATTCGTAGCCCGCAAAAAAGCCCGCAACTGCGGGCTTTTTACTGGCCGTCAAACCGCTCAGGCGGTCAGGCTGTCCTTCACCCGCAGCAGGCGCGCGCGCGCTTCGGCGGCGACGCCATGGACTGCAGTGTTGGCGACCAGCTTGACCATGATGCCGGGGTCGAGGAAGGACACCGTCACCTTGCCGTCGGCTTCCTCGCGCACCACGACGTTGCACGGCAGCAGCATACCGACGTCGGGTTCGGCGCTGATCGCCTGGTTCGCCAGCGGCGGGTTGCAGGCGCCGAGAATGCGGTAGGGGCGCATGTCGATGTCGAGCTTGGCCTTCATGGTGCTCTTCACGTCGATGTCGGTCAGCACGCCGAAGCCTTCGGCCTTGAGGGCGGCGGTAACCTTGTCAATCGCGGCGTCGAAGGGACCGCCGATCTGGGTGTCGAATCCATATTCGCTCATGTTGTTGCTCCTGGGTTGGTGATTTGAATGCTGACATTTTACTTGCTTCGGCGTGGCAGCACCGGCAGTTCGTCAGGGTTCCAGCGATTGCTGCTCCATTTTCCACCACAGCTGGTACACCTCGTCGGACCACAGCGACTTGATGTAGGCCACCACGTCCTGCATTTCCGCTTCGGGAAGCGTGTCCTTCCACGCCGGCATTTTCCCCTGGCCTTGCGGGCTGCCTTCGCGGATGACCTCCAGCAGCACCGCAGTGGGGTGGTGCCAGGCATGCGCGCTGTCGTCGAGCGGCGGCGGCGGGAAATGGCCATCGGCGTCACGGATGCGCCAGTCGCCGGGCTGGCCACGGCCGCCCACGCCGTGGCATTCGAGGCAGTATTTCTCGTAGACCGCCTTGCCGCGCGTCACCTGCACCGGGTCGAGCTTGCGCTCAACCGCCACCTCGCCGGTTTCGGCCTGCCCTGCCAGGGGCGTGCCGTCGCAGCCGGCCAGCCCGAGGCCGACGACCAGGGTGGCGAAGATTTTCCATTTCAGGCTTTTCATGGGATTTTCTCGTATGGGAAGACAGGAGAGAGGGCGCGTCGCGTCTTAAGTTCCGCTTGGCCCGTTGTTCGGCAGCACACCGTCCAGCAGGCGCCGCATGCTGCTGAAATGCGAGCCCTCCCAGTACACGCGTCCGCATTGGTCGCAGGTCGAGAAGCGCTCGTAATGCTCGCGCACCCTGGGCGGCAGCCGGTCGCGCACGCTCGCCTTGTCGACCGCACGCAGCGGCGTGTTGCAGTGCAGGCACAGCGTGAACGGCCGCGCGCTGCGCGCCAGGTCGAGCCGCTCGACGACCTCGCGCAGCTGGTCTTCCGATTTCAGCGCGTGCACGTAACAGCCGTGCGTCACCGCACGCCGTTTCAGCAGTTCGCGGTCGCGCGTCAGCACGATGCGGCCATCGGCCTCGCAGATCGCGACGATCTCGTCGTCGTGAAAGTGGTTGTCGTACAGCGTGTCGAAGCCCAGCATGCGCAGCATGTGGGCGAGCCCGCCGAGATGCGCGTCGGCGACGAAGCGCATCTCGCGCAGCGGATGTTCGCGTACCCGCAACAGCGGCGTCACGTCCATCGCCTCAAAGCGTGGATACACCGCCACCCGGTCGCCGTTCTCGATGATGCGGTCGAAGCCCACCGACTCGCCGTTCACCAGGATCAGTTCCACCTCGGTGTGCGGCACCCCGAGCGCCTCGATCATGTGCTTGGTCGTCGCCGCCTGCGCGCACGGCACCGTAAACTCCTGCTTGCGCCGTCTGGGCGCGAGGAAGTCGTTCAGCTCTTCATAGAAGCGGAAGGTGGCGGTGACCATATGGCCATTGTCGCCATTTGCACGGCTCGGGAAAACCCGGAATGACTTAATATGGATCGGTCAATGCTGGCTAGAGCCGGTTAACACCAGGTAAAGGATATCAAGCATGCAGCTACCAGAATCCGGGTTGGCGATCACATCGTTGGCGGTACTGGTCTGCGCCATTCTTGGCGGTGCCCTGACAGCTTATGTGCGCCTTGCCGAAAAAAATACCCCCATCGATACGGGCCTGCTGCATGGTCGTGCAGGCGCAGCCGCTGCGGTGCTATTGCTTGTCTCCATCCTCGCAGGAAATGAAACCAGTCAGAATATAAAGTTCGCGCTCGGATTATTGGTGCTGACCATCATGGGCGGCACGGTCCTCTATTTTCTTATCAGAAGGAAAGGGATCTTGCCGAAGCGCGTCATTTTCCTGCATGCCGTGTTCGCTCTTGGGGCTGTTTATACCCTGATATCCGGGCTGTTAATTTGAGCCGTCCGCCATGGTTTTCGACGGAGAACCCGCCTCCAGGACCGCTGTCGCCAGACGTGAAAACGCCACCTCGACGGTGGCGCTTGTTCGGAATCCCCGGCAATCAGTGCCGGTTTTTTACCGGATTGGTGGCCTTGGGCGGGGTAATGAACGATCCTGCCGGAACGACTACCTGTTTCGGCTTCTTGGGTTTTTTGGCTTCCTTGTTTCCACGTAACTGGCCTTTTGCCATGGTGATTCTCCTTGCAATGGCTACAGAAGTGTCGGGCTGGATTTGATAAATCCCGCGAGCACAACACGGGTTGATCATAGGCCAATGCGCGGGAATAGGTGGGTTATGTTTAAACCCGCCGCGAACAATCAATCGCGCCTGGCATGCCGTCCGCCGCATCACCTATTTTTCCGAGGGAGGAGGGACACTGCTGACGACACGCCGGTACTCACGACTCAACCCGGGCCAGCTCAGATACCCTATCCACACCTCCGCCTCATTCCCGGGCATTGGGCGCATCCCGCGACGGAATGCGCGCGATCCATGCCATCAGCGCCAGGCCGCCCGTGGCCATCCCAAGCCTGGCCGGCCAGCCGGGGATGAAAAAGCCGATAGAGATTGCGAAGCTCAGCGCGATCAGTATGAGCGCGATGCGCTTGGCGCGATACGGTATCGCGCGGTGCTCGTGCCATTCGCGGATGAGCGGCCCAAAGTGCGCATGGCTTAGCAGCCAGTCGAAGATGCGGCGCGACGAGCGGGCGTAGCAGGCGGCGGCGAGCAGCAGAAAGGGCGTCGTCGGCAGCACCGGCAGGAAGAGGCCGGCCACGCCAAACCCGAGGAACAGCGTGCCCAGGGCAGCGAACACCAGCCGCACCGGAAGGGTGTGGCGGTGCAGATGGGTATCGGGCCTGGAAGGCGATCCGCGCATCGTCACGTCCCGCGAATGGGTGAGGGTGAAATATGACACCCTTTTCCCGCTTTCCGGCAGATGGGGCGCATTACGAGGCGATCAGGTGCTGGCCTTTGGCGTAGCTGGCGAGAATGGCGCGTTGCCTTTTTGCATGCCTTGAATAATGCCAGCCACCAGGCCGGTCAGGCGTGTTGACTCAGAAATCGAGGTCATTCCGGCTGCGGCGGGGAAAGCGGGGGGTGAGAATGGTCGCGTGGAATATGACTTCATTTGGGCCCGCCATTGTGGCCCCTGAATTTGGCCTGGGCCGCCCTCGGGCGGCCCAGGCTTTAATTCAAGCTACCTTTTTCAGCGCTTTCTTCAGCGACTTGACCTTCTTCTCATGCTTCTCGATCTTGGCTTCACGAGCCTTGATTTCCTGTTTGCAGGATTTGGCGGATTTCTTGGCAGCTGTCGCTTTCTTTGACATGACATGTCTCCTTTGCTTTTCTGGGCTATTCGGTGGGCTTGTGCTTCTTGATGAACCCACGGATGAACTGCCTGATTTCACGAGCGCTGGAGGTATCCAGTTGTTCGCATAACTGCACGAACTGCTCGCGCTCGATGCTGCTGATACGAATCAGCAATTGGCTGTCTTTCTTGTTGAGCTTCACCTTCTTTGGCCTATCGGACATGGCTGATACTCGCGTGGAAAGTGAAACCAGAAGCAGAAAGACATATACATTGTATATACATTTTCAATTAATGCAAATTGCCCTGAACCAGTAGTAACGGACCGGTCGTCTACTGGTAACTCGTATTGGCGGAGCAGCGGTGCGTATCAATCTTCTGCAACGGCTTTGCTGTTGAGTTACAACAGTACGCCCTGCCCCGAACACACCGGCTATACCCGGCTCGCCGTCTGCCGCATCACATCCGCCGCGAACCGCATCGCCATCTTCACCGGCAGCGGCAACGGCGCGCCACCGTGGTCGACGGCAGTCTGGGCGTGCCGGGCTTCGTCGAGCTTCATCTGCTCGACCACCGCGCGGCTCTTCGCGTCGGCCTGCGGCAGCTTTTGCAGATGGCCGTCGAGATGCGCTTCGACCTGGCGTTCGGTCTCGGCGAGGAAGCCGAGGTTCCATTTGTCGCCCAGCAGGCCGGCGACCACACCCATTCCAAAAGCACCGCCATACCACAGCGGATTGAGCAGGCTCTTGCGACCACCGAGCTCGTTGATGCGCTGCTCGCACCAGGCGAGGTGGTCGGTTTCCTCGTGCGCGGCCTGGTCGAGCTCGGCGCGCACCGCTCCGTTCTTTGCGGTGAGCGCCTGGCCGGCGTACAGCGCCTGGGCGCAGACTTCGCCGACGTGGTTGACGCGCATCAGCGCGGCGGCCTGGGCTTTTTCCACTTCGCTCAGTTCGGCCTCGGGGCCGGCGCCGGGGTAGGGGCGGCCCGCATGCGGGCTGGCGAAGAGAGTGCGCAGGCCGAGGTCGAAGGTGGTGATGAGCTGGTCGAGTCGGTTCATGGCTATTTCACGTAGTAATTGAAGTTCGAGTACGCGGCTTCGGCGACCTTGAACCACTGGAATTCGGTGTCGCGGAACTGCTTCCACGAGCGGTAGATGGCGGCGAAGTCGGGATTGATTTTCGCCTCTTGCTCGTACATCGCAAAGGTGGCGCGGCGGGCAGCGAGCATCACGTCCTTGGGGTAGGGATGCAGCGTGACGCCCTGTCCGACCAGGCGCAGCAGCGCGGGCGGGTTCCTGGCGTCGTATTGCGCCAGCATCAACTGGTTGGCTTCGAAGCTGGCAGCTTCGAAGGCCTGGCGGTACTGCTCGGGCAGCGCGCGCCACGAGGCCTGATTGACGTAGAAGGAGAGCTGCGGCCCGCCCTCCCACCAGCCAGGGTAGTAGTAATGCTGGGCGATCTTGTGGAAGCCGAGCTTCTCGTCGTCGTACGGCCCTACCCACTCGGCGGCGTCGAGCGCGCCGCGTTCCAGCGCGGGGTAGATGTCGCCGCCGGGCAGGGTTTGCGGCACCGCGCCGAGCCGCGCCATGATCTGGCCGCCGAGGCCGGGGATGCGCATTTTCAGGCCGCGTAGATCGGCCAGCGACTTGACCTCCTTGCGGAACCAGCCGCCCATCTGGGTGCCGGTGTTGCCGCCGGGAAACTGCAGCACGTTGTACTTGGCGTAGAGCGCGCGCAGCGCCGAAAGGCCGCCGCCGGCGTACATCCAGGCGTTCTGCTGGCGCGCCGTGAGGCCGAACGGCACCGCGCAATCGAAGGCCAGGGCGAGGTTCTTGCCGACGTAGTAGTAGCCCGCCGAGTGCCCGCATTCGGCGGTGCCGTTGCCGACCGCGTCGAGCACCTGCAGGCCGGGGACGAGCTCGCCGCCGGCAAACACGCGGATCTGGAATTGGCCGCCGGTCAGGGCGGCCACCCGCTTGCTGAGCGTTTCGGCCGCGCTGTAGAGGATGTCCAGGCTCTTGGGGAAGCTCGACGCCAGCCGCCAGCGGATCGCCGGCAGCGGGCCGGATTCGGCCGGAGCAGCCTGCGCGGCGGCCAGCGG
>DAOMWT010000137.1:0-6254 GCA_035436705.1 Thiobacillus sp. | reverse complement strand
ATGGCAAAACTCATGGACGTTGGGTTGGTGCAGATTCATGGCTACGAAATAGGCGCTGGGATACCCGCATCTACGCCATCAGCCCGGCCAGCCAGCGCTTCCTCGAACGCATCGGTGCCTGGCACCGTCTCGATGGCGGACGCATCCAGCCGGTTTTCCGCATGGATGTGGCGGGCGACGACGGCGGCGCGGTCCGTCTCGACGCTTACGAGGCCGGCGTCCCGCGCCTCGCGACCATCCTCGAAAGCGGGCACCTGCAATCTGCCTTGTGGCAGGCGATCGAGGCCGACGGCAACGTGGCGCTGCGCTGCCCGGCGACGATCGAATCGCTCGTCAGGGATGGCGCGTCCACGCAGCTGACGCTGGCCGACGGAACGGCCATCGAGGCCGAGCTCATCGTCGGCGCCGATGGTGCCGCCTCGCGCATCCGCGATTGGGCGGGGCTCGCCGCGACGCTGGCGCCCTACGGCCAGAGCGGGGTGGTGGCGAATTTCGAATGCGGACGCGCGCATCGCGGAACCGCGTTCCAGTGGTTTTTCGACAGCGACATCCTGGCCTGGCTGCCGTTGAGCGGGAACTGCGTGTCGATGGTCTGGTCAACCCGGTCGGCGCATGCCGACGCGTTGCTCATGCTGGAGCCCGCGGCGCTCGCCGAAAAGGTACGGGCGGCCGGCCATGAGCGGCTGGGGGAATTGCGCTTGCTGACGCCCGCGGCCGCGTTTCCGCTGCGCCTGATCCGGGTGGCGGCTGTCGTTGCCCCCGGCGTGGCGCTGATCGGCGATGCCGCCCACGGCGTGCATCCGCTGGCGGGACAGGGCGTCAACCTGGGGTTCGGCGATGCCGAAGCGCTGGCCGCCGTGCTGGCGCGGCAGCGCCGGGGCAATTGCGGCGATATGCGCGTGCTGCAACGCTATGCGCGCGAGCGCGCCGAGCCGGTGCAGCGCATGCAGGCTGTCACGCATGGCCTGCATCACCTGTTTGCCGACGACCGCGCGGCCTGGCTGCGCAACAGCGGCATGAAACTCGTCGACCGCCTGCCGCCGCTGAAAGCGATGCTGGTGCGCGAAGCGATGTCCTGAGCTTTTTTTATTTTTTGGAGCAACGCATGAAATTCACATCCCTGGCGCTGGCCGCTGCCCTGTTGTTCGCGGGATCCGCGCAGGCAAATGAGTCGCTCATCCGCAAGACGCTGACGCAGCAGTTTCCGGGCGCGTCCATCAGTTCGGTGCAAAAAACGCCCTACAGCGGGCTGTTCGAGGTCTATCTCGACGGCCAGCTGATTTATGTGGACGCCAAGGCGCAATATGTGTTTGCCGGCAAGGTGATCGAGCTGAAGAGCGGCAGCAATCTGACCCAGGCGCGGCTGAATCAACTGCAGGCCGTGAAGTGGGACAGCCTGCCGCTCGGCAACGCGCTCAAGACGGTGAAGGGTAACGGCGCGCGCAAGCTGGCAGTATTTTCCGACGTTGATTGCCCTTACTGCCGCAAGTTCGAGGCCGAACTCGCCAAGGTCGACAACATCACCGTCTACACCTTTCTCTACCCGATCGAAGGCCTGCATCCCAAGGCGGTGCAGATCTCGAAACAGATCTGGTGCGCACCCGACCGCAACAAAGCGTGGGATGAATACATCGCCAATGGCAGCGTGCCCAAGAATGACGGCAAGTGCAGCAATCCGGTGGATGCCACCATCGCGCTGGGCAGCAAGCTGAGAGTGGAGGGCACGCCCACGATCTTTTTCGAGAACGGCCAGCGGGTACCCGGCATGGTGCCGGCGGCGCAACTGGAACGCCTGTTCGCCATCAACGCCAAATAGGCATGAACGCCTGTTTCTGAAACGCGTGGCATGCCGGCGCTGGCCGCCCCGGTGGCCGGAAAATCCTGAAGTTGCGTCAGCCGGGACTGCGGCTATACGTCGAGATATCCAGAGCTGGACCCTGAATGATGTTCAGTCCGGGGTGCGGCGGCTACTCTTCGCGCGCAAGGGTGCGCAAACCTTCGAGGGCGTTTTTGAGCGTGGCACTGTCGCTGTCGCGCGGAAACACCATGTAGGCCGTCAATTTGAACTGCGGGCTTTGCGGGACGCGCCATAGCTGTCCGGTTTCGAGGTGATGCCGCACCAGCCGCAGCGGGAAATATCCGCTGCCGCCATAAGTGAGCAGCTGCTGCACGCCTAGCCAGCCGATATTGGCAACCAGGGTGGGGGCGCCCATCTCGGGATAATGCTCGCTGAACAAGGCGTGGAATTCCGACCCCCAGTCGATGTGGATATAGTCTGGGTCCGGCCAGGGGCGGGTGGGGTCGTTGGTCACCAGCAACAGGGTTTCATCGAACAGCGGCTCCACCACCAGCCCGGGGCGCGAGGTTGGCGTGTACATGACGCCGATATCCACCGTGCCCTCGATCAGTCCCTGCATGATGTCGGGCTCGAAGCCGATTTCCAGGCGCAGCGACACGTCCGGTGCCGCCCCGCGCATCCACGCCACCCAGTGCGGCAGAAGCCCCTCCCATACCGCGATCCGTCCGCTCAGCGTCAGTACATCGTGAAAACCTTCGGGCAATCCCACATCGTGGCGCGCCTGTTCCACCGTGCGTACCAGGTGCTTGGCATGGCGCAGGAAACGCTTGCCTGCGGGTGTCAATTCCGCACCGTTGCGTCCGCGCTGGAACAGGCGCACGCCGAGTGTGGTTTCCAGTGTGTGGATGCGCGCGCTTACGGTCGATTGGGTGATGTGCAGGCGGCTGGCGGCGGCGACGAAGTTGCCGTTGGCGGCGACCATGAGAAAAGTACGGGCGAGTTCGGTGTCCATTTTTCAGATATCGGTTTTTTCGATATTAGATACCAAAATTTATCGTTAGATGGATATATAAGAGATCTCTAAACTAGGCCCCTCTTCAAACCGGGAGCCTGCGATGAACAGCCGTGCCGACCTTGCCGTCCTGTTGCCCGAACGCGACAACGAGGGCTTTTTGCTGAATCCCGCCGAGTGGAGCCGGACGCTTGCGCCGTTGCTGGCGGCCGAGGATGGCCTGACCTTGAGCGCAGCCCATTGGCAGGTGCTCGATTTCATCCGCGCCTGGTACGCCGAGAACGAGAGCGTGCCCGAAGCGCGCCGGGTCATTCAGCATCTGGCTGCGCGGGGCGGCGACAAACGCGCCGCCAAGCAGGCCTTGTACGAACTGTTTCCGCATGGCTACGGGCAGCAGGCCTGCCGCATCGCCGGCATGCGCAAGCCGCTGAAGCTGATGCTCGATGTGTAAAGCGGAGAGATCGACACGATGAAGGCTGCTTACAGGATGTCGGAGCGCGCGCTCAGAAAAAAGGTCAGCCTGATGCGGGGCTGGAGCGGGCTGAAGATCGCTTACACGGTTTCGGAGCGCGAGCATTGGGTGTCGGCTGCCGGCGGCTTGCTGGGCCTGCTCGCGGTGCTGTGGGCCGGCAACTTCTGGGTGGCCGAGCATGGCAATGCGGGCGTGCTGACCATTGCGTCGATGGGGGCTTCCGCCGTTCTGCTGTTCGCCGCCCCGCACGGCGCGATGTCGCAGCCATGGTCGGTGTTCGGCGGCCATCTGGTGTCGGCGCTGGTCGGCGTCACCTGCGCACGCTGGTTGTCCGATCCCATGCTGGCCGCATCGCTGGCGGTGGCCTTGTCGATCGCGGCCATGTACAGCCTGCGCTGCCTGCATCCCCCGGGCGGGGCTACCGCGCTGAATGCCGTGCTGGGAGGCGAAGCCCTGCATGCGCTGGGTTACGATTATGTGCTCAGTCCTGTCCTGCTGAACGTTGTCGTACTGCTGATCGTGGCGGTGGCGTTCAACTACCCGTTTGCCTGGCGACGTTATCCGCAGGCGTGGTGGCGCCAGCCGGCGGTGTGCGCGCCTGCAGCGGCGAATTCTGCCGGTTCCGAGGAAAAGTGCATGATCCCGCACAGCGACCTGGTTTACGCATTGAGCCAGATCGATACCTTCGTCGACGTCAGCGAAGAGGATTTGCAGAAGATTTATGCGCTGGCGCTGGGGCACCAGCATCTGGCGCCCGAGACAACGGGACCGGCCCCGGTGCCGGCCGTCGAATCGACATGACCCCGCTGCCGGGCGGCACTGCGGTGAGGAGATGTTTGCAGTAAAGTGAAGGTGTCGTCATGACACCGCCACGAAGGGGCCGCGAGTGGATACGCCCTGGATTTCTCCCCCGCATGCCGCAGCCGGACACGCCCCCGGCGCGCCCGGGATCGCACCCAGCTGGACGTCGTCCGACAAGGATCTGGTCGGCACCGCGATCGGCTCGTCGCGGCTGTGGTTTACCCTCGGCCACGGCATCGTCAACGAGATCTATTGCCCGCGCATCGACATTCCGCAGATTCGCGACCTCGGCTTCATCGTCGCCGACGATGCCGGTTTCTGGGTCGAGGTCAAGCGCGGCGCCGATTACACGCTGGCCGTGCCCGCGCCGGGGGTGCCGCTGCCGACCGTCGTGCACCGCCACCCACGCTTCACCCTCAGCCTGCGTTTCTGTCCGGATGCGGCGCGCGATGTGCTGCTGATCGATCTGGCGCTCGATGGCGAGGCGGGCTTGCGCGTCTATGCCCTGCTCGCGCCGCACCTGGGCGGCGCCGGCGGGAACAATTGCGCATGGGCGGCGAGCCATCTGGGGCAAGGGGTGCTGTGGGCGGAGCAGGGGCCGTTCGGGGCGGCGCTGCTGGCGCGCATGGCGGATGGCGCGGATGCGCTGGGCGCGGCGTCGGCGGGCTACGTTGGCGTTTCCGACGGCTGGCAGGATTTCGCCGCCAATGGCCGCATGGCCTGGCACTACGCCGCAGCCGGGCCGGGCAATGTGGCGCTGATGGCGGAAGTCGCGCCGCGCGCAACGCTGGCGCTGGGATTGGCGACATCGATGCAGGCCGCCGCCGCACTGGCACGCGCGGCATTGATGCAGCCCTTTTCCCGCATGCTGGAGCTGCAGCATGCGGCCTGGACGGGATGGCACCAGGGGTGTCATAGCGCAGCCCTGTCGGCCGGCTTGCCCGACGAACTGCGGGCGCAGCTCGCCTGTTCGGCGCAGGTGCTCAAAACCCACAGCGACAAGACTTTTCTTGGAGCGATGGTGGCGAGCCTGTCGGTGCCGTGGGGCAATCATGGCGAAGAGCGCGGTGGTTACCACCTGGTATGGCCGCGCGATCTGGTCGAGTCGGCGCAGGCGCTGCTGGCGCTCGGCAGTGTGGGCGAAGCGCAGGCGGTGCTGGGCTACCTGCTGGCAACGCAGAATGCCGACGGCCACTGGAACCAGAATCAGTGGCTCGGCGGCAAGCCGTACTGGGCAGGAATCCAGCTCGACGAGACGGCATTCCCGGTGCTGCTCGCCGCGAGTCTGGCCGAACGCGATGCGCTGGGCGACATGGTGGTGGCGGCCAGCATGCGCCGCGCATTGGCATTCCTGGTGCAGGCGGGACCCGCCAGTCCGCAGGATCGCTGGGAGGAAGACGCCGGCGTCAGCCCGTTTACGCTCGCGGTGTGCATTGCCGCGCTGGTGGCCGGCGCCGACTTGCTGCCCGAGGCCGAACGTGGCTTGCCGCTGGCGGTAGCCGATTTCTGGAATGCACGGCTGGAAGATTGGTGTGTGGCACGCGGTACCGCCTTGGGCGCGCGCCACGGCGTGCCTGCGTATTACGTGCGCGAAGCGCCGCCGGACATTCTGGGCAACGACTATGCCATGCAGCGTGTATTGTCGATCAAGAACCAGAGTGACGACCTCCGGCTTGCAGCCGACGCGCAGATCGCCACCGATTTCCTGCAATTGGTGCGGCTCGGCCTGCGCCGTGCCGATGACGCCCTGATCGTCGATACCCTGGCGCTCGCCGATGCGCTGCTGAAAACCGAAACGCCGCTGGGGCCGGTATGGCACCGTTACAACGGCGACGGCTATGGCGAACATGACGATGGCCGCGCATTCGACGGGACTGGACGCGGGCGCGGCTGGCCGCTGCTCAGTGGCGAACGCGGTCATTACGAGCTCGCCGCCGGCCGTGACGCATTGCCGTATCTGGCGGTGATGAATGCCATGGCCAGCCATGGCCTGATCCCCGAACAGGTATGGGATGCCCCGGCACTCGGCCGGTTCCGGCCGGGGCGGCCGACCGGCAGCGCCATGCCGCTGGCGTGGGCGCACGCCGAGTTCATCAAGCTTGCCGCCTCGCGCATCCAGGGATACCCCTTCGACCGCCCGGCTGCGGTGTGGCGGCGCTACGGCGGCGAGC
>DAOMWT010000136.1:0-6485 GCA_035436705.1 Thiobacillus sp. | reverse complement strand
TCGCCGAGCGCCGCCGCCGCGAGGCCGCCATGCCGGCCGGACAGGGCGGCGGCCGGCACGTTGTGCCGCCTAGAGCGTCTTGTCGAACGTGGCCTGGAGCCGTTCGGCGATTTCCGCGCGCGCGGGTTTGTGGTTCTGTCCGCCACGTTGCTCGATCTTGATCGAACCCATGACGCTTGCCAGCTGGCCGGTGGTTTCCCAGTCCCAGCCATGGGCGATGCCGTAGAGCAGGCCGGCGCGGAAGGCGTCGCCGCAGCCGGTGGGATCGACCACCGCGCGGGCCGGGACGACGGGGATGTCGATGCGCCGGCCATCGGCATAAAAATGCGAGCCGGCTTCGCCGCGCGTCACGACCAGGCATTTCACCTTGGCGGCCAGGGCGTCGAGCGACAATTCGGTGCGCGCCTGCAGCAGCTCGGCTTCGTAATCGTTGAGCGTCACGTAATCGGCGCGCTCGACCATCTCCAGCAGTTCGCCGCCGGAAAACAGCGGCATGCCCTGACCGGGGTCGAACACGAACGGAATCCCCGCTGCGTGAAACTGGCGGCAGTGGTTCAGCATGCCGTCGCGGCCATCGGGCGAGACGATGCCGAGCCCGATATCGCGCGTTTTCGACGCATCGTTTTCATGCGCGAAATTCATTGCGCCGGGATGGAACGCGGTGATCTGGTTGTCGGCCAGGTCGGTGGTGATGAAGGCCTGCGCGGTATAGCTGCCCGCCATGCGGCGGATGGCTTCGCGCGAAATGCCCAGCGCGTCCAGGCGATCCGCATACACGCCGAAATCGTCGCCGACGGTCGCCATGATCACCGGATCGCCGCCCAGCAGCTTCAGGTTGTAGGCGATGTTTCCGGCACAGCCGCCGAACTCGCGCCGCATCTCGGGCACCAGAAACGACACGTTCAGCATGTGGATCTTGTCGGGCAGGATGTGGTGCTTGAAGTGATCCTGGAACACCATGATCGAATCGAAGGCGAGGGAACCGCAGATGAGGGTACGCATGATGGTTGGGGGTTCGCGTGGCGCTGTGGGTTGAAAACGACAGCCGGGATTATACGCAGGCCGGCCCCGCCGGGTTTCACGGAGGATTCACGCAGCCGACCGCGCAGGCGCGCGACGACGAATCGTGCGCCTGCGCGGTCGGCGCGATGGGCCATCTGTGGGTCGTCATCGTCGCGCACAACCACTTCGTGCCGGCGCACGAACATCTGTGGCGGAATGTGCCGATGCTGACGCATGCCGCCTCGGAATGAGCGATGGACCGCCGCGAGGCGCTGCTCAGCGGCGGACAGCAGCCATTTGCAACCGGATACCAGCTGATTTCAAGCATTTGAAATGCCTAAGGGTTCCAGCCAATTTATTCCGAGCCATCTTTGATGGTTTTTTATTTAGTATTCCTACTTTTCCACGAAAGCGCGTTCGATTACGTAGGCACCAGGTTCACCACTGCGCGGCGATATTTTCAAACCATATCTATCGAGCATCAGCATGGTGTCTTTCAGCATTTGCGGGCTGCCGCAAACCATGGCGCGGTCTTTCTCGGGGTCTAATGGCGGCAAGCCAATGTCAGTGAAGAGTTTGCCGTTATCGATCAGGTCGGTCAGGCGGCCCTGATTGCGGAAGGGCTCACGCGTGACGGTAGGGTAATAAATCAATTTCTCGCGTACCTGATCGCCGAAAAATTCGTTTTGCGGGAGTTCCTTGGTGATGAAATCGGCATAGGCCAGCTCGCTAACCTGGCGAACGCCATGGACCAGTACCACCTTTTCAAAAAGTTCGTAAACTTCCGGGTCCTGAATCAGGCTTATGAACGGCGCCATTCCGGTGCCGCTGGAAAGCAGGTAGAGGTTACGGCCAGGCAGCAAATCCCGTACAACCAGTGTGCCAGTGGGTTTGCGGGAAATCAGCACCTCGTCGCCCACCTTCAGATGTTGCAAGCGCGAGGTCAGCGGACCGTCTTGCACCTTGATGCTGAAGAACTCCAGGTGCTCTTCGTAATTGGGGCTGGCAATGCTGTATGCGCGCATCAGCGGTTTCCCGTCAACCATCAGGCCGATCATCACAAACTGGCCGTTTTCAAAGCGCAAGCCGGGGTCGCGCGTGGTTGTGAAACTGAATAAGGTGTCGTTCCAGTGATGCACGCTCAAGACGCGTGCGGTCGTGGTGTTGCTTGAGGGTTTTTCAGGAGACATGACAGGCTCGGTGGGTTTTTGCGTTCAGGGGAGTGCCGCGGTCAGGGCGGGAACGGCTTCGAACAGGTCGGCTACCAGACCATAATCCGCCATCTGGAAAATAGCGGCGTCGGGATCGTGATTGATGGCGACGACGATCTTGCTGTCTTGCATGCCCGCTGTGTGTTGCACCGCGCCGGATATGCCAACCGCGATATAAAGCTCGGGGGCAACCACCGTGCCCGTTTGTCCTATCTGGATATCGTTGGGCGCAAATCCGGCATCCACCGCGGAACGGGTGGCCCCCAGTACGCCATGAAGCTTGTCCGCCAGGGGTGCCAGCACAGATTCAAAGTTTTCTGCACTGCCCAACGAACGCCCACCTGAAACCACAACGCTCGCCGAACCCAATTCAGGTCGATCAGACGGGTTGCGCATTTCACTCAGCCAGCGTGTTTTAGCTGAGGCAGGCGGTGCTGTGAGGTTGACGATTTCAGCGTTATTGCCGGTATCGGCCGCATCAAACCGGCTGGCGCGCAGCGTGACTACCTGGATCGGGTCATTGCTGCGCACGGTCGCAAAGACATTGCCGACGTAGATGGGCCGCACATAGGTTGCTGGCGCCTGTATCTCAACGACATTGCCAACCATTTCCACATCCAGAAGCGCCGCAGCGCGCGGCAATACATTCCTGCCAAAGGCGCTATGCGCGGCCAGGATAACTGAATATTCGCGGCCCATGCCTGCAATGATGTTGGCGACGTCTTCGGCGAGCGGATGTTGCAGATGCGGCGCCTCGACACGCATCACGCTGGCCACGCCGGTGATGGCTGCAGCGCCCTGGGCTGCGGCAGCGAGATCGTTGCCGACCAGTAACACATGCACAGTCTGGTTCCAGCATTGCGCTGCGCTGATCAGTTGGGCGACAGAAGGCTTCAGTTTCTGGTTTTCGTGTTCGGCCAGAATCAATACACTCATGGCAGCACCCCCGCTTCAGAACGTAGTTTTTCAACCAGCTCCTGCACGTTGTCGACCATGACACATGCTCTGCGAGCAGGGGGGTCTGCAACTTTAACCAAGGCCAGTCGCGGGGATACATCAATCCCGAATTCTGACGCGCTGATGGTCTGGATCGGTTTTTTCTTGGCCATCATCAGATTGGGAAGTTTTACGTAGCGCGGTTCATTGAGCCGCAGGTCGGCAGTCAATACGGCGGGCAATGTCACCGCAATCTTTTCGGTTCCACCTTCTATTTCGCGAGTGACCACGGCTTCGCCATTTTCTATCTCCAGTGCGGAAATAAATGTGCCTTGCCCATAGTCCAGCAGCGCGGCCAACATCTGGCCTGTCTGGCAAGTATCGTCATCGATCGACTGTTTGCCGAGAAGTACCAGGCCGGGTTGTTCGCGTTCAACCAAGGCCTTGAGCAGCCGGGCTACCCCCAAAGGCTGCACTGCCTTGCTGCTCTCCAGCAGGATGGCCCGGTCCGCCCCCATGGCCAGCGCATGTCGCAATACATCCTGCGCCGCTGCCGGGCCAACTGTTACCGCAACAACCTCGGTCGCCACGCCGCTTTCTTTGAGACGCATGGCTGCTTCCACGGCATTTTCATCAAACGGATTGATGCTCATGCGGGCACCGGCCAACTCCACATCGGAGCCATCGGGTTTGATATGCACCTTGATGTTGTGATCGACCACTCTTTTTACGGCCACCAATAGCTTCATCTATCCCCCATACGGCACATATCGGTGACATATTATAATGTCCTGAATTGTTAATGCAGCGGTGCGCCTGATATGTCGCGGGATGTCATGTCGTATGACGTGTTGATTGTCGGTGCGGGTCCAGCTGGGCTTGCGGCGGCGCTGCGCCTGAAACAGTGTGCACAGAAAGCCGGGCAGGAGATCAGTGTCTGCGTGTTGGAGAAGGGCGCACAGCTTGGGGCGCATATTCTTTCCGGCGCGGTGATTGATCCCGTTTCATTGAATGAGTTGCTGCCTGACTGGGATGCGCTGGGCGCACCGCTGCATACACCTGTAAGCAAAGACGAATTTGTTGTGCTGGGTGAGCGGGGTGCCTGGCGCATACCGGTCGCTTTATTGCCGCCATTGATGGCCAATCATGGGGCTTACATCATCAGTCTGGGCGAGTTTTGCCAATGGCTGGGGAGTCAGGCAGAAGCGGCAGGCGTGGAAATTTATGCGGGTTATGCCGCGCAGGAAATCCTGTACGGCGAGCAGGGCGAGGTTGCTGGAATCATCACCGGCGACATGGGGCGCACCGCAAGCGGCGAGGAAGGCCCGCAATTCGCGCCGGGCATTGAGATTCAGGCCCGTTATACGCTCATCGCCGAAGGCGTACGCGGCTCGCTTACCCGCGACCTGGAGCAGCGGTTTCAACTTCGCCAGAACGCGTCGCCACAAAAGTACGGCCTCGGAATCAAGGAGGTCTGGCGGGTTGCGGCGGAGAAGCATCGGCCCGGGCTGGTACAACACAGCCTTGGCTGGCCGCTTGCCTCGGATACCGGGGGCGGCTCGTTCATTTACCATTATGGCGCCGGCCTGGTCTCGATCGGCTTTGTGGTTCACCTCGATTACGCCAATCCACACCTGTCACCGTTCGACGAGTTTCAGCGATTCAAAACACATCCGGCCATTCGCCCGCTGCTTGAAGGCGGCAAGCGTCTATCCTATGGCGCACGCGCCATCACCGAAGGAGGTCTGCAATCCTGGCCTGAACTGGTGTTTCCCGGCGGTGCGCTGATCGGATGCAGTGCCGGGATGGTCAATGTGCCGCGCATCAAGGGCATTCACAATGCGATGAAATCCGGGATGCTGGCAGCCGAAGCCGTGATGTCTGCCCTGGTCGCAAATCGCAGCCATGATAGGATCGGTGAATACCCGACCGCACTGCGCAACTCAAGGGTCTGGCGCGACTTGCATGCCGTGCGCAACGTCAAGCCGATGCTATCCCGTTTCGGCACCACCCTCGGCACACTGTTTGGCGGGGTTGAAATGTGGCTGGCCGCAGCCGGGCTGCGATTGCCCTGGACACTGCGCCATCGGCAGGCTGATCACGAGTGCACGTGTCCTGCAGCGGAAATGTCGACAATCGACTACCCTAATCCGGATGGAAAAATCAGCTTCGATAAGCTGAGCTCCGTCGCGCTCAGCAATATCACGCATGATCGCGATCAGCCCTGCCACTTGCACCTGCTCGACAAGACAACGTCCGTTTCCATCAGCATAGAAAAATTCGACGCGCCGGAACAACGTTACTGCCCTGCTGGGGTTTACGAAATCGTGGTCACGGATGAAAAGCGCCATTTGCAAATCAATGCGCAAAATTGCATTCACTGCAAAACCTGCGACATCAAGGATGCCTTGCAGAACATTGTGTGGAAACCACCGGAAGGTGGCAGCGGGCCCGTGTATTCCGCGATGTAGTGGGATACGGCGATTTTCTAAACGTCTGCTTTGCAGAAGCAGACGGACTATCGCAGAGCCCCCTGGCCGACTGAAATTGGCCGGTCGCCGCCACTAGACACCAAATTACCCCAGCGCCGGAGGCGCGATCTTCGCCCTGTATCTGAACCGGTGAGGGAACGGGTTTCTACCGAGACTTCCGGGATTCAAGGCGCCAGCGTCAGCGCAGCGATCGTTCCGCCCAGCAGCGCGCCGACCAGCACATCGCTGACATAGTGCAGCCCCAGCACCAGGCGCGACAGCGCGACCAGCGCGGTGAACGGCCACACCAGCCATCCCAGCGCCGGGTAATACGCGGTGGCGACGAGGCTGAACACCACGGCGTGCAGGGTGTGGCCGGAAGGAAAGCTGAAACGGTCGAGCGGCGCGCTCAGGCAGCAGATCGACGGGCAGGCCTGATACGGCCGCGGGCGTTCGGTGGCGCCTTTCAGCCACTTATAGAGCAGCGTGCCGGCGAGGCCGGCAACGATCATGTGCAGCACGGCCGGCAGGGCTTCCCCGCCATGCCGGACGAGCAGCGCCAGCATCAGCGCATACCAGAACATGCCATCGCCGAGGCGGCTGGCGAGCCGCAGCAGGCCGACCTCCCATCCCGGCAGGCGCACGCCGTTGAGGCGTTCCAGCCACGCATGTTCGCGGGCGGCCAGCCGATTCAGGCCATGATGGGCAACCAGACTCAGACGGCGCTGCATGGCGGGCTCCTGGCTAGCGGGTGGGGGCGGCGGATGGCCAGCCCGGCGGCGGAGCGGCTGCGGGCTGGGGCTGGGCGAGGCGCAGCAGCACCCGCTCGAAGCTGTCGACGATGGCGTCCCACGACAATTGCGCC
>DAOMWT010000135.1:0-6540 GCA_035436705.1 Thiobacillus sp. | reverse complement strand
CGCACACCGTGCGCCGCGCGCTGGCACGCGTGGTGGAGGGCGGCACCGCCGCCCGTCTCGCCGGCGCGCTCAAGAATGCAGCCGGTCAGCCGCTCGCCATCGGCGGCAAAACCGGCACCGGCGATCACCGCTTCGAGCGCTACGGCAAGGGCGGACAACTGCTCGAATCGCGCGTGGTCAACCGTACCGCCACCTTCGTGTTCTATCTGGACGACCGCTATTTCGGCACCCTCACCGCGCTGGTGCCGGGCGAACAGGCCGGCCAGTTCGGTTTCACCAGTTCGCTCACCACGCAGATCCTGAAAACCTTGCTGCCGCAATTGCAGCAGCACTTGTATCCACGGCCGCCGGCGGCCACCGCCACACCTCTCGCCGAACCCGCACCGGTCGCCGAACCGGCGCCCCTCGCCCCGCGCATGCCGCAGAAGGACAAGCCCGACGGCGCCACCAGCCAGGCCGACCCGCCCGTCGAGGAACCCTCGACCGAGAGCGGTTTCCCGGAAGACCTCGAACCCAGCGTGGTGGTGCCGGTGCCGCCCGTTCCCGCGGCACCGGCCGACGCGCAGTGACGCGGGGCTTGGGATCGCGCGCGAATCGGAATATGCTAAAAAGCTGCTTCTTCTGACCTGGCCATGAAAGACATTCATCCCTTGATCCAGCACCACGCCTCCACCGACCCGGACAACGTCAGCATCCCGGCTCTGCGGGTGCTGTCGGAAATCACCACCAGCCTGTCCAGCGACGCCAATGTCGAACAGCTGCTGGGGCGCTTTCTCTCGACCATGATCCGCCTGGCCGGCGCGCAGGCGGGTGCGGTGCGTGTCATCACCGACGACCGCACGCACCTGCGCCTGATCGGCTCGGTCGGACTGCCGCCCGAGCTGGTCGAACACGAGAGTATTGTCAGCGTCGATTGCGGCGTATGCGGCAAAGCCGCGCGCGAGGTGACGGTGAGCAGCTGGAACAACGTCGCCTTCTGCAAGCGCCAGGCCAACGACACCTATTTCAGCGATACCTGCAACACCGTGGTGGCGGTGCCGCTGATGCACAAGAACCAGGTGATGGGTGTCTACAACCTGTTCCTCGAAGAAGGCAAAACCGTCCCCGAGGATGTGCGCCTCTTGTTCCGCTCGATCAGCGAGCACCTCGGCATCGCGCTGGAAAATGCTCGGCTGACCCGCGAGAACATGCGCATCTCGCTGATGAACGAGCGCCAGATGCTGGCCAACCAGATTCACGACTCGCTGGCGCAGACGCTGGCCTACGCCAAGATGCGGCTCACCGTCCTGGGTGATGCCATGCGTCACGAGAACTACCCCAAGGCCAACCGCTACCTCGGCGACGTCGAGGAGGCGGTCGATCTCGCCTACGCCGATCTGCGCGACCTCATCACCCAGTATCGTGACCGCATCAATCCGCGCGGGCTGGTGCCGGCGATCCAGGAACTCGCCAAGAGTTTCCGCAAAAAGGCCAATGCCGACGTCGATTTCCTCAATCTGGTGCAGGACGTCTCGCTGTCGCCCGACGAGGAAATCCAGGTCTTCCACATCATCCAGGAATCGCTCTACAACATCGCCAAGCACGCGCGCGCGCGCCACGTCGTCATCACCCTCGACCTGGAAAACGGCCAGTACATCGTCAACGTCGCCGACGACGGCGTCGGTGTGCAGAAGAAAAACGACGAGTCCTCCACCCTCGGCAAAAGCTTCGGCCTCACCATCATGCGCGAGCGCGCCGCCAGGCTGAACGGCAAGCTCATCGTAGAGTCCCGCCCTGCCGGCGGCACCGTGATCCGCCTCGCCTTCCCGCAACGCGCCGCGCCCCACCAGCACAGCGAGCACACCGCATGAGCCTCACCCGCATCATTCTCGTCGACGACCACCCCCTGTTTCGCAAAGGTCTGGCCGAACTGCTCGAACAGAGCGGCAGCATCGAGGTCACCGCTTTTACCGGCAATCCCGACGAAGTCGCCATGCTGTTGAAAGCGCACCGCCCCGACGTGCTCATCCTCGATCTCAACATGCCCGGCACCGACGGCATCACCCTGATGCAGCAGCTGCGCGCCGACGACTTCGACCTGCCCATTCTCATCCTCACCCTCTCCGAAGCCGAAGACGACCTCGCTCGCGCCCTGCGCGCCGGCGCCAGCGGCTATCTGCTGAAAAGCATGGAACCCGACGAAGTGGTCGACGCCATCCTACGCGCCCAGCGCGGCGAAACCGTCGTCGCCCCAGCGATGACCGCCAAGCTGGTCAAGCTGTACGACCAGAAAAGCCAGGATGCCGGCTCCCTGCTCGACGCGCTGACCCCGCGCGAACGCGAAATCCTCACCCACCTGGCACGCGGCGAAAGCAACAAAGCCATCGCCCGCACCCTCGACATCAGCCACGACACCGTCAAGCTGCACGTGCGGCATATCCTCGCCAAGCTCAACCTGTCGTCTCGGGTGGAGGCGGCGGTATTCGCGGTGGAGCACCGGGTGGCGCCGGGGGGGCGTGGCGAAGGGCGATAGAGCAAACTTCCGCCGTCTCAAGCGAACGGCCACGACCCGCCGGTCTCTGCCATCGAGGAAAACCAGCCCGCTGGGAAAATCAGCCATCCATCAATCGAAACAGGAAACAACATGAGCAGCTTGCCCCCCTGCCCGAAATGCGGCTCGCAATTCACCTACGAGGACGGCGACCAATACGTCTGCCCGGAATGTGCGCATGAATGGCCGCAGGCAATTGCAGCGGAGCATACCGAGCAGAAACGCGTGGTACGCGATTCCAACGGCACCGAGCTGCACGACGGCGACACCGTCAGCGTGATCAAGGATCTGAAGGTGAAGGGTTCATCGCTGGTGGTGAAAGTCGGGACCAAGGTGAAGAACATCCGCCTGGCCGAAGGCGATCACGACATCGACTGCAGGATCGACGGTATCGGCGCGATGGGTCTGAAGTCTGAATTCGTGAAGAAGGTCTAGCCGCCCGGCTTTGCCGCCCTTAGGACCACACCCCCGGCCGCGGCGAGAAGCTGTCCAGCACCCGCAGGTAGCTGTCACGCGCCATGGCGGACGGGTCATACAGATTCTTCTGGCTCATGCTGCCTTTCAGCTGGGCGACCGACACGTATTCGCGCTCGGCCATCCAGCCTTCCATGGCGTGCAGGATTTGCGTCAACCGGCCCGGCCCATGCTGCAGCAGGCAGGACGCCAGATGCACCACGTCGGCGCCGACCAGCAGCAGCTTCATGGCTTCCTCGTGGCTGTGGACACCGCCGGTGGCGGCCAGGGTCAGCGGGGTGCGGCCATGCAGAATGGATAACCAGCGGATGCGCAGCAAGGCCTCTTCGGGCAGCGACAGGCGCAGCCTATCCACCACGTAGAGCTTGTCCAGGTCGATGTCCGGCTGATAGAAACGATTGAACAGGGCGACGCCGTTCGCGCCCGCGAGTTCAAGCTGTTTCACGAAATGCGGCAGCGAGGAAAAGAACGGCGACAGCTTCATGACGATAGGAACGCTCACCACCTGACGCAGTTCGGTGAGCAGGCTGAGATAACGTGCCTCCACCGCCTCGCCGGGTTCCATCATCTCCGCCGCGACGTGGTAGACATTGAGCTCCAGCGCATCGGCGCCGGCCTGCTGCAGTTCGCGGCCCAGCCCCACCCAGCCGGACGGGGAGATGCCGTTGAGGCTTGCCACCACGGGAATTTCCAGGCGGCATTTGAGCTGCTGCAGATGCGCCAGATAGTGATCGAGGCTGCTGCGGAACTCGCCATGATCGGGCAGAAAGCCGTCCTCCGCTTCGCAACTCCCAAGGCCGGCGTGCAGCAGAAAGCGATCCATCATCGCGTCTTCCGCCCGCAATTCCTCCTCGAACAGGGAATACATCACCAACGCGGCGGCGCCGGCATCCTCCAGCTGCAGCGCCGTGTCCAGATTGCGCGACAGCGGCGATGCCGAGGGCACCAGCGGGTTCTTCAGCTTGAGACCGAGGTAGTCGGTGGAAAGATCGATCATGTCAGGTTTCCGGTTTGGATTGATCGGCAGGTTTTTGCGCCAGGTTCCGATAGGCCTTGAAGCGCCGCTCGGCATCCTGCTGCGCCTGCTCCAGGAAGCGCTGCGCCGCTTCGGGGTGGCTGCGCGTGAGCATGGCGAAGCGGGTCTCCGATTCCATGAAGGCCTTGATCGGCTGACTGGGCGCAGCGGAATCGAGCTTGAAGGGATTGCCGCCCGCCTCTGCCAATCGCGGATCGAAGCGGAACAGCGGCCAGTGACCACTTTTTACCGCCATTTCCTGCTGGCGCTGGTTGTAGAGCATATCGTAGCCGTGGGCGATGCAGGGACTGTAGGCGACGATCAGCGAAGGGCCGGGGTAGGACTCGGCCTCGTGGAACACGCGCAGAGTCTGCACGTCCTTGGCGCCGTAGGCCACGGTGGCGACGTAGGCGTGGCCATAGTTGCTGGCCAGCTTGGCCAGGTCTTTCTTCGCGGTGGCCTTGCCGCCGGCGGAGAACTTGGCGACCGCGCCGAGCGGCGTGGCCTTGGAGGTCTGGCCGCCGGTGTTGGAATAGACCTCGGTGTCGAGCACCAGGATGTTGACGTCGTAGGGCAGCGCGAGCACGTGGTCGAGGCCGCCGTAGCCGATGTCGTAGGCCCAGCCGTCGCCGCCGATGATCCACACCGAGCGGCGGATCAGCCATTCGGCGACGCTGGCGAGTTCCTTCGCGCGCGGGTGGCTTGACGCCGCCAGTTTCTGCAGCAGCGCGGCGACGCGCTGGCGCTGTTCGGCCAGGCCGGCCTCCTCGCGCTGATTGGCATCGACCAGCGCGGCGGCGAGGTCGCCGCCGATGTCGCCGGCCAGTTCCCGCACCAGCTGCTGCGCATAGCCCATCAGCTGGTCGGCGGCCAGCCGCATGCCGAGGCCGAATTCGGCGTTGTCCTCGAACAGTGAATTGCTCCACGCCGGGCCGCGTCCGGCGCCGTTCACGGTGTAGGGCGTCGACGGCAGGTTGCCGCTGTAGATCGACGAGCAGCCGGTGGCGTTGGCGATCAGCATGCGGTCGCCAAACAACTGGGTGGCGAGGCGGATGTAGGGCGTCTCGCCACAGCCGGCGCAGGCGCCGGAAAATTCGAACAGCGGGTCGAGCAGCATGGCGCTGGGGATCGTGCCATGCTTGATCGCGCTGCGGTCGAACTCGGGCAACCTGAGGAAGTAGGCAAGGTTGTCGCGCTCCTGATCGCGCAGCGGCGCGATCGGCGCCATGTTCACCGCGCGCCGGCTGACGTTGGACTTGTCGTGGATCGGGCAGGCCTCGACGCAGTCGCCGCAGCCGGTGCAGTCCTCCGCCGCGACCTGATAGCTGACGCGGGTGCCGGCGGGGAAGTCCTTGCTTTTCGCCGCAACGTGCTTGAAGGTCGGCGGCGCATCCGCAACGGACGCTGCGCTGAAGGCGCGCGCTCGGATGGCGGTATGCGGGCAGACGAACACGCACTTGCCGCACTGGGTGCACAGATCCGCGTCCCATACCGGGATTTCCAGCGCGATGTTGCGTTTTTCGTATTGCGCAGTGCCGAGCGGATAGGTGCCGTCCACGGGCAGCAGCGACACCGGCAAGGCGTCGCCCTTGCCCTGGTAGATCGGCAGGGTGAGGTCGCGCACGAAATCGGGAATGCCGCCTGCCGCCACGGCAGCCGGTTCGGGCTGTTCGCCGCTGGACGCCTGTGCCGGAATGGCGGCCTGATGCAACTCCGCCAGCGTCATGTCGATGGCGCGGTAATTCAGTTCCACCAGGCGTCGGCTCTTCTTGCCGTAGGTCTTGTCGACCGCCTGCTTGATCGCGGCGATCGCGGCGTCCTTCGGCAGGACGCCGGCAATGGCGAAGAAGCAGGTCTGCATGATGGTGTTGATGCGCCGCCCCATGCCCGCCGCAGCGGCGACGGCATAGGCATCGATCACCCACAGCTGCAGGCGCTTGCCGCGTATCTGCGCGCGCAGCGGGTGCGGCAGCGTGTCCCACACCTGACCGGGTGGCGCAGGCGTATTGAGCAGAAACACCCCGTCCGGCGCGGCGTGTTCGAGCAGGTCGTAGCGTCCGACGAACATCGGCTGGTGGCAGGCGACGAAGCCAGCCATGCCCGCTTCCACCAGATAGGTGGAACGGATGGCCGCCGGGCCGAAGCGCAGGTGCGACACCGTGACCGCACCGGACTTTTTGGAATCGTAGACGAAATAGCCCTGTGCCATGAGGCCGGTGGCCTCGCCCACGATCTTGATCGAGTTCTTGTTGGCCGACACCGTGCCGTCCGCGCCCAGCCCCCAGAACACCGCATGTTGCAGCTGGCGGGCGGCATCGGTGCGGAAAGTCGCGTTCCACGGCAGCGACAGGTGGGTGAGATCGTCGTGAATGCCGACGGTGAACTGGCGTTTGGGCACGGCCAGCGACAGTTCGTCGAACACCGCCTTGACCATGCCGGGGGTGAATTCCTTGCTGGCGAGGCCGTAGCGGCCGCCGCTGACGCGCGGCATCGCGCGCGCGCCGTCCGCTGCCGCCTGCGC
>DAOMWT010000134.1:0-6631 GCA_035436705.1 Thiobacillus sp. | reverse complement strand
GCCGGCACGCCGGCAGCGCAGGCCGGCCTGGCGGGGGGCGACGAGATCCGCCGCGTCAACGGCACCGACACGCCGTCGTTCCAGGATTTGCGGCTGAATCTGCTGCGCGCGGGGGTGGCGGGCGGAGCGCTTACGCTGGAACTGGCCGACGGCCGCAGCGTGCAACTCGATGTCCCGCCGCTGCAGACCGAGAACCTGGAACAGGATACCTTGCGGCCGCTCGGCATCGTGCGCTATGAGCCCGAGATTCCTGCGATCATCGGCAAGGTGCTGCCCGATGGCGCCGCCGCGCGCGCCGGCCTCCAGCCGGGCGACCGGCTGATCACCGCCGATGGCAGGACAGTGGTGAACTGGCAGGGCTGGGTGCAGCTGATACGTCAGCGTCCGGCCACGCCCTTGCGTATCGAATACGAGCGCCAGGGCCAGCGCAAGGCGCTGCGCCTTGAGCCCGACGCGGTGGACGAAGGCGGTCAGCGCATCGGCAAGATCGGCGCAGGCCCGCAGGTCGACGAGACGATACTGGCCGCGCTGATGACCGAGGTGCGCTATGGCCCGCTCGAAGCGCTGTGGCAGGGCGCCGTCAAGACCTGGGATATGAGCGTGTTCACGCTGGAGATGATGGGACGCATGGTGCTGGGCCAGGTGTCGTGGAAAAACCTTTCCGGCCCGTTAACCATCGCCGATTACGCAGGCCAGAGCGCTGCGCTCGGCTGGATCAGTTTTATCGGCTTTCTGGCGCTGGTGAGCGTGAGTCTGGGGGTGCTCAATCTGCTGCCTGTGCCGTTACTGGATGGGGGGCACCTCATGTATTATGTTGCCGAAGTTTTTACCGGCCGTCCCGTGTCCGAACGCGTCATGGAGATAGGCGGCCGGATCGGTATGGCACTGCTGCTGCTGCTGATGTCGTTTGCCTTGTTCAATGATCTGCAACGCCTGATAGGCGGATGAAACAACCATGACCCCGAACCGTCTCGCGCTCGCCCTCGCAGCCGTATTTGCCGTGCAACCCGTTTTCGCCGAGGAGCCCTTCGTCGTCAAGGACATCCGGGTCGAAGGCATCCAGCGTACCGAGGCGGGCACGGTGTTCAGCTACCTGCCGGTCAAGGTCGGCGAGGTGATGACGGACGAGAAGACGGCGGCGGCGATCAAGGCGCTGTATGCCACCGGATTTTTCAAGGATGTACGGCTGGAAGCGCGCGACGGCGTGGTGATCGTCACGGTTGAAGAGCGCCCCTCGATTGCCAGGATCACCCTGACCGGGATCAAGGAGTTTTCCGAGGACGATCTGAAAAACGGCCTCAAGCAGACCGGCCTGGCCGAAGGCCGCGTGCTCGACCGCGCGCTGCTGGACAAGGCCGAACAGGAACTGCAGCGGCAATACTTCAACCGCGGCAAATATGCGGTGGAAATCAAGTCCACCCTGACGCCGCTGGAGCGCAACCGGGTCGCAGTGCAGTTCGACGTGGTGGAAGGCGACAGTGCCAGGATCCGGCAGATCAACATCATCGGCAACAAGGCGTTCAAGGAGAAGGAGCTGCTGAACCAGTTCACTTCCACCACGCCGGGCTGGTTGACCTGGTACACCAAGAACGACCAGTATTCAAAATCGCGGCTGGGCGGCGATATCGAGGCCTTGCGCTCGTTCTACCTCAACCGCGGCTATCTCGAATTCAACGTCGATTCCACCCAGGTGTCGATCTCTCCCGACAAGCAGGGTATCTACATCACCGTCAACGTGACGGAAGGGCCGCAATACAGGGTATCCGACGTCAAGCTGGCGGGGCAGATGCTGGTGCCGGAAGCGGAATTGCAGAAACTCGTCACGGTGAAGCCGGGCGAGGTATTCGAACGCGACCGCCTCACCGAGACCACCAAGAAAATCGCCGATCGCCTCGGCAACGACGGCTATGCGTTCGCCAACGTCAACGCGGTGCCCGAACTCGACAAGGACAAGAGCACGGTCGCTTTCACCCTGTTCGTCGATCCCGGCCGCCGTGTCTACGTGAACCGCGTCAACGTGGCAGGCAACACCAAAACCCGTGACGAAGTGGTGCGCCGCGAGATCCGCCAGATGGAAGGCGCGTATTACGACGCCGAAAAGATCAGCCGTTCACGCGATCGCTTGAATCGCCTTGGCTATTTCAACGAAGTCAACATCGAAACGCCGAGCGTGGCGGGCACCACCGACCAGGTCGACGTCAACGTCAGCGTGGCGGAAAAATCCACCGGTAACGTGATGCTGGGCGCCGGCTTCTCGTCGTCCGAAGGCCTGGTGCTGTCGGGCTCGGTGTCGCAGAGCAACGTATTCGGGACCGGCAACCGGCTGTCGGCGCAGATCAACTCGGGTAGCGTCAATAAGGTGTATTCGCTGTCGTTCACCAACCCCTACTACACCATCGACGGCATCAGCCTGGGCTACGACCTGTACCGGCGCGACATCGACGCAACCGATCTCGACAATGTCGGCGACTACAAGACGTCCACCTACGGCGCCGGCGTGCGCTTCGGCCTGCCGGTCAACGAACGCGACTTCATTTCCTTCGGCCTGACCTACGAGCAGACCTCGCTCACCACCAATCCGAGCAGCCCGACCATCTACCAGCTGTTCGAGCAGGAGTTCGGCAGCGACAACGATACCCTGCGCCTGGACACCTCGTGGGCGCGCGACACCCGCAACAGTTATCTGTTCCCGACCAAGGGCCAACTGCAACGGGTGGCGGCCGAAGTCGGCACCCCGCTGGGCAGCCTGCAGTATTACAAACTATCATTCCAGCATCAGCAGTTCCTGCCGCTGAGCAAGCGCTTCACCCTGATGCTGAACGGCGAGGTGGGAATCGGCGGCGGCCTGTCGGGCAAGCCGCTGCCATTCTTCAAGAACTTCTATGCGGGCGGCAACAGCTCGGTGCGCGGCTTCAAAAATGGCACCCTGGGACCGAAGGACCAGAACGACGATGCGCTCGGCGGCGACAAGCGCATCATCGGCAATGCGGAACTCTTTTTCCCGCTGCCAGGACTCAAGGATGACCAGTCGCTGCGCATGTCGGCCTTCGTCGATGCGGGCGCGACCTTCGGTCCCAACGATGACCAGGGCAGATACAAGGATTTCGCATTCGGGGATCTGCGCTATTCGGCGGGCATTGCTGTACTGTGGGTGTCGCCGCTCGGTCCGCTCAAATTCAGTCTGGCGCAGCCGCTGGCCAGCAAGACGGGCGACCAGGAAGAAATGTTTCAATTCACCTTGGGCAATACGTTCTGAGGGTAGACCGTTACTGGAGTATTCATGATGAAATTCAAGCAGCTTGCCGTCTCCCTGATCCTGGCGTCCGCGTGTGCGGCCGCCCCTGCCCTGGCCAATACCAAGATCGGCTTCGTCAACACCGAAAAGCTGCTGCGCGAGGCGCCGCTGTCGGTCACCGCGCAGAAGAAACTCGAGCGCGAATTCGCCGCGCGCGACCAGGAATTGCAAAAGCTCGCCAAGCAGGCGCGCGACCTGCAGGCGCAACTCGACAAGGACGGCGTGACCATGTCGGACAGCGAGCGCAAGGCCAAGGAGCGCGACCTTGGTAATCTCAATCGCGATCTGCAGCGCCAGGGCCGGGAATTCCGCGAGGATCTCAACCTGCGCCGCAACGAGGAACTGGGACAGATTCAGGAACGCGCGCGCAAGGCGATCCAGGACATCGCGCGCGCCGAGAAATTCGACCTGATCGTCGAGCAGGCCGTCTTTGTCGATCCCAAGAGCGACATCACCGACCGGGTGATGAAGGCCCTGGGCGGGAAGTAAAGTCTGGCCGCGGAAAACAGGCACCCGATGGCATCCACGCTGGCCGAACTGGTCGCGCATTTTGGTGGGGAACTGGTAGGGGACGGCGACGTTTCGATCCGTCAGGTCGCGCCGCTGGACCGCGCCGCAGCAGACGAAATCGGCTTCGTTTCGCAGAGCAAGTACCTGTCCCAGCTGGCCGATACGCGCGCCGGGGCGGTGATCCTGCCGGCGGATGCACGCGATGCCACTGGCCTGCCGCGCATCCTCACCCCCAATCCCTACCTGTATTTTGCGCGCGTCTCCGCCTTGCTGAATCCGCCGCCGCGCCCGCCGGCGGGTATCCATCCTGCGGCGACGGTCGCACTGGATGCAGAGGTCGCCGCCGATGCCAGCATCGCCGCCGGCGCGGTCATCGGCAGCGGTGCGCGCATCGGCGCCCGCTCGGTGATCGGCCCCAACTGCGTGGTGGGCGATCGTGCGCGCATCGGCGCCGATTGCCTGCTGCACGCCAACGTCACGCTGTACCACGGCTGCGAAGTGGGCGACCGCGCCATTCTGCATTCGGGCTGCGTCGTTGGAGCCGATGGCTTCGGCTTCGCGCCCAACGAAGGCCGCTGGGAGAAAATTCCGCAGATCGGCCGGGTGCTGGTCGGTGACGATGTCGAGATCGGCGCCTGCACCACCATCGACCGCGGTGCACTGGAAGACACGGTGATCGAGGAGGGCGTCAAGCTCGACAACCTGATCCAGGTCGCGCACAACGTGACGATCGGCGCGCATACCGCGATTGCGGCCTGCACCGGGATCGCCGGCAGCACCCGAATCGGGCGCCATTGCACGATCGGCGGGGCAGCGATGATTTTCGGCCACATCGAGATCGCCGACGGCACCCGCATCTCGACCAACACGCTGATCACCAAATCGCTGCCGCGGGCGGGCACCTATACCTCGGCGTTGCCGTTTTCCGAGCACGAGGTCTGGCAGAAGAACGCCGTCCACATGCGCAACCTCGACAAGCTGGTGAAGCGGGTCAAACAGCTTGAAAAACGACTCAATGAACTCGAAGGCAAATCATGATCATGGATATCGAGCAGGTGATGCAGTACCTGCCGCATCGCTACCCTTTCCTGCTGATCGACAAGGTGACCGAACTCGAACTCGGCAAATCCATCACCGCAATCAAGAACGTCACCATCAACGAGCCGTTCTTCAACGGCCACTTTCCGGGCGCGCCGGTGATGCCGGGTGTGCTGATCCTGGAAGCGATGGCGCAGGCGGCAGGGATCCTCTCGTTCAAGACCAAGAACTACGCGCCGGAAGAAATCGGCATCATCTACTTCGCCGGCATTGACGGCGCGCGCTTCAAGAAGCCGGTCAAGCCGGGAGACCAGCTGGTCCTGAAGGCCGAGATCGTGCGCGAGATGCGCGGCATCTGGAAGTACAAGGGACGCGCCGAAGTCGACGGCGTGATGGTCGCCGAAGCCGAACTGATGGCCACCCTGCGCGACAAGCCCTGATATGGCAACGATCCATCCCACCGCGCTGGTCGCGCCGGGCGCCCGGCTTGCCGACGACGTCGAGATCGGCCCCTACACGATCATCGGCGAGCACGTCGAGATCGGTGCCGGCACCACGGTCGGCGCGCATGCCGTGATCACCGGCCACACCAGAATCGGCACACACAACCAGATCTTCCATTTCGTCTCGCTCGGCGAGGCGCCGCAGGACAAGAAATACGCCGGTGAGCCGACGCGCCTGGAAATCGGCGACCACAACGTGATCCGCGAATTCTGCACCTTCAACACCGGCACCGTGCAGGATCGCGGCGTCACCACCATCGGCAACCACAACTGGATCATGGCCTACGTCCACATCGCGCACGACTGCGTGGTGGGCGACCGCACCATTTTCGCCAACAACGCCTCGCTGGCGGGGCACGCCGAAGTCGGCGACTGGGCGATCCTCGGCGGCTTCACCGGCGTGCACCAGTTCTGCAAGGTCGGCGCCCACGTGATGACCGGCATCTCCAGCGTGGTGTTCAAGGACATCCCGCCTTTCGTCATGGTGTCCGGCCAGCCAGCCGCGCCGCATGGCCTCAACAGCGAGGGGCTCAAACGGCGCGGATTTTCCGCCGACGCACTGGCGGCATTGAAGCGTGCCTACAAAATCCTGTATCGCGAAGGCAACACGCTTGCCGAAGCGCAGGCCAAACTTGCACCCGAAGCGGCGAGCCATGCCGAAGTGCGGCAACTGCTCGATTTTCTGGCACGCGCCGAGCGCGGCATCATCCGGTGATCGATCTGGGAGTGGTTGCCGGCGAAACCTCCGGCGACCTCTTGGGCGCGCATTTCATTGCCGCGCTGCAACAGGCTTGCCCTGACTTGCGCGCAGCCGGCATTGCCGGGCCACGCCTGCAGGCGATCGGGGTCGAGGCGATCTATCCCAGCGAGAAACTGGCGGTCAACGGCTATGTCGAGGTGCTGCGGCATCTGCCCGAACTGCTGTGGATCCGTTCGCGCATTACCCGTTATTTCCTGCACCAGCGGCCGCGCGTCTTCGTCGGCATCGATGCGCCGGATTTCAATTTCACGCTTGAGGCCAAACTCAAGCAGGCCGGCATCCCTACCGTGCATTTCGTCAGCCCGTCGATCTGGGCATGGCGGCCCGAGCGCATCCACCGCATCAGACAGGCGGTGTCGCACATGCTGGTGGTATTTCCGTTCGAAGAGCAAATTTATCGCGATGCCGGCATTCCGGTCAGCTATGTCGGCCATCCGCTGGCCGACGTGATTCCGCTGGAACCCGACACGGCCGCCGCACGCGCGGCGCTGGGGCTGGCGCCGGGGCCGGTCATCGCGCTGCTGC
>DAOMWT010000133.1:0-6702 GCA_035436705.1 Thiobacillus sp. | reverse complement strand
GGCGGAAAGCTGGCGCACCATCACGTCGGCGAGGCCGATGCCGCGGCTGGCCATGCGCTGCGTCAGCTGCTGGTCGAGCATCGAGGTGTACATGCGGGTCTGGTCGCTGTCGAACATGCCGTCCTGCGGCGTCGCCTCGCGCATGCTTTTCATCAGCATGTTCATGAACACCGCCTCGAACTGCTGCGCGGCGGCGCGCAAAGCCTCGGGCGAGGACTGCTTCGCATCGAGCTTGAGCTGGTTGACGCCCTGGACGTCGAGCGCAAATTTCGAGGAGAGGTCCGCGCCGCCGATCACTTAAATCACCTCCAGCTCGGCGCGCAGTGCGCCGGACGCCTTCAGGGCCTGCAAAATGGCCAGCAAGTCCTGCGGGGTGGCACCGATTGAATTGAGCGCCTTCACCACGTCGGCCAGCGAGGCGCTGCCTTTCAGCAGCATGACCTCGCCCGGCTGCTGGCGGATTTCGATCTGCGACTGCGCCGTCACCACGGTCTGCCCCTTGGAAAACGGCGCCGGCTGGCTGATGACCGGTTCGGTGTTGATGATCACCGACAGGCTGCCGTGCGATACCGCGCTGGAGTCGAGCATGACTGCGCGGTTCATCACCACCGAACCGGTGCGCGCATTGATGATGACCTTGGCCATGGCCTGCGCCGGGCTGACGTCGAGGCTTTCGATGGCGCCCAGAAACGTGACCCGCTCGTTCTCGCCGAGCGGCGTCTGTACCTGGATTACCCGGCCATTCAGCGCGCGTGCGATGTTGTTGCCGAAATGCGCATTGACCGCGTCGACCACGCGGCTGGCGGTGGTGAAGTCGCTTTGCCGCAGCTCCAGGTTGATACTGCCGGATTCACCCAGCGCGCTGGCGACGCTGCGCTCGACCGTCGCGCCAGCGGGAATCCGCCCGACGCTCAGATGGTTGATCTGCACCTTGCTGCCGCTGGCCGAGGCGCCGGCGCCGCCGACCACCAGGTTGCCCTGCGCCATCGCGTAGACCTGGCCATCGGCGCCTTTCAGCGGCGTCATCACCAGGGTGCCGCCGCGCAGGCTCTTGGCGTTGCCGATCGACGACACCGTCACGTCGATGCCCTGCCCGGCCTGGGCAAACGGCGGCAGTTCGGCGGTCACCATCACCGCCGCCACGTTCTTCAACTGCATGTTGATGCCGGGCGGCAGGTTGACCCCCATCTGCGTCAGCATGTTGGCGATGCTCTGGGTGGTGAACGGGGTCTGCGTGGTCTGGTCGCCGCTGCCGTCGAGCCCCACCACCAGGCCGTATCCCGCCAGCTGGTTGGTGCGCACGCCCTGCAGGCTTGCGATGTCCTTGATGCGTTCGGCATGCGCCGCGCCGCCCGCCAGCAGCGCGGCCAGAAGAAGCAAGCTTGAAATCCGCATGGTGCCCACCGTTTATAAAGGAATGAAACTGAGGAAGAAGCGCGCCAGCCAGCTCATCATTTCGGCCTTGTCGAAATTGGCGCTGGTGCGGTACTCGATGCGCGCGTCCGCCACCTTGGCCGACGACACAATGTTGCCCGCCTGGATGGTGTCGGGATTGACCACGCCCGACAGGCGGATGTATTCGGTGCTCTTGTCGAGCGCAACCTGTTTTTCGCCGGCGACGGCCAGATTGCCGTTGGGCAGCACTTCGACCACGGTGACGCTGACGTTGCCGGTGAAGTTGTTGCTGGAATTGACCGCGGACTTGGCGTCGTACTGGTTCGACGCCTCGGCGTTCACCCCCAGGCCCTGGAACATTTTCAGCGGCAGTCCGGCAACCGCGCTGATCGACGAATCGACCTCGCTGGTCTTCGATCCATTGGAGGATGCCTGTTTGCCCGCCTGGGTTTTTTCGTTGATGGCGATGGTCAGCACGTCGCCGACGTTGCGCGCGCGCCGGTCTTCGAACAGCGGACGGTAAGCGGCCGCCTGGTAGATCGCGCCATTGCCGGCGGTGGGGGATGCCTGCACCTGCGGCCGCGCGGTGGTCGGCTGCTGCACGATGGTCGACGGCGTGGTGCCGCAGGCGCTCAGCCCGAGGATCGATGCCAGCACGCCGGCCGAACGCAGGGTGTTCATGGCAAGCCTCACAGCTGGGTCAGGCGCTGCAGCATCTGGTCGGATGTCTGGATCGCCTTGCTGTTGATCTCGTACGCGCGCTGGGTCTGGATCATGTTGACCATTTCTTCCACCACGTTGACGTTCGAGGTCTCGACGTAGCCCTGATTCAGCAGGCCGGCGCCGTTGCTGCCGGGCGCATTGGAACTCGGCGTGCCGGAGGCGGCGGTCTCGGCATAGAGGTTTTCGCCCATGCTCTGCAGACCGGCCGGGTTGACGAACATCGCCAGCTGCAGGGTGCCGACGGTCACCGGCGCGGCCGCCCCCGCCTGCGTCACCGATACCGTGCCGTCGCGCGCGATGGTGAGGGTTTGCGTGTCGGGCGGAAGGGTGATGGCGGGCTGCACCGCATAGCCGCTGGACGTCACCAGCTGGCCGTTGGCATCGGCCTGGAACGAGCCGTCGCGGGTGTAGGAGGTAGTGCCGTCCGGCATCAGCACCTGAAAGAAGCCGTTGCCCTGGATCGCCACGTCCTTGGCGTTGCCGGTCTGCTGCAGGTTGCCCTGGGTGAAGATGCGCTCGGTGGCGACCGGCTTCACCCCGGTACCGATTTGCAGGCCGGACGGCAGCTGCGTCTGCTCGGACGACTGCGCGCCGGGCTGGCGGATCGTCTGGTACAGCAGATCCTCGAACACCGCGCGCGCGCGCTTGAAGCCGCTGGTGCTGACGTTGGCGAGGTTGTTGGAAATCACGTCCATCTGCGTCTGCTGCGCATCGAGGCCGGTCTTGGCAATCCAGAGTGAGCGAATCATGTCGGCTCCTTCAAATAATCGGGAATCAGTTCATCGACAGCAATTGGGTCGCCTTGCCGTCGTTGCTCTCGGCGTGCTGCAGCAGCTTCATGTGCATGTCGAACTGGCGCGCCAGCGAAATCATGTTGACCATTTCGTCGACGACGTTGACGTTGGACGACTCCAGCGCGCCGCTGATCAGCGTCACCTTGGGGTCGGCGTTGGCGGCATCGCCGGTCTTCAGCCGGAACAGGCCGTCGTCGCCGCGCACCAGCTCGGCTTCCGGCGGGTTCACCAGCTTCATGCGCCCGACCGAGGTCAGCCCGGTAGCGGTGGAGCCGTCGGGCACCAGCGAAATCGTTCCGTCCTTGGCCACCGCAATGTTGCGGCCGGGCGGAATCGCCAGCGGGCCGCCGTCGCCCATCACGGTGAGTCCGCTGCCCGTCTGCAGCACGCCGTTCTCGTCCAGCTTGAGGCTGCCGTTGCGGGTGTAGGCCTCGGTTCCGTCCGCCGCCTGCACCGCGATCCAGCCGTCGCCCTGCACCGCCACGTCGAGATCGCGCCCGGTATGCTGGATCGCGCCGCCGCGGAAATCGCTGCCGGTGGTGGAATCGACCACGAAGGCGCGGGTGGGCAGGATCGCGCCCTGCACCGGCACCGCGCGAAACTGGTCGATCTGCGCGCGAAAGCCGGTGGTGGTCGCGTTCGCCAGATTGTGCGAGGTGGTCGCCTGCTGCTCCAGCGCGTGTTTCGCGCCGCTCATGGCGGTGTAGATGAGACGGTCCATGCTGCCTCCTCAGTGCATCGTCAAGTCAGGCTCAACGCAGATTGACCAGGGTCTGCAGCACCGCATCCTGGGCCTTGATGGTCTGCGCGTTGGCTTGGTATACCCGCTGGGCGGTGATCATGTTGACCAGTTCGGCGGTCAGGTCGACGTTGGAATCCTCCACCGCCATCGATTGCAGCACGCCCAGGCTGCCCGAGTCGGGCGTGCCCACCAACGGGGTGCCTGAAGCCGAGGTTTCGCCCCACATGTTGTTGCCCAGTTGCTGCAGGCCGTTGGGGTTGGCGAAATTGGCCAGCACCACCTGGCCCAGCACGGCCGACTCGCCGTTGGTGTAGCGCCCCAGAACGATGCCGTCGGCGCCGACGTTGAAGCTGGCCAGCCTCCCCGAGGTGTAGCCATCCTGGTTCAGCGTGTTGATGCTGAACGCGGAACCGAACTGGGTGCTGTCGGTGAAATCGATCGTGAAATTGAGCGCGGCCGCCCCCGTCGTCACTGCCAGCCCGGATATGGTCAGCGGCGAGCCCCCGGTGAGGGCGCCGGTAGCGTTGAAACCGAGGGTGCCAATCTGGCCATCCGCACCGCTGCCGCTTATCAGTACGCCGTCATTGGCGGCGAAAACGTCCCAGGTTCCCGCTGCCGATTTGACGTAGAAAGTCTGCAGCGTGTGCTCGTTGCCCAGGCTGTCATAAACCGAAAGGGCGGTCGAGTCGTGATAGGTGGTCGGGTCGGCCATGTCGAAGTCGGCCGCCAGCAGCGGCGTCTTGTTCGAATTGAAATTGTGCACCGCATTCACCTCGCTCGTGACCTGCGGCACCAGGTCGGCGGTATTGATGCTCAAGGGTGCCGGCGCGCCGGCCGCCAGCGCGCCGCTGGCGTTCGCCATGTATCCGGTCAGCTTGGCGCCGGTTGGATTGACGATGAAGCCCATGCGGTCGAGCTGGAACTGGCCGTTGCGCTGATAAGTCACTTCGCCGTTGTTGTCCATGCGGAAAAAGCCGCCGCCGTTGATGGCGATATCGAGCGGGTTGTTGGTGGACGAGATATTGCCCTGGGTGAACTGCTGGGCCACTTGCGCCACCTTGGTGCCGATGCCAACGCCGGCGCCGCCGGCGCCGGTCAGGGAGTTGGCATAGACATCCGCAAACTGCGCCTGCGACTGCTTGAAACCCACGGTGCTGGCGTTGGCGACGTTGTTGCCGATGACATCCAGATTCTTTGCGGCGGCATTGAGCCCGCTCAGGCCTTGCTGAAAACTCATGTTCTGCTCCTTGTAATGATTGCTGGCGGTCCTGCTGCTCAGAAAATCTGCCGGATCTCGGCGTACCCCACGCTGCTGTTCCCCGCCAGGTTCAGCTGCACGCCCTGGCCGTTCTGCGAAACGCTGTTCACCATGCCGAGGTTGAGGGCGACGCTACTGACCGGCTGGCCGCCCTGGACGGCATCGATCTTGAAGCTGTACTGGCCGGCAGGCGCTGCGGTTCCGCCATCGGTCAGGCCGTCCCAGGCCAGCACGCTCACGCCCGCCTCCCTGGAGCCCAGCTCCAGCTTGCGCACCAGCCCGCCCGCGGCGTCGTGGATGCTGACGGTGACCTTGTCGGCCGGGCGCGCCAGCTCGAACCCCATCACGTCCTCGAACTGGGCGGGGCTGACCGTGTCTCCCGGAACCAGCACGCCACGCCCGATGAGGCTGGCCGCCTGCGCCATCTGGTTGGCGCCCATGCTGGAGACCATGGCCTGCAGGCTGCTGTTCATGTTCTCGATGCCTTCCACCGTGCTGAGTTGCGCCATCTGGCTGGTCACCTGGGCGTTGTCGAGCGGGTTCAGCGGGTCCTGGTTCTTCATCTGCGCAACCAGCAGGCTCAGAAAGCGATCCTGGGTGTCTGCGGTGCCGTTCTTCGCTGTCTTGGCGGCGCCAGCGCCGAACTGGCTGCTGACATTGCTTGTGTCCTGTACCGTACTCATGGCGTGTCCTCGTTCATTGGCCCAGGCCCAGTGTCTTGAGCAGCAGGGTTTTGGTGGTGTTCATCATTTCCACGTTGGATTGGTAGGAACGCGAGGCGGAAATCATGTTGACCATTTCCTCCACCACGTTGACGTTGGGCATCGCCACGTAACCCTTGCCGTCGGCCAGCGGGTTTTTCGGGTCGTACACCATTTTCATCGGCGACGGATCCTCGATCACCGCCGCCACGTTCACCCCGGTGGCGCCGTTTTCGCCCACCGGGGTCGCGGCGAACACCACCTGCCTGGCCTTGTAGGGCTCGCCGCTGGCGCTGGTCGCGCTGTCGGCGTTGGCGAGGTTGCTGGCGACGGTGTTCAGCCGCTGCGACTGGGCGTTCATCGCCGAGCCGGCCACGTTGAAGATATTGAACAGCGACATGCTTGGGCTCCTTATCCCTGGATGGCGGTCAGCAGACCTTTGATCTGCTGGTTGATCCGGGTCAGGTTGAATTCATACTGGATGGCGTTTTCGGCGAAGGCGGCGCGCTCGGCGTCGACGTCCACCGTGTTGCCGTCGACGCTGCCCTGGGCGGGGGTGCGGTACAGCAGTCCCGCCGCGGCTGCTTGGCCGGGATTGCCCGCCAGATGTCCGGGCGCCGTGGTGGCCAGCGCTGTCCCGCCGGGCGCGCCGCCGCCCTTGAGCGCGCCTTGCAGGGTCGCCTTGAAATCCATGTCGCGCGCCTTGTAATGCGGCGTGTCGGCGTTGGCAATGTTGGACGCCAGCACCTGCTGGCGCTGGTCGCGGATACGCAGCGCCTGTTGGTGGAAATTCAGCATGTCATCCAGCCGGTTCAGCATGATCGTCACCTCTTTACTTTGCTGCCTGTGCTGCAAAGCCTTTTTGCGATGACTGCATCCTAGACATGCGCCTGTCCATTCAATCGCACGATAAGCGGCAAAAAGCCGGCTCATTTCGGCGTATCGAATATGGCCGCGCTTCCTAGAATGGCGCACTGTGAACAAGCGAATCGAGGAGCCGGAGATGGCAGCAGAACCGATCCATGCAGGCAGGCGGGCCCGCGGGCTGTGGCTGGCCGCCGCCTGCCCGAGCCTGGCGGCCGCCGTTCA
>DAOMWT010000132.1:0-6810 GCA_035436705.1 Thiobacillus sp. | reverse complement strand
GCTCGCGGGCTCGAGGTCACCACGCCACCGTACGGCTGCCCTGCGCGGCGCCGGCAAGGGTGCGCCGCGCGATGTCGGATACCCGGTCGCCGGCGTGCTGCAGATGCGCACCGCCATATTGCAGGCGTGGATAATCGCGCACCGCCACGCCATTCCGCTCGACGAATTCCATGGCATACAACTGCATCGCCAGCGGCGCCGAATAGGTTTTTTCCTGGCGGGTGCGCAGGCCGCCCACCAGCGCGTCGAACGCGCTCATCACCTCGACCGAATACTGCGGCTTGTCGGCCGGACTGTCGGGCAGCCGTTCCCGGTAATGCAGCGAATCGAGCAGGCCGATGACGACGAAGACGCCCAGCACCAGAGCCGCCCCCATCGCCATCGGGCGCTGCGCCACGGCCACCCACGGAGCGCGCAGATGGTCGTGGCGACGGATGAACCAGGCCAGCGCCAGCACGCCCGCCAGCAGTGCAAAAATCAGCGCATCGGTCCACAGGATCACGGGCATGAAATTCATTGCAGCCTCACCCGCGGATCAGCCCACGAATAGGAAATGTCGGTGAGAATGAGGCCGACGATGTAGAGAAAGGAGCCCAGGAACACCATCGCGCGCACCACGGCGAAATCCTGCGCCTGGATCGCGTCGATGGTGTAGCTGCCGAGCCCTGGGATGCCGAAGAAGGACTCGGTGATCAGGCTTCCCATGAACAGCAGCGGCAGCACCACCACTGCGCCGGTGAGGATCGGGATCATGCCGTTCTTCAGCACGTGGCGAAACAAGACCCGGATTTCGGACAAGCCCTTGGCGCGCGCGGTGCGCACATAGTCCTTGCCGATTTCCTCGAGGAAGATCGTGCGGTACCAGCGCGCGCCGCTGCCGATCCCTGCCGCCACGCTGACCAATACCGGCAACAGGATGAACTTGAGCCCGCCGATGCCGCCGGTATAGCCCGAAATCGGCAGCAGGTTCCACAATTTGGCGATGAAATACTGCCCGGCGATGATGTAGAACAGGCCCGAGATCGACATCAGCACCACGCACAGCACCACCCCCCACAGGTCGAGATAGGTGGCGCGGAAAAACACCATCAGCAAGGCGAAGGTGATGTTGACCAGCAAGCCGATGACGAACACCGGCAGCGCGATCGCCAGGCTCGGCCCCATGCGGGTGCGGATTTCGTTGCCGATATCGCGGCCGTCGTCGCTTTTGCCGAACTTGAAGACGAACATCGCCGCCGAGTGCTGGAAGAAAATCGTCTCGGTGAACTGCGCGCTGCCTGCTGCCTCCGCATTCAGCAGCAGCGGCTTGTCGTAGCCGTGCTCGGCCTTCCAGCGCTCGATCGCCTCCGGCGTCACGTGCTTGACGCCGAGTTGCAGCCGCGCCATGTCGTCCGGCGTGTTGACGACGAAAAACAGCGCAAAGGTCAGCAGGTTGACCCCGATGAGGATCGGGATCGCGTACAGCAGGCGGCGCAAAATATAGGCGAACATCAGGCGGTCTTTCGTTCATGCCGCCGCCACGCGATCACTGCCGGCGCGATCACTGCCGCCAGCGCAGCGACCAACAGCACGATCGGCCACAGCACCGGGCGGTTCCATTCGGCGCGCCGGGCTTTGCGCACGGCAGCGTCGACACGGCGGTATTTGAGGGTGTTGTTCGCCATCAGGTTGGGCTTGACGTTATGCACCCAGCCATGACGCAGGCCGAAGGCCTTGGGATGGTAGGCGAAGATCCACGGCGCATCGCGGCGCACGACGTCGAGCATGGCGTCGATCACCTGCTGGCGCGCGGGGCCGTTGTCCATGTTCTTCATCTGCTCGAACAGGCGGTCGAACTCGGGGCTGTCGTAGTTGGCGGCATTCTCGCCGCCGCTGCCGACTTTCTTGTGCGGGCCGTAGAGCAGGAAGAAGAAATTTTCCGGATCGGGGTAGTCGGCGTTCCAGCCCCATTCGAACAGCTGGGCATTGCCCTTGCGGATCTTGTCCTGAAAACGGTTGTAGTCGGTGCCTCGCACCACCAGCTGCACATTGAGCTTGTCGAGCTGCTTCTTCATCCAGTCGAGCCGCGACTTGGCATCGGGGCCGGATGCCATGGTGTCGAAATACAGCACCAGCGGTTCGCCCGTCTTCGCGCTACGGCCGTTCGGGTAGCCCGCCTCGGCCAGCAGGCGGCGCGCGGCCTCGATCGGGCGGCGCGCGATCCTGCCGTCGCGTGCTTCGTAGACATAGGGGTTCAGTCCGGCCACGCCTTCGACATAGCCAAACAACCCCGGCGGAATCGGCCCCTGCGCGGGAATGCCGCGACCATTGAGGAAAATGGAAATGAACTCGTCATAGTCGAATGCGATGGACAGCGCCTGGCGCAATTTGCGGCGGTCTTCGCCAAGACCGCCCACCACCGGGTCGAGCATGTTGAAACCGACATACCACAGGGACGCCGCCACGGTGGTGACGAGGCCGATGCCCTTGGCGCGCATGGAATCGGTGAGCTGCGGATCGCCGCCGGCGGAGAACTTCACGGCCTGGTCGAAGCTATCGGAACTGATGCCGGAGCTGTCGTAATAACCCTGCAGGAACTTGCTCCAGTAGGGAATGGTTTCCTTTTCCAGGCTGAACACGGCTTCGTCCACCAGCGGCAGGCGCTTGCCGGCGTCAGCCAGCAGCCCTGCCTGCCTGTCTTCGTCGCCGCCTTCCGCCGGATAGGTTTCGCCGTGGTAGTGCGGATTCCTTTTCAGCACCATGCGGCGATTGGGATCGTTTTCCGCCAGGTAATACGGCCCGGTCCCGACCGGCTGCCAGTCGAGCGTGAGATTGCGCTCGGCCAGGCCGGGCTGGGCATAGAAGACGTCGGCTTCCCATGGAATCGGCGCAAAAAACGGCATTGCCAGCCAGTAGATGAACTGCGGGTATTTGCCTTTGACACGGATGCGGTAGGTGTAGCGGTCGACGACCTCCGCCCCTTCAAGTACGAAGTCGCCGAGGCTCAGCGCTGCACCGTGGCGGGATTGAGCTGCTTTTTCCAGCGCCGCACCCAGCGCCTTCAGACCGATGATATGTTCGGCCATCAGGCCAAAAATCGGCGAACTGAGCCTAGGGTTGGCCAGACGCTTGATCTGGTACACATAATCGGCAGCCACCAGTTCGCGTGTACCGCTGTGCTCAAAGTCCTGGATCCGGGTTTTTCCGGCGGTGTCCGCGGCCGTGAGCGCATGGTAGCGGTAGCGCCCCGCCGCATCGCGTGCGAATGCCGGGTGCGGCTGGTATTGGATGCCGGGGCGGATACGGATTTCGTACACGCTTTCGGCAATGGCTGCGGACGGCGCGTCGTCAGGCAAGACATTGCCCGACGCATCGACGTAGCGCGGCTTGGGCACCGTCTCGGCAGTCAGGGGGATCAGGGTGTAGGGGCGCTTGAGGAAGTGATACTGCAGAGGCGGCTCGTAGATCTGGCCAGTGAATTCCACTTCGTTCGAGCTGTAAGAGCGTGCCGGATCAAGATGCTTGGGGCGCTCGGAAAATGCGCTGTAAAGCACACTGGCGTTCGTATCGCTGCCTGGATAGGGGTTGTTCCAGCTGTCGGAGCATCCTGCCACCAAGCCTAGCCACAGCAGGCCCGTCCCCAATAAAATCGTCCCGATGCGCCCCATGCCGCAAGTGTACCCAAGCACGCAGCCAACGTCAGCCGTTATAATCCGGGCACCCCAACTTTTCGAGACCATCATGGGATTTCTTGCAGGAAAACGCTTGCTGATCACCGGCGTGATATCCAACCGTTCGATCGCCTACGGCATCGCCGCTGCATGCAGGCGTGAAGGCGCCGAACTGGCTTTCACCTATCAGGGCGAGCGCATCAAGGAACGTGTCACGGAGTTCGCCCAGGAGTTCGGTTCCCATCTGGCGTTCCCATGCGACGTCGGCAGCGACGAGCAGATCGACGCGCTGTTTGACGAACTCGGCAAGCACTGGGACGGCCTCGACGGACTGGTTCACTCGATCGCCTTTGCGCCGAAGGAAGCCCTGGCCGGCGATTATCTCTCCGCAGTCACCCGGGAAAACTTCCGCATCGCCCACGACATCAGTTCCTACAGCTTTGCCGCGCTGGCCAAGGCCGCGTTGCCGATGATGAAGGGCCGCCAGGCGGCGCTGCTGACGCTGTCGTATCTCGGCGCGATCCGCTCCGTTCCCAATTACAACGTCATGGGCCTGGCCAAGGCCAGTCTCGAATCCAGCGTGTACTACATGGCGCAGAGCCTCGGCCCCAAGGGTATCCGTGTCAATGCGGTATCGGCCGGGCCGATCAAGACGCTGGCCGCCAGTGGCATCGCCAATTTCGGCGAGAAGCTTGATGTCGTCGCCAAGAACGCGCCGCTGCGCCGCAATGTGACCATCGATGAAGTGGGCAACGCTGCCGCTTTCCTGCTTTCCGACCTGGCGTCCGGCATTACCGGCGAAATCACCTATGTCGACGCCGGCTTCAATTCCACCGCTGGCGCCGAATGAGCTGAGCGGCACTGCAACATGAAAAACGCGCCTTCAAGGCGCGTTTTTCATTGCGGCTACGCGATGGCTTATCTGCCCTCGATCGCGTTGGGCTGGATTTTCACTTTCTGGCCGGCAGTAATCAGCGCAGCCATCGCTTTCATATCCGCCCGCTGCTGCGCTTGCGTGACGCCGGCTTCGATCGACGACAGCAACATCGGATCCGGCGCCGGCGCATCCAGCACGCGACTCACGCGTACGATGCGATACGAGCCGTCGGGACGGGCGAAACTGGTGTAGGCCGGCAGTTTTTCCGTGTTGACACGGAAGACCGCTTTGGCCCCGGTCGCATCCAGCGTGGCAGAAGGTTGACGCCCCACGATCTGAAAAGCCGACCAGTTCAGTCCCGCTTCGTCGCCTTTTGTCAGCGCCTTGAGGGTGGCTTCAGCTTTTTGCTCCAGCAGACGCATGCTCTGCTCGGTGCGCAGCTTGGTCTCGATCACCTGCGACACCTCGGTCAGCGGGTGCAACCGGGCCGGGCGATATTCCGCTACCCGCGCAGCGACCAGGGTGCCGGGCTGCACTTCAATGGCTTCAGTGTTCTGCCTGGATTTGACCGATTCCGGACTGAACAGCGCGGCCGACAAGGCGGCATGATTGAAAGGCGGCGGTGCAGTCTTGGCCGTCATCCAGCCGCTTTGCTGAACCGTCAGCCTGGTGGCAGTGGCGGCGGGCTGCAATGACTGAGCGTTCTCGTACACCAGATTGCTGAAGTTGTCGGCCAGGTCGGCAAAGGTTTTTTGTGCCTGCTGCTTACGCAACTCGCTCACAACCGCTGTACGCACCTCGGCTAGCGGCGCAGTCTGGGCCGCCTGAATGCCGTCCAGCCGGATGATGTGATAGCCGAAATCGCTTTCCACCGGTCCGCGGATTTCATTGGGCTTCATGCTGAACACGGCATCTTCGAAGGATTTGACCATCATGCCGCGACCAAAGCTGCCCAGGCTGCCATCCTGCGCGGCCGACCCCGGATCCTGCGACTGAGTGCGCGCCAACTCGGCAAAGCGCTGCGGGTTTTTCTGCAGGGTTTGCGCCAGTTCGACCGCTTTCGCCTTGGCTTTGGCACGCGAGGCCGCATCCGCATTTTTATCTGCGGCAATCAGGATGTGGCTCGCACTGCGCTGTTCCGGCTGCCCGAACTGGGCGGCATGGGAAGCGTAGTAATCCGCCACGGCCTGTTCGCTCACCGCAATACCCGCCGCTACGCTTGCCATATCCAGTACCAGATATTCGGCGCGGATCTGCTCGGGTTCGGTGAATTCACCTTTGTTTGCCGTGTAGTAACGCTCCACGTCGGCAGGCGTCACCTGGATCTGCGGCGCCACTGTGGAAACCGGCAGATCGACCCATGCAATTTCACGCTGTTGCGCCACCAGACGGGCAATTTGAGCCAGCGATGTGCCGGACGGGAACGCCGCAAGCGAGACTGGACTGGTAATGGCCTCCAGCATGAAGGCCTGGCGCAATTCATTTTCAAACTGGGCGGGCGTGCGGCCATTCTGGCGCAGCACCGCCTCATACCGCTGCTGTGAAAACTTGCCGTCCTGCTGGAAGGCCGGGATCTGCGCCAGAACCGACGCAATATAGGCATCGGGTGCCAGGAACTTGAGCTTTTGCGCATTCTGCAGCAAGGCTTTACGCTCGACCAGGCTGTCGAGAACCTGCTTGCGGAAGCTTGTCGTTTCGGTAACGGCAGGATCAAATGCAGGGCCGAGCGCCTCACGCATGCGATCACTCTGCGCCTGAATCTCCCGGGTCAGTTCTTCACGCGAAATCCCCACGTCGCCGACCTCGGCAACCACGCCGCCGCGGGTGTCGCCGTTCATGTAGGAATCCATACCGAACAAGGCGAAGGTGATTGCGATCAAGGCCAGTATGACTTTGGCCAGCCAGCCCTTTGCATGCTTGCGGATTGCTTCGAGCACGGTCATTAACTCCAGAAAAAATGCCAGCGCGAATTCTCGCGCACTTTGCGTCTCGCGTCTCTCCCGGCGCGATTAAAAGTTGCGCATGGATAAATTCAATCGATGCGATAAAAGGCGCTGAAAATAAAAAAGGCGAACTCGCGTTCGCCTTTTTTGATGTTGGCGGAGTGGACGGGACTCGAACCCGCGACCCCCGGCGTGACAGGCCGGTATTCTAACCAACTGAACTACCACTCCCTGATGCTACAAAAAACCAAACTGCTTAAAACTTGACCGCTTATTTTTTACCCTGCTGGTGGGTGCTGAGGGGTTCGAACCCCCGACATTCGCCTTGTAAGGGCGACGC
>DAOMWT010000131.1:0-6831 GCA_035436705.1 Thiobacillus sp. | reverse complement strand
GACGACCGGATGCTGGGCGACGGCCTGCAGGCCGTCGCCCAGCATCCGGTCGTCTTCCACCAACAATATGCGCATCGCCAGGTTTTGCCCTTCGGGTTCATTTCGGAATTCTGACCGAGTCGTCGTCGAACACGCCCTGTTCCGCCTGCCGGTGGCAGGCCGCGCAGTTGGCGGCGGATCCCACCGACTTGCGCGACCATGCTGCACGCGGCACCTCGTCGTGCTTGCGCACGAACCAGCGGGATTCGGTGATGCGCAGCGGCGCGTCCTGCGCGTCCATGCGCTGCATCACCTTGCGCCCGATGCGGCTGCTGCCGGCATCGGCGGCGTTGATCTCCAGGAACCGCAGGATATCAGCCTGCGTCGCCGGATCAAGGCTGGCGTCCTCGCCGAAGTGCTGGCCGAGTCCGCCCATCACGCGCCGCCACGAGGCCTTCGGCAGGAATGCCGGCGCGTAGGCGATATGGCAGCTCGCGCATTCCTGCTGCCAGGCCTTGTGGGTCAGGCGCGGCAGGGCGTCGCCGCCGCCGTCGCCGCGGGCCTCGCCCGAGGGCAGCGAAAACGCCAGCAGGCTGAACGTGCCGACCGCCGCCAGCACACCGATTCCACGCAATAGATAGTTCATGCTCGCTCCTTTATTGAACCTGGCTCAGCCAGGCGATGAAATCGCCCTTTTCGCGGGCGCTGCATTCGCGCTGCAATACGTCGCCGCAGTTGCGGCGAAACCATTTTTCGACCTTGGCCGCATCGGTGAAGCGCTCGGGATTGGCCGCCGGCGCCAGCGGCTCGATGCGCTTGCCGACGCGGCTGCGGCCGGGCTGTTGCGGGTTGGCGGTGTGGCAGCTGGCGCAGCTCGCCGTCTGCGCATTGCGTCCGGGATGCTCGGCGCGATACAGCGCTGCGCCGCGGGCGGCGGACAGGGCCGCAACCGGGATGCCCGCCGCCTGGGCATAGTGCGCCATCAGGCTGGCCGGGGTGTCGGCCGCCGAGGCGGCCGACACCATGCCGAGCGCCGCCACTGCGCCGCAGAAAAGACGCTTAATCATGCTGCACCTCATTTTCCGCATCGAGATATTGCTTGCCGGTGAACATGCTCTGCGCCACCCGTTCGCCACGCCACTGGTGGAATACCAGCGCCGCCATATGCAGGCCGATAAAGCCGAGCAGCAAGACGAAGCCGGCTTCGTGCGGGTCGCCCAGCACGTCTTCCAGCCAGCCGGCATTGCCCAGCCAGGCGGCCAGCGGGCCAGCCTGGAATTCGCTGGCGGCGAGCCCCAGTCCGGTGACGACCATCAGCGCCATCACGCCATAGGCAAACAGATAGCCCAGGCTGGCGATCGGGTCGTGCCCGCTGCGATGGGCGCTCGGCAGGCGCAGGTTTCTGAGGCTGTCCTTCCATACGACGGGGTGCCACAGATCGCGCCAGCGCGCGCTGGCCGGCCCGACCAGCCCCCACAGCAGGCGTGTCAGCAAGCCGGCCGCCAGCATGTAGCCGCTGACAATATGCAGATTCCACAGCGTGTCCTCATAAGGGCCGTGTTCGAACAGCTCGGCCAGCTGGCTGGTGGCGATGAGCGCCAGGATGGAGAGCGCGATGGCCCAGTGCAGCAGCCGCAGCAGCGGGTCGTATACCCGGCGGGCTTGAATCGTGGTTGGATGCGACATGGTGACCTCCTGCTGTCATGCGATGAGGCCACTGTAGGCGGGCTTTCTTAGGGGAGCCTTAAGCTGTCGTCACGGTGCCGGGCGCAACTCTGTTTCCGGCCTGGCAGCCGCCATGGTACGAAATCGCGAATTGAACTGCGGGGAATCCCCGATTAAGCTGGCGCATGGCCGCGACTTAAGGCTGGCTTAAGCTGCGGTGCGCAGGATGCAGCCATGATCCTGCGGAAGGAATCCCGCGGATTCCGAAAACGTTCCCATTGTTTACAGGCCCGATTCCCCCGTTCACCGTGACCCGCCGATTGCCCCGCTTTTTGATGCTCTGGTTCGTCATCGCCTTGCAGGCGATGGCGCCGTTCATCCATGCCCACGCGGGCGCGGTTCAGCCGGGGAGCGGCTATGCGGGCCACGGCGGGTTCCTGCATGTGCATCAGAAGGCGCCCGCCGATGTGCCCTACCATGCGATTGCAGCCGATGAGCACGGTGCGGAAATTGCGGTGGCGCAGGGCATGCGGCTGCGCCATGCGGTGCCGGACGCAGTTGCCGCGGTGCAGCCGGCCGCACCGTGGCAACTGCTGCCGGCTGCCGCGGCGGCAAGCCCCCGCGCAGGCTTGCCCGCGCCGCCCCCGTTGCGTCTTGCACCGCTTCCCCATACGCTTCCCCATGCTTTAGCGCCGCCATTCGTTTGATCGCCCTTTCGGCGCGTCTGTGCTGCGCGCCTGCCTTTTTTTCATGGAGATCAAACATGGCCACTGGTTTTTTTGCCACCCCTATCCTCGTCGTGGCGCTGTTGGGCGTCACCCCCGCTTTTGCCGCCGACGTCCTGCCCCTGACCGCCGCGCAGAAGAAAAATCTCGGCATTGCCACCGTGGCCGCGGCCACCCAAAACGCCAGCCCGGCGCTCACCTATACGGCGCGGGTGACGCTGCCGCCGGCCAGCGTGCGCGTGATCGCGGCGGCAGGCGCCGGACTGGTCACGCAGCTCCATGTACAGCCAGGCGATAGCGTCAAGCGCGGGGCGCCGCTGGTCACCCTGTCGATGCCGGGGCTCGCCGACGCACAGAATGCGCTGACGCAGGCGCGGCTGAGAGCGCAGCTCGCTGCCGGCAATGCCGCGCGCGATGAAAAGCTGTTCAGCGAAGGCCTGATCGCCGAATCGCGCCTGCGTGCCGCGCGTGCCGAGGCGCAATCGACACGCGCGTCGCAGGCGGCCGCACAAACCGCATTGTCGCTGCTGGGCGCCGGCAAGGTCTCCGGCAGCACGCTTACGCTGACGGCGCCGATCGCCGGCGTGGTGACGGAGAGTGCGGCCGAGCCCGGCCAGCGAGTGGATGCGGGAGTGGCGCTCGCCAAGCTGGCCGACCTGTCGAAGCTGGCGCTGGAGATTCCGCTGTCGACTGCGCAGGCGCGGCAGGTCGCTGTCGGCCAGACGGTCAGTGTGGTGGGCAGCAATGCCGGCGGGCGCATCATCGCGCTGCTGCCGCAGCTGAATGCCGCGCAGAGCGTGCTTGCGCGCGCCAGTCTGGCTGATCCGCAAAAATTGCTGCGCCCCGGCCAGTCGGTGCAGGCGGCGATTGCCGGCACCCAGGCGGCGCAGAGCCTGAGCGTGCCCACCGCCGCCCTGGTATGGCAAAACGCGCAGCCGCATGTGTTCGTCGAAACCGCACAGGGCTTCAAGCCGATGCCGGTGCGGCTGCTGCGCCAGAACGCCAGCCAGGCGGAAGTCGGCGGGCTGGCCGCGGGCAGCCGCGTTGCCGTCAAGGGCGTGGCGGCGCTCAAGGCGCAATGGTTGGGGGAATAAGCCATGCTCAATATCCTGACCGAATTCGCGCTGGCGCGGCGCTGGCTGATGCTCGTCCTCGCGCTGGCGCTGGCGGGGCTGGGCGTACGCGCCTTCCAGCAACTGCCGATCGATGCCTTTCCCGACGTCTCCACCACCCAGGTCAAGCTGATTCTGAAGGCGCCCGGCATGACCCCGCAGGAAGTGGAAGCGCGCATCACCCAGCCGGTTGAAACCGAGCTCCTGGGGATTCCGCACCAGACCATTCTGCGCAGCCTGTCGAAGAACGCGCTGGTCGACATCACCGTCGATTTCGAGGAGGGCACCGACATCTACTGGGCGCGCCAGCAGGTGGCGGAGCGCTTCGCCAATGTGAAGGGCGACCTGCCGGCCAACGTGTCGGGCGGACTGGCGCCGATTTCCACCCCGTTGTCGGAACTCTTCATGTTCACCATCGAGGGGCCGTTGTCGCTGGCGGAAAAACGCACCCTGCTCGACTGGACGATCCGCCCGCAGCTGCGCGCATTGCCGGGGGTGGCCGACGTCAACGCGCTGGGCGGCCACGTCGCCACTTTTGCCGTGAGCCCCGATTCCGCCGCACTGACCGCGCGCGGGGTGACGCTCGACGAATTGCGCACGGCGCTGGAAACCAATACCCGCAATAACGGCGCCGGGCGCGTCAACGAGGGCGAGGAGACCTGGGTGGTGCGCGTCAGCGGCGGCATCGGTTCGCTGGACGACCTGCGCCATATCGGCGTCAAGACCGTCGCCGGCGTGGTCGTCACCGTCGGCGACGTGGCGCGCGTGGAAATGGATGCGCTGACCCGCTACGGCGCGGTGACGCAAAACGGCCAGGGCGAAGCGGTGGAAGGGCTGGTGATCGGCCTGAAGGGCGTGAACGCGGGTGTGCTCATCAAGAACGTCAAGGCCAAACTCGCCGAAATTCAGGCCACCCTGCCCGAGGGCGTCAGCGTTTCGCCGTTTTACGACCGCGCGCAACTGGTCGACCGCGCCGTCGGCACCGTGAGCACGGCGCTGCTCGAAGCCGCGGTGCTGGTGGTGATCCTGCTGCTGTTGTTCCTCGGCAACCTGCGCGCCGCCATCGTGGTGGCGCTGATCCTGCCCTTGTCGGTGCTGGCCACTTTTGTGCTGATGCGCCAGTTCGGCCTGTCGGCCAATTTGATGAGCCTGGGCGGGCTGGCGATCGCGATCGGCCTGTTGGTCGACGCCGCGGTGGTAGTGGTGGAAAACATCGTCGCGCACCTGGCGCACGATCCGGAAAATGCCGAAATCAGGCCGGTCCAGCGCGTGCTGTGGGCGGTGCAGGAAGTCGCCAGCCCGGTGGCGTCGGGCATCGCCATCATCGCCATCGTCTTTCTGCCGCTGCTGACGCTGGAAGGGCTGGAGGGGAAGCTGTTCAGTCCGGTTGCGCTGACCATCGTGTTTGCGCTGGCGGCTTCCCTGCTGCTGGCGCTCACCGTGATCCCGGTGCTGGCCTCGTGGCTGCTGAAGCAGGCCGCCCACGAAGACCCGTGGCTGCTGCGCCGCGCGCAGGGCATTTATGTTCCCTTGCTCGACCGCGCGCTGGCACGTCCGAAAATCGTTTACGCCACCGCCGGCGTGCTGATGCTGGCGGCGGCCGGCGTGTATCCGCTGATCGGCAAGACCTTCATGCCGGTGATGGATGAGGGCGACATTCTGGTGCAGCTGGAAAAACTGCCGTCGATCAGCCTGGAAGAGTCGGTTGCGCAGGATCTGCGGGTGCAGCAGGCGCTGCTGAAAAACGTGCCGGAGATCCAGCGCATCGTCGCCCGCGTCGGTGCCGACGAACTCGGGCTGGATCCGATGAGCCTCAACGACACCGATTCGTTTCTGGTGTTGAAACCGATCGCCGAATGGCGCCGTCCGGACAAGGAATGGCTGACCGAGGAAATCCGCAAGGTGGTCGAAGGCTTCCCCGGCATCGCCCACAACTTCACCCAGCCGATCGACATGCGGGTGTCGGAGATGCTCACCGGTTCGCGCGGCGACGTCGCGATCAAGATTTTCGGCCCCGACCTCGCCACGCTCAACCGGCTGGCGAGTGAGATTTTCAGGGTGGTCGAGAAAGTCCCCGGCGCATCCGACGTGTACACCCAGCAGAACGAGGGGGTGCAGTATCTGCAGGCGGAAATCGACCGCGACGCCGCCGGCCGTTTCGGTCTGTCCGCCGACGACATCGCCGCCTTGCTGCGCACCCAGCTGGAAGGCGAAGTCATCGGCGTGATCCAGCAGCAGGGGCGGCGCGTACCCTTGCAATTGCGCGGGCCGCCAGGCCTGCGCGCGTCGCCGGATGCCTTGCAGGCGATTCGCCTGGTGCTGGCGGACGGCCGTGAAATCAGCCTCGATCAGGTGGCGCATCTCAAGCGCACCAACGGCCCGGTGGCGGTGAAGCGGGAGAACGCGGCGCGCTTCACGGTGGTGCAGACCAACGTCGCCGGGCGCGACCTGGTCAGCTTCGTCAGCGACGCCCAGGCCGCCGTCGCGGCGCAGGTCAAGCTGCCTGACGGCTATCACCTGGCCTGGGGCGGCCAGTTCGAAAACCAGCAGCGTGCCGCGCAACGCCTGATGATCGTGGTGCCGGTGGCGCTGCTGCTGATCGGCTTTCTGCTGTACGTCACCTTCGGCGACCTGCGCCAGGCGCTGCTGGTGATGATGAACGTGCCGCTGGCGCTGATCGGCGGCATTTTCGCGCTGGCGGCGTCGGGCGAATACCTGTCGGTGCCCGCTTCGGTCGGCTTCATCGCCTTGCTGGGGATCGCGGTGTTGAACGGCGTGGTGCTGGTCAGCCATTTCAACCAGCTGCGCAGCGAGGGTTTGAAGGGCGACGCCATCGTCCGCGACGGTGCGCTGCGGCGGCTGCGTCCGGTGCTGATGACCGCCAGCATCGCCGCGTTCGGCCTGGTGCCCCTGTTGTTCGCCAGCGGTCCCGGTTCCGAAATCCAGCGCCCCCTCGCCATCGTCGTCATCGGCGGCCTGGTCAGCGCCACCTTGCTGACGCTGGTGATGCTGCCGCTGTTGTACCGCCAATTCATTCTGAAAGGAGCGCGCGCATGAATGCCGTGCACAAACTGACCCTCGCACTCGCACTCGCGCTGGCGTTCGCCGCCAACGTGCGCGCCGATTATCTGCCCGACCCGGCGGCGGCGGAAGCGGCCCTGTGGGCCTCGCCCATGGTGGCCCAGGCGCGCGGCGAACTGGCCGCGCAGGCACTGCGCGGGCAGAGTCTGCAGCGCGGGCGCGAAGAATGGCTGGTGGGGACGGACCTGGCGCAGCGCCGTGTCCAGACGACGCCGCGCGACAACCAGGCCGAGTGGGGGGTGGCGCTGTCGCGTCCATTGCGGCTGCCC
>DAOMWT010000130.1:0-6856 GCA_035436705.1 Thiobacillus sp. | reverse complement strand
GGCCTGGACGCAAGCCAGGCTGGCCTGAGTGAGCAGCGGGTACAGAATTTGCTAAATCAACCGTAACTAGTGCCTGAAAACATCACTCGTCATCACGGGACAGCTCGCACACCATGAACTCGCTGGCAAATAAATTCGCGTCGCAGCTCGCTCGCTTTTCGCCCTCTTTTGGCAAACGGATCGATGATCCGTTGACCAACATCAGGGTGGCCACGCGCTGGCTCGAGAGCCTGCCGGTCGGCGATGCGTTCAAATGCCAGCAAGCCATTCTCGGCGAACTCAAGCGCTTCAACGAAAACTCGACGCAATACACGAAAGATCGTCTGGCCGTGCTGATGCTGCTGGACGAGAAGTCGCGCGACCTGCAGGACACGCTGGTGCGTCAATACCTGCGCAATCCGCGTATGTCGCGTCCGGTGGAAAGCCGGCTTTGGCATGCCGTGTACGGCCTGTACTGGGAAATTGCGCGCGGCTACCACGCCTTCGTGCTGCATTTCACGTGCACGGCAGGGAGGAGCCCGCACGAAAGCCGGATTCCGCTGATCACCCTGCGCGCCATCCGCGCCTTTGGCCTGTTGCTGAAATGGCGCACGATTCGCTACCAGCCCGCGGGCGAAAAACTCTGGCTGCGCCTGCACAATCTGTACCGTATCGCCGCAAGCGAAGGTTTTCATCGGCAGTCGCTGCAAGCTTACGCTGAAGACGTGGCCGACTGCAGCTGCGAAACGGCGTATCTGCATATCCTGATGCTGAATCTGGCCAACTCCGGCACGCTCTACCCCAGACAGCTGGATCTGCTCGACCGCTGGCTGTGTGGCTGGCACGGGATGATGCGGCTGGACAGCCGTCTGGATACCCAGATCCACAATTTCGTGATCGACCTGTCGTCCGATCGCGGCCCCCGCCGCGTGCGCAAGCCCGATACCGACAAGCCGCTGTATTTCTGGGCGACGGCCGATCTGCTGCAAAAGCTGCAGGAAATCCAGATTGCCCTGCGTGAAGGCAGCGCGCCTGCGCAACTGGGCTTGACGGAAAACACCCGCACCGGCGAAAGCCTTGAACTACTCGACCACCTGCAGCGTCAGTGGTCTTCGCTGGCCACTCGCGAACAGCGGCGCGCGCCGCGCGAATCGGTCAAGCGCCTGGTCGATGTCGTGCACGGGCTCGGCGCCATCGTCAACCAGATCAAGGCGGCCGAAGCGCCCGCCAGCGTGTCGCCGTACGGCACCGGATTCAACTACAGCGAGGTCGACGATGTGCAGGTGTACGGGTTCATCACCGATCGCACACGCGAACGCATCTCGCACATGCAGGCCCCGGCCATTCCGAACTCGCCCGACGCCGAGCGCTGGGTGATGCAGGACGAAAGCACGTGCGGCTATGGCGCCACGGTCGAATCCAGCGACAAGGACTGGCTGCGTGTAGGCGCACTGATCGGCATCAAATCGCACGATGCCGCCACATGGCAACTGGGCATCGTGCGCCGCCTGTCGCGTCTCAGCGACGACACCAGTTCGGTCGGCATCGAAACCCTTGCCGAAACGCCCGCGCTGGTCATGTTGAATGACACCACACCCGCCGGCTACACGGTGAACGGACTCGACAACAGCGGCGCCAGCCTGCCGCATTCCAGCCTGTGGCTGACAGATAGCGCCGGTACCGACAGCGTGATTATCGATCCTGTCCATTTCACGCCCGGCAAGGTAGTGCAAATCCATGGTGCGCCGGAACGCAAACCCGTTGCGCTGGGCAGCCCGATCGAGCGCAGCGAAGGCTGGATACGCGTTGCCGTCGAACCGGTAAACAGCTGATCCCCAAGCCCGTCCCAGCCGTGCCGCAAACGCATCCGCCCGCTTGTGGCATGCACGGGTCCCGCCGGTCTGCCGCGGTTTAACTTTCAACGGCTCTCTGGCACAATCGTCGAAAACCCGACACGCGCACAACAATCCCGCTCTCCATCAGGAGCAGGCGCGGTCGCGGCACCATTGGACCTGGAGGATATGTGTCCCGAACCAACAAACCCAGCTTGCTGATCGTCGACGACGATCCGCTGATTTCCGATACGCTCACCTATGTCCTGAGCAAGGACTTCGACATCTCTGCCGCCGAGTCGCGCGCCCAGGTGAAAAGCCTGCTGATGCAACTGGACGAGCCGCCGCAACTGGCGCTGGTGGATCTTGGCCTGCCGCCGCAGCCGCACAAGCCCGACGAAGGCTTTGCCCTGATCGCCGACCTGCTCGGCATCTCGCCCAGCATCAAGATTCTGGTGCTGTCCGGCCAGAGCGACGAAGCCAACGCGCGCCACGCGCGCGCACTCGGCGCGATCGATTTCGTCGCCAAGCCGTGCGAGCCCGAACGGCTGAAATCCCTGCTGTTCAACGCACTGCTGGTGCAGGATGCCGAGCGCAGCGCGGACAAGGCACCCGCCCCGGCCAAGGATTCCGGCATCGTCGGCGATAGCCCGGCGATGGACAAGCTGCGCCAGCAGATCAAGCAGTACGCCACCGCGCCGTTCCCGGTGCTGATCGAAGGCGAGTCCGGCAGCGGCAAGGAACGCGTCGCCTCCAGCCTGCACCAGTTGTCGCCGCGCGCGGCCAAGCCCTATCTCGCTCTCAACTGCGCGGCGATTTCGCCGACACTGGTCGAGCCCACCTTGTTCGGCTACGCCAAGGGCGCCTTCACCGGCGCCACCAGCGCGCGCGCCGGCTATTTCGAGGAAGCCGAAAACGGCACCCTGTTCCTCGACGAGATCGGCGAGTTGCCGCTGGAACTGCAGGCCAAGCTCCTGCGCGTACTGGAAAACGGCGAATACCAGCGCGTCGGCGAAACCCAGCCGCGCTTCTCCAACGCCCGCGTGGTCACCGCCACCAACCGCGACCTGCGCGCCGAGATCAAGGCCGGCCGCTTCCGCGCCGACCTCTACCACCGGCTGTCGGTGTTCTCCATCGCGGTGCCGCCGCTGCGCGACATGGGGCAGGACAAGCTCACCCTGCTCAACCACTTCCGCGATTTCTACGCCCGCGAAGCCAAGACCCCGCCTTTCCAGCTCGACACGCGCGCGCAGCAGATGTGGGAGGATTACCATTTCCCTGGCAACGTGCGCGAACTGCGCAACATCGCCATCCGGCTCACCACCAAATACCCCGGCATGGCGGTCAATGCCCCGCAGCTGGAAGCCGAACTCGACACCGACCAGGCCTATCCGCAGGAAATTCCGCTTGCCAACGACAGCAAGGCGCTGATCGAACTGGCGCGCAAGCAGCTGCAGACGCTGGCCAATTTCAACCTCGACGTCACCCTGCGCCAGTGGGAAAAAGCCTATGTCGAGGCCGCGCTCAACATGACCCACGGCAATCTGTCGCAGGCCGCCAAGCTGCTCGGCATCAACCGCACCACGCTGTACAGCCGCATGCAAACGTACGGCAGCGAATAAGCGCCTGTGTATCTCGACTATTTCGGCCTGAAAGAAGCCCCCTTCCGCATCACGCCGAATACCGAGTACTGGTATGCCGGCGGCCAGCGCGGGGAAATGCTCGCCGCCCTGCTCTACGCCATCGGTCAGGGCGAAGGCATCATCAAGGTGGTGGGCGAAGTCGGCAGCGGCAAGACCATGCTGTGCCGCAAGCTGGCAGGGCAGCTGCCCGACAGCGTCGACAGCGTCTATCTCGGCAACCCTACGCTTGCGCCGGACGACATGCTGGCGGCGATTCTGGCCGATCTCGGCATCGCCCCCCCCGAAAATGGCCGCCAGGCCCGCCTGGCGCAGTTGAATGCCGCGCTGCTGGCACGCCATGCGGCAGGGCGCCGCGTGGTGGTCTTCGTCGAAGAAGCGCAAGGCATCGCGCTCGACAACCTGGAGTTCCTGCGGCTGCTGACCAATCTTGAAACCGCCACCGACAAGCTGCTGCAGATCGTGCTGTTCGGCCAGCCCGAACTCGACGCGCAGCTGGCCGACCCGCGCATCCGCCAGCTGAAGGACCGCATCACCCTGAGTTTGAACCTGTCGCCGCTGGTCGAGGCCGAGGTGGCCGATTACCTGCGCGCGCGGCTGGTGGTGGCGGGCTATCGCGGCCCCGACCTGTTTTCGCCTGCGCTGATCGCGCGCATGACGACACTATCGGGCGGCCTGTCGCGCCGCATCAACGTGCTGGCCGACAAAACCCTGCTGGCGGCGTATGCCGGGCAGACCCATACGCTCACCCCGGCCCACCTGGATGCCGCGGCGGGCGACGCCGACATGCAGCCCCTCCCGCGCCAGCACGCCGGAATGCGCCATTGGGCATGGTTGAGCACCGGACTTGCCGCCGCGCTGGGCTTGCTGGCATGGCTTGCATGGCAGGCACTGGCGCCCACCCCTGCTCCCGCCGCAGCCGCCCCTCAGGCTTCCCGCAAGCCAGCCGCCACCGCATCTGTTGCCGAAATCGCCGAACGGGCCCGGCAAACCCGGCTCTGGCTCGCTACCGCCGCGGCCGGCACCCATGTCATCCAGGTCGCCTCGGCTAAAGAAGCCGGCGAGGCAGCCGTATTACTGAAGAGTTTGGACGCCGCCACCCCGCAACCGGTGCGGGTGCTGCACGGCTTGAGCCAGGGTGCGCCCGCCTGGATGATCCTGGCAGGCGAGTTTGCCAACCGCGACGCCGCCATGACGGCGCTGCGCGCACTGCCCGCCTCGCCGGCCGGCACGCCGTTTCTGCGCACGGTCGGCAAAATGCGCACCGCAGTCTTGGAATGATGATGAACGCTGTGTCGAAACGCCCCGCATTGACGAGACTGATCCTCTCCAGCCTCGTATTCCTGGGTGGCTGCGTGCCGCCCAAGGCGTTTGACACTTCGCCCGGCCACATCAGCCAGCCTGCCCAGGCCGCCCCCATCGCGCCGCCGCCCGCCCCCGTCAAGGCCCTACCTGCACTGGCGACGCCCAGGCCAAGCGCGCCGGTGCCGACCTACACCGTGGTGGTCAACGACGTCCCGGTGAAAGACCTGCTGTTTTCGATCGCGCGCGACACCCAGTACAACATCGACCTGCATCCGGGGATCAGCGGCAATGTCTCGCTCAACGCGGTGCAGGAACCGCTGCCCGCCATCCTCGATCGCATCGCGCGGCAAGCCAACCTGCGCTATGAAATGAACGGCCGCACCGTGTCGATCATGTCGGACACGCCTTACGTCAAAACCTACAGCGTCAATTATGTGAACGTCGCCCGCAACACCACCTCCAGCGTCGGGGTGGCGGCGCAAATCGCCAGCACTGGCGGCGGCAACATCGGCACAGGAGCCACGGGCACCAGCAGCACAGCGACCGGAAACTCCTCCACCACCACGGTGGCCAGCCAGTCCAACAACGACCTGTGGACGATCCTGGCCGACAATATCCGCACCCTTCTCGCCGGCACGCGCGCTGTCACGCAAAGCAACGAAGAGCGCGCCGCCCGGCTGGACGCCGAAAAAGCCGAGCGTGCCGAGCGGGTGTCGCAAGCCGAAGCCGCCAGCAAGGCCGGTGCAGGCGCCGCCAGTCTGTTCACCGCTGCGTTCGCCAATCGACCGGCGGGCGACGGCAAAAATGATGTCGCGGTCAACCCGGTGGCCGGCACCGTCAGCGTGCTGGGCACCGCCAAGCAGCAGGAACTGGTGCAGCAATATCTCGACCGCGTGATGCAGTCGGCGCAGCGCCAGGTGTTGATCGAAGCCACCATCGTCGAGGTCACGCTCAAGGATCAGTACCGCGCGGGAATCGACTGGTCGCGTGCCTTGCAAGGATCGGTCGGGTGGAAAATCGACACCATCGGCGCAGTCGGCGGCAGCAGTTCCAATGCGCTTGCAGGTTCGTTGGCACCTTTCATTCAAGCGACCTACAACGGCGGCAACGGTTTCAAGGCTGCCATCGACCTGCTGGAGTCCTACGGCAACACCAAAGTGCTGTCGAGCCCCAAGCTGATGGCCTTGAACAACCAGACGGCACTGCTGAAAGTAGTGAACAATCTGGTGTATTTCACCGTCAAGGCGGACACGGTTTCAACCGCCAACGTGGGGGCGACCACCACCTTCACCACCACCCCGCAGACCGTACCGGTCGGCGTAGTCATGTCGGTACTGCCACAAATCAATGAAAACGGACTGGTGTCGCTCACCGTGCGTCCGACCATCACGCGCAAGGTGGGGGATGTGGACGACCCCAACCCGGACCTGAAAAACGCCCAGATCAGCAACAAGATCCCGGTCATCCAGGTACGCGAGATGGAATCGCTGCTGCAGGTAAGGAGCGGCCAGACCGTCATCCTCGGCGGCCTGATCCAGGACGACACCAACAACGCGCGCGACGGCCTGCCGGGCCTGTCGCGCCCCGAAGGCATCGGCGCCGTGTTCGGCCAGCACGAGCGGATGAACAGCCAGACCGAGCTGGTGATTTTTCTGCGCCCCATCGTGGTTTCCAACCCCACGCTGGAAAGCGACGAACTGCGCCAGTTCCAGCGCCTGCTTCCTACGGCGCGGAGTTCTCCGTGAGCCTGCTGCTCAAAGCGCTGAAACAGGCCGAAGCTGCCAACGGGATCAAGCCCGATTCCGGCAACCGGATCGAGGGCGACCTCGAACTGGAGCCCCTGACCCCGCCCGGCACAGCCCAGGCGCGCGAATGGGTGGAACCGCCCGGCCTGCTGTTCGGCAGCGGCACAGGCGCGCCCAAGCCGCGCCGTGTGCGCGATTTCCGTTGGCCGCAACTCTCGCTGGTGCCACTCACCGCCCTGCTGGCCGCGTTGATCGCACTCGGTTACGGCTTGTATCTCTACTTCGCCCTGCAACCGCCAGCCGCAGCCACCCACACGCCGGCAAACGTCGCAATGCCCGCCGCCGCGCCAACCGG
>DAOMWT010000129.1:0-6934 GCA_035436705.1 Thiobacillus sp. | reverse complement strand
GCTCGACGTCCAGTTGCAGCCGACCGGCGAACCGCGCGCGCACGGACTGGAGGACGTGGGCTTTCTGGTGGCCAGCCATCCCGGCCTGCCGGCGGGGCCGCTCGGCAAGGTGGCGTCGGGCGGCGAGCTGTCGCGCATCAGCCTGGCGATCCAGACCGCGCTGTCGGGCGTGGCCGGCGTGCCGACGCTGATCTTCGATGAAGTCGACGTCGGCATCGGCGGCAGCGTGGCCGAAGCGGTCGGGCGGCGGCTGGCGAAGCTGGGCACAACCCGGCAAGTGCTGGTCATCACCCACCTGCCGCAGGTGGCGGCGCGCGGTTCGCAGCACTTGCGGGTAGCCAGGCAGGCCAGCGGCGGCTTCGTCTCGTCCAGCATCGAATTGCTCGATGCCAGTGCGCGGGTGGAGGAAATCGCGCGCATGCTCGGCGGACTCAAGATCACCGCGACGACGCGGCAGCACGCCGCCGAGATGCTCGCGGGTTGAGACGCCTGCTTGCACTGTTCCTGCTGCTCGCCGCCGGTGCGGCGTGGGCGGAAATGCTCACCGGCGTCGTCATCGTGGTGATCGACGGCGATACCGTGCTGTTCAAACCCGACCACTACCATCCGTCCTCGCGGGCTTTCATCAAGGTGCGCCTGGTCGACATCGACGCGCCGGAAAAGGAGCAGCCGTATGGCGAGGCGGCCACCCGCGCGCTCGAGGGCATGGCATTGCAGCAGCGCGCGACGCTGGAAGTCGTTGCCACCGATGTTTACGGCCGCAAGCTGGGAAGGCTCGGGGTCGGCGCGCTGCCGGTGAACGAGGAACTGGTGCGGCGCGGTTATGCCTGGTCGTCATCGCGCAATCCGCGCCGGGCGATGCGGCCGCTGCAGGACGAAGCGCGCCGCGCGGGCATCGGGCTGTGGCAGGATCCCGCGCCTACCCCGCCGTGGGTGTGGCGGCGCGCGCAGCCAGCTCGCGGTCACTGAGGCTGCGCGGCGTTCCGTCAGGCAGTGCGATGTGGCACTCCTGGAAGATCCGTGCCGTGCAGTGGCGGCAGATTTCGTTGTCGAGCCGCGGGTAGATGGCCTGGATCGCCTCGCCCTTATGCTTGAATATCTGGTCCTCCCCCACGGTATCGACCTGGCCGCTGCGGCGCAGCATTTCGCAGAAATCCGGCTGTACCCCCACCAGATACAGGCCGCCGCCGAGCTTGCGGCGGCGGGTGGCTTCCTTCGACAGGAGTTCGGCGCCGGCGAGGTCGATGAAGCCGATCGCCCGTGCGGTGATCAGCAGGTTCTTCTTTTTCGGGTCGGCCTCGTCGACGTTGCGGAAGTGCTGCTGCACGTGTTCGACCGCGCCGAAGAAGATCGAGCCCTCGACCCTCAGCATGGCCATCTGCGGACAGGTGGGCGCGCCTGTCGTGGCCGGTACGAATTTGCGGCGCGGATTGTCGAGTTCGCTTGCATCCGGCACCAGTTCGCGGATCGACGGCCGCGAGGTGCGGTAAAGATAGAACAGCAGCGACACCAGGATGCCGAGGAAGATGCCCTTTTCCAGGTCGACCAGAGTGCCGACGAAGGTCAGCGTGAGGACGATGCGCTCGCGCTGGTGGCGCTTGAAGATTTCGCCGATGTGGTGAAAATCGATCAGGCCCCACGCCACGATGAACAGGATTGCCGCCATCGACGGTACCGGCAGGTAGGCGGCGAGCGGCGCCACCAGCAGCACGATCAGCAGCAGGAACAGCGCCGACATCGCTGCCGCCAGCGGCGTTTTTGCCCCCGCCGCGTAGTTGACGCCGCTGCGGTTGAAGGAGCCGCTGGAGGCGTAGCCGGAGAAGAAGCTGCCGGCGATGTTGGACAGCCCCTGGCCGACGAACTCCTGATTGCTGTCGATGCGCTGGTCGGACTTGATTGCGACCGAGCGGGCGATCGCCACTGCCTCGGTCAGCGCCAGGATGGCGATGATGGTGGCAGGAAAAAGCGTCTGCTTGATTGCGGTGAGTGAGAAGTCCGGTACCGAGAAAGGGGGAAAGGCAGCGGCCAGCGCGCCGACGGTGCGGATGCCGGTGGTTTCGCTGCCGAATTGCGCATTGAGGATCGCCGCGACCGCGCTGCCGACCACCATCGCGACGATCATGTAGGGAAGCTTCTGCAGATAGCGCTTGGCGAGCATGCCCGACACCAGCGTGAGCGCGCCCACCGCCATCACCCAGGGCTGGATGTCGGCGAGGTGACCGCTGAAATAAATCAGCACCTCGTGGAAGTGTGCGCCGCGCGGCATCTCGAGGCCGAAGAAGTGCTTGATCTGGCTGCTCGCGATGAGGATCGCCGCACCGGCGGTGAAGCCTATGATGACCGTATGCGAGATGAAGTTGACCAGCGCCCCCAGCCGCGCCAGGCCCATCGCCAGCTGGATCAGGCCGGCCAGCAGGGTGAGCGTGAGCACCAGGCCGATGAACTGCGGGCTGCCGGACTCGGCGAGCGGGCTGATCGAGGCGAACACCACGATTGAGATCGCCGTGGTCGGCCCCGACACCAGGTGCCAGCTCGATCCCCACAATGCAGCGACGATGGCAGGCACCATGGCTGCGTAGAGACCATACTCGGGTGGCAGCCCGGCGATGGTGGAGAACGCCACCGCCTGCGGCAGCACGATCATGGCGCCGGTGAGCGCGGCGATGTTGTCGGCCTTGAACGTCTGCGGCGTGACATTGGGCCACCAGCGCAGGAAGGGCAGCAGGCGGTAAAGCCAGAGCGGGCAGGCCTTGAGATCGATCACGCAGACTCCAAAATTATATTAACGAATAAGAATATAACTATTTGTTGCGAAAGAGTTTTTGCATGGCTTTCTGTCCCGGGTGGCCTGTCCGGTTTTATAATCGGACGCAAACCCCGCGTCGGATCGGGTCGCAACGACAATTCAGCCAGAGGGAGCGAGAGGAAGATGAAACTCACCACGATGATGTTGTGTGCATCCGCGCTGCTGCTGTTGACCGTACCGGTTCAGGCAGCGGGCGATCCCAAGGCCGGACAGCTTAAAACCTCGATGTGCGCCGGTTGTCATGGCATTGCCGGCTGGCGTACCGCCTATCCCAGCGTATATAGCGTTCCCAAGCTCGGTGGACAGCACGCCGATTATATCGTGGCGGCCCTCAAAGCCTATAAAAGTGGCGAGCGCAGCCACCCCAGCATGAAGGCCATCGCGGGCAGCCTGTCCGAGCGGGACATGGATGATCTTGCAGCGTATTACGCATCGTCGTACAGCGGCGCTGCCAACTGAGGAGACCCCATGAAAAACACATTGCTCATCCTCGCCGTGGTTGCACTGGGCACTTCCCTGACCGCGCATGCCAAGGGCGATTATGAGGCCGGCAAGGCCAAATCGGCCACCTGCGCTGCCTGCCACGGCGTGGACGGGATCAGTGCCGTGGCATCCTTTCCCAAACTGGCGGGCCAGCACCGCGATTATCTCTACCAGGTGCTCAAGGATTACCAGTCCGGCAAGCGCAAGAACCCCATTATGGCCGGCCAGGTACAAAACCTCTCCGATACGGACATGCGCGATCTGGCGATGTATTTCTCCAAACAGAAAGGGCTGACGCTGAAGTATTGATTCAGGGGGTGGAAAGACAGCGGGCGTGGCTGAACGGGCCACGCCCGTTTTTATTGAAGAGACTGAACCGGGAGCGGCGGAATCCAATACACGGGTATTACGGCAAAAGAGCAGCGGTTTGCGGCCCTGAAAAGGCAGTCTCGGCATGCCCGGCCGACAGTCTGCCTGTATCGCCCCGGCTTTCCCGGACACGGTGACCGCCTGCAATCGGGCGCCTGTCAGTCCTGGTTCCGCCCCTGACGTAACCGCAATCCGCTGGTAAGGTCCTGACCCGTAGGCTTCTGGTAAAGGCGCAAACCAAACTCAGGCAGCATGGCGAGCAGATGATCAAAAATATCGCTTTGGATGCCCTCGTACTCAATCCACGCCGTTGATGCGGTGAAGCAGTACAGTTCCATTGGAATGCCTTCCGAGGATGGCTCCATCGCACGAACCATCAGGGTCATGCCCTGGTGAATCTTCGGATGCTGCCTCAGGTAGGCGTTGATATAGGCCCTGAAGGTGCCCAGATTGGTCAGGCGCCGTTGGTTGGCGGGGGCTTTTGCCAGATCGCCCAGCGTGCGGCTTGCCGCGCTATTGGCGCCATCAAGCTCCTGCAGCTTTTGTTCGAGGTAAGGCCTGAGCAGGGCAATGTGCTGAAGGCGTTCCATGTCTTCCGGTTTGAGGAAGCAAACAGAGCCTGCATCCAGGCGAATGACGCGCTTGATTCGCCGTCCGCCCGACTCGGACATGCCGCGCCAGTTGCGAAAGCTCTCGGACATCAGACGCCAGGTGGGAATGGTCGTGATGGTTTTGTCCCAGTTCTGCACTTTGACCGTGTGCAGGGCAATGTCGATCACATCCCCATCCGCGCCCAGCTGCGGCATCTCGATCCAGTCGCCCACGCGCAGCATGTCGTTGGACGCCAGTTGCAGGCCCGCCGTGAAGGACAGCAAGGTGTCCTTGAAAACCAGCATCAACACTGCCGACATGGCGCCCAGACCGGAAAGCAGAATCAGGGGGGAGCGGTCGATCAGCGCGGCAATGATGATGATGCCCCCCAGCAACATCAAACCCAGCCTGGCCAGCTGGATGTGGCTCTTGATCGAGCGGGTCGATACGGCCAGGGTGCCGGCTGATCTTTCATGCTCTTCGTGGAGCGCATCCAGCAAGGCCATCAATACCCGAACGATTTGAAGGACGGTCACCGCCACGGCCACATTTCTGATGATGCTGACGGCGGCAGCGGACAGGTAGGGAATGGCGGCGACGGACAGCTGGACCACCAGGGACGGCGTGACCTTCTCCAGGCGGTTCAGGACATTGCGGTGCAGGACGACGCGTGTCCAGCGGGCCTGCATGGCCTCGATCCAGCGGCTGAAACCATGCAGCAGGATCCAGTGGACGACAAGTCTGGCGCCATAGGCCAGCAAGACCATCAGCACCAGGCCGGCGATGGCTTGAATTGCTTCAGGTTGTTCGGTCAGATAGGCAGTTTCAAAGTTCATTGCGGCAAGAGGTCAGGCATGCAAGGGCGGCGCGTGGCGCATCGCCGGTGTTAACGGCAGTCAAGCCGGGGCGGGATCAGCGGGGGCTGGCATCTGGCACCGGGACGTTATTCATAGTCCTCTGGATGCCCGGCTTCCAGATTCTCCCGGTAGTCCTGTTCGAATTCTTCCTGATAGAAAAACTGCTCTTCGCCAAAGGCGGGTTTGAGATCGCTCAGCCAGGTGGCCTGTTCGTCATAGCGGGCAAAAAACGGCCGGTGCACCCAATCGGGGTTGCGGCCCTGGATGAAACGCAGTTGCAGAACCTTTTCGCCCTTGATCTCGCTAACACCCAGCACCTGCACCTTGCCGGGGTTGGCGGACATGCTGGGGCCGCGTACGGTACGGCAAAGCCCCCCTACCTGCCGGTAGGCTTCGCGGAAAATTTCCCAGGCACGTACCAGGGGCACGTTGAAATAGTGCTGGGCACCGGTGTCGCGGGCGAGGAACATGTAGTAGGGCACACAGCCCAGATCCACCTGCTCATTCCACATCCGGGCCCACAAGGCCGGGTCGTCGTTGATGTGCTGCAGCAGGGGAGATTGGGTGCGGATGATCGCACCGGCTTGCCTGATTTGTGCAATAGCCTGGCGTACCGGCTCGGGTGCCAGTTCCCTCGGATGGTTGAAGTGGGCCATCAAGGCAAGATGCTTGCCGTTCTCCTCGACCTTGCGGAAGAGCGCCAGCAAATCGTCCGTGTCGTCGTCGCTCAGGAATCGGTAAGGCCAGTAGCTGAGCGCCTTGGTGCCGATGCGGATGTGGCGCAGGTTGGGCAGATCGGCTTCGAGCAAGGGCTCGATGTATTGGGCCAGATTGCGCGCCGACATGATCAGCGGATCGCCGCCGGTGAACAGCACATCGGTGACCTGCGGATTGGCCTGGAGATAATGGATCAGGCGATCCACTTCACGGCTGGCAAACTTGAGATCGGAGAGCCCGACGAACTGCGGCCAGCGAAAACAGAAGCTGCAATAGGCGTGACAGGTCTGGCCCTGGCTGGGAAAGAACAAGACGGTTTCCCGGTACTTGTGCTGCATGCCGTCGAGGTTCTCGCCGTCAAGGCTGGGGATGTTGTGGCTGATCTGCCCGGCTGGATGCGGATTGAGCTGCAGGCGGATACGGTTTGCGGCGGCCTTGAGTTCGGCGCGGTCGGCGCCGCCTTTCAGCAAGGCGGCCATTTCCTCGTAGTGATGGGGCAACAGCATGTCGCGCTGGGGGAAGGTGAGCAGGAACAGGGGATCGGCAGGCACCCGGTCCCAATCGATGAGATGGTCGACAACAAAGTTATTGGCCTTGAAGGGGAGGACCTGTCCCACCACTTCGATGTCGAATTTTATTTCTTCGGGCAGCCGTTCCATCTGCGGGATGTCGCGGAAGTTATTCAGGGAATAGGCCTTGTACTTATGAGATTCCTGCATGTAGCAATTCCATTTCATTTTTGGTTGGCCGGATGGCAGGCAACGGGACGGCACGCTGCCCAGGCCTGGTTTGTTCCGGATGGAGGATGAGCAGAGGAAACGGGCCGTGATGCCAGGGCAGCCGGATTCCTTTTGAGGTGCCGTGGAAAAACGGGGCTTACTGTCTGCGGCTGTGCTTTTGTGGCTGGCTGAGCAGACCGATGGGCCGCGTCATATCGATGCGGATGAAATCCAAGGCTTGTCGGGAATGCTCTCGAAGCAATGTCCGGCCGGCTTGGGAGGGGCATGTCTCCGGTGCGAGAGAGAAGCGTGTAAACGGCGTATTTTATATATCCAGAAAACAATTTTAAAGAAAATGTTATTGAATAATAGCATTTTCTTTATACAGGCGT
>DAOMWT010000128.1:0-7009 GCA_035436705.1 Thiobacillus sp. | reverse complement strand
ACCTCGCCGCCGGCGGCACCGCGCGCGCGCAGCCGCTATCCGCGCGCGACCGCGAAATCGCCGAAACCATCGCGCCGTGGGCGCAGGCGAACGGCATCTTTCTCGCCGGGCTCGACGTGATCGGCGACTGCCTCACCGAAATCAACGTCACCAGCCCCACCGGCTTTCAGGAAATCGCCGCCCAGACCGGGCACGACGTGGCGGCGCAGTTCATCGCCGCACTCGAGCGCAGATGAACGCCGCGCGCCACGGCCTGTGGCTTCTGCTGCTATGGGCGCTGGCGGCGTGCAGCCCGCCGCCGCTGGTTCAGCAGCAATCCTACGTATTCGGCACCCTGGTCGAAGTCAGCGTCTACGGCGCGCCGGAAGCGCAGGCCCGGCAGGCGATCGCCGCGGTGCTGGCGCGCTTCGACGAACTTCACCGCCAGTTGCACGCCTGGCAGCCGAGCGAATTGTCGCGGCTCAACGCCGCGCTGGCCAAAGGGGAACGCGCTCCGCTCAGCCCCGAACTCACGGCCATGCTGGGCGATGCGCAGGCCTTGTCGAACCAGTCGAATGACCTGTTCAACCCTGCCATCGGCGGGCTGATCGCACTGTGGGGCTTTCACGCCGACGCGCCGCAGGCACGGGTGCCGGATGCCGCCGCGATTCGGCACTGGGTAAGCAGGCAGCCGCGCATGCGCGATCTGCATCTCGAAAACAACACCGCCTGGAGCGACAACCCGGCAGTGCAGCTGGATCTGGGCGGCTACGCCAAGGGGCGCGCGCTGGACGACGCGGTGCGCATCCTGGAAGCGCACGGCGTCAAGAACGCGCTGGTGAACATCGGCGGCAACGTGATCGCGCTGGGCATGCACGGCGAGCGGCCATGGCGCGTGGGCATCCAGCATCCGCGCAAGTCCGGCACGCTGGCCGTGCTGGACTTGCGCGACGGCGAGGCGGTCGGCACCTCGGGCGACTACCAGCGCTATTTCGAGGCGGGCGGACGCCGCTACAGCCACCTGATCGACCCGCGCAGCGGCAGCCCGGCACGCGGAATGCAGTCGGTGACGGTGCTGGTGGCGGGCAAGCGGGCCGGAACCCGCTCGGATGCCCTGTCCAAGCCGCTGTTCATCGACGGCGCAGCGCGGCTGGCGGACAACGCGTCCCGGCTGAGGGTGAGCGACTACCTGGCAGTGGATGCCGCCGGCCAAATCCATGTCTCGCCTGCGATGAAGGCCCGGCTTCGTTAGAATGCAGGTTTCACCCCTTACCACCTACTTGCAATGATAGGCATCCTCATCGTCGCCCACGGCTCGCTCGCCGACAGTCTGGTCGAGTGCGCCACCCATGTGCTGGGACAACGCCCGCGCGGGCTCGCCACGCTCGACTTCATCGGCCATGCCGACCCCGACGAGCGGCAGAAGGCCATCCAGGCGCGGCTGGCCGAACTCGACGAAGGCGACGGCATCCTGGTGCTGACCGACGTCTACGGCGCCACCCCCAGCAACACACTGTGTCGGTTGCTCGAACCTGCGCACATCGAAGGCGTTTCCGGCGTCAACCTGCCGATGCTGCTGAAAGCGCTGAATTACCGCGACATGCTGGCGCTGCCGCAGCTCGTCGAGCGCATCGTCGAAGGCGGGCGCAACAGCATCAACCATATTACTGAGGCCATGTGCCATGCAGCAACGGGACGTTGAGATCGTCAACAAGCTGGGGCTGCACGCGCGCCCGTCGGCCAAACTGACCCAGCTGGCCTCCAGCTTCAAGAGCAATGTATTCATGGCGCGCAATGGCCGCCGCATCAACGCCAAAAGCATCATGGGGGTGATGATGCTGGCTGCCGCCAAGGGCAGCACCATCACCCTGGAAACCGAGGGCGACGACGAAACGGATGCCATCGAAGCGCTGGCCGAGTTGATTTCCAGCGGCTTCGGGGAGGATCTATCCTGAAAACCACAGTCGACCGCTCGTCGTTGCAGATCTCTGACCGGGTACACCGTCAGGTGCATCCAGCCGGGGCTTCCAGACCATGAGTTTCTCGCTGCACGGCATCGGCGTCTCCGGCGGCATCGCCATCGGCTATGCGCATCTCACTTCCAACGCGCGCGTCGAAGTACCGCAATACATGCTCGACCGCAAATACATCAAGGACGAACTGGCGCGCTTCGACGAGGCCATCCTCGCCACCCGCACCGAACTCGAAACCCTGCGCAATCACATTCCGGCCAATGCTCCGGCAGAACTCTCGGCGTTTCTCGACATGCACCTGATGTTCCTCGGCGATTCGATGATCGCCGAGGCGCCCAAGCGCCTGATCCGCGAAACTCAGTGCAACGCCGAATGGGCGCTGGCGCAGCAGATGGAAGCGCTGGTGGCGCGCTTCGAGGAAATCGACGACGCCTACCTGAGGAGCCGCCAGGAAGATGTGGTGCAGGTCGTGCAGCGCGTCTTGAAGGCGCTGACCGGCCACTCCAGCCACCTGCCGCTGGATGTCGATTTCGACAGCGAGCGCATCCTGGTCGCGCACGAACTGTCGCCTGCCGACATGATCGTGTTCAAGAACGTGCACTTCGCCGCCTTTATCACCGACCTCGGCGGCGCCACCTCGCACACCGCGATTCTGGCGCGCAGCATGGCGATGCCTTCGGTGATGGCGCTGCACAACGCGCGCGGCCTGATCCGCGACCACGATCTGCTGATCGTCGACGGCCGCGACGGCGTGGTGATCGTCAATCCCGACGAGTCCGTCCTGGCCGAATACCGGCTGCGGCAGAACCAGTGGCGCATCGACACCGACAAGCTGAAGCGCCTGAAGACCAGCAAATCGTCCACGCTGGACGGCGTGCCGATCGAACTGATGGCCAACATCGAATTGCTGGGCGACGTCGATGCGGTGAAAGCGGCGGGAGCGCACGGCATCGGCCTGTTCCGCAGCGAATTCCTGTTCCTCAACCGCAGCGACCTGCCGACCGAAGACGAACAGTACGAATCCTACAAGGCGGTGGCCGAGGCGCTGGACGGCAAGCCGGTCACCATCCGCACACTCGACCTGGGAGCGGACAAGCAGGCGCCGTGGGGCCACACCATGGCCGACAATCCGGCCCTGGGCCTGCGCGCAATCCGCCTGTGCCTAGCCGAGCCCGGACTCTTCCACACCCAGCTGCGCGCGATTCTGCGTGCCTCCCTCCATGGCCGGGTGCACATGCTCATCCCCATGCTGGCGAGCTTCGTCGAACTGCAGCAAACCCTGCAGCGGATCGAGGCCGCCAAGGCATCTCTGCGCAAGGACGGCCTGAAATTCGACGAGGGCATCCTCATCGGCGGCATGATCGAGGTGCCGGCCGCCGCCCTCACGGCCGGCTTTTTCGCCGAACAGCTGGACTTCCTGTCGATCGGCACCAACGACCTGATCCAGTACACGCTGGCGATCGACCGCGCCGACGACAGCGTCGCGCATCTCTACGACCCCCTGCATCCGGCGGTGCTCAATCTCATTCAGTACACCATCCGCGCCGGCGCCAAGGCCGGCAAGCCGGTTTCCGTTTGCGGCGAGATGGCGGGCGACCCACTGTTGACGCGGTTGCTGCTGGGGCTGGGACTGCGGATCTTTTCGATGCACCCGGCCAGTCTGTTGCAGGTGAAACAGCAGGTGCTGAAAGCGCAGGTGGGCGAGATCGCCCCCATCGCGCTGAAGCTGCTGAAGAACACCGATCCCGGCAGGACGGCGCTGTTATTGGACCGCCTGAACGGCTGACAAGTATCTGGACGCCTAAGCGACGAGCTGTGCGGCTATGCGCACCAGTTCCGCCTTCTCGTTGCGCAGATTGCCGATCTCGTCCTTGATCTGCGCCATGCGGCCGTGCAGCGTACCCATGTTTTCCAGGATGCGCTGCAGGCTGGCCAGCCGCGTGTCGAGGTACTGCTTGTGCTCACGGATGCGCGTCATGATGGGGTCGAGCGCGATGCGCAGCCAGCGCTCGGCTTCCGCCCGCGCCAGTTTGAAGGCGCTGCGCGCCTCCTCGGCCAGCCCGGCATAAAAACGCCGGATCATGAAGCGTTTCTCCAGCATCAGGTTGGCAGGATCCGTGCAGAAGGCTTCGGTTTCGCGCATCAGGGTTTCCAGCCGGTTGCGGTAGGCGCCCAGATCCAGCCGCGGCACCTGCATTTTCGGCAGCCGGTGCTGGCGGTGAAACCGCATGTAGGCCTGATCGAGCGCATCCAGCATGTTGTCGGCCAGCTGGGTCGCCTGCTGGAAGCGTGCGCTCATCTGCTCGCTCAGCTGGCGGATGCCGCCGGTCAGTCCGCGCGTCGTCCAGCTGCCTTCCATCGTCTCGCGCGCAGCCTTCAGGATCGCGTCCAGCGTATCCTCCGACACGTTCAACAACAGGTGCGCGCCCTGGCTCTCCAGCATTTTCCTGGTCACGCGGAACTGTTCGGCGGTGGCGTCGTAACTGTCTTTCTCCTGCTGCAGGCTGGCGCGCGTCTGTTCGATCAGTTCGCGGTTCTTGCCCGACAGCTGGGTCAGCTGGATCAGCTCGTCGCTGCTGCGCTTGAGCCGCGCGGCCAGGTCCACCCGGCTCTCGTCGAGCAGGGCGGCCACCTCGCGGCTGACCGCGTGATAAAGCATGTCGCGCCGCGCCGGGATCACCTGGTGCGCCAGCAGGTATTCCAGCGACTCGATGCCGGAGCGCACGCGCAAGGCGGCATCTCCTCGAATCGTGGCCGCCAGCGCTTTCTGCGCCGACACTGCAAACACCCGGCTGCGCGGCAGCTTCAGCACGCGCGCGGTTTCCTCGGCCTGGCGCTCGATGGTGGCCTGAACCTCGGAATCGCTCTTGAGCTCGTCCCACAGCATGTCGATCTTGTTCAGCACCGCCACGTGGTAATTGGCATGGCGATGCACGTGTTTCTGCCAGATTTCCAGATCCGAGCGCGTCACCCCGGTATCGGTCGCCAGCAGATACATCACCGCATGCGCATTGGGAATCACCGACAGCGTGAGTTCGGGCTCGGCGCCCAGCGCGTTGAGCCCGGGCGTATCGAGTATCGTCAGCCCGGCCTGCAGCAATGGATGCGGATAGTTGACCATGGCATAGCGCCAGGCCGGCACCTCCACGGTGCCGTCGGCACGCAGCTGGTGGCGCTCGCTGGCGTCTTCGCTGTCCCACAGGCCCAGCTCGATGGCATCCACCGCCGGCAACGGCTTGGTCTCGGTGAGCTTTTTCAGGCTTTCCTGCAACTGGCGCGGATCGGTCGGATCGAGCAGCACCCGGCACCACTCGATCGGCATGTGCTTCAAGCGCGCCAGCGATTCGCTGCGGCGGCGCGTTTCGATCGGCAGCAGGCACAGGCTGGGCATTTCATCCGGACTGGCAAACAGTTCGGTCGGGCACATGGTGGTACGCCCGGCGTCGGACGGCAGCAGGCGCTGGCCGTGGTTGGCAAAGAACAGAGCGTTGATGAGTTCGGTCTTACCGCGCGAAAACTCGGCGACGAACGCCACCACCAGCTTGTCCTGGCGCAGGCCGGACGCGGTATCGGCCAGCCGCAGGGTACGCTCGGCGTCGATGCCGTGCTGGCGGTCGAGCCAGTCGGCGTAGTCGGTGATCGCGGTCGCCAGCCGCAAGCGCCGTTCGCTGTACTCGGCGACTTCCTGTTCCAGGTGGATGCTCATGTTTGACTGTTTTTCCCGATTTCACGCCAGGGTGCGTCGACGCCGCACACCGCCACGGTTTTCTGCCGCGAGCTTTCGCCCCGCACCAGGCGCACCGCCGACTTCGGCACCCCCAACTGCGCGGCCAGCCAGGCCAGCAGATGCGCATTCGCCTTGTTATCGACGGGCGGCGCGGCAATCTTTAATTTCAGCCGGCCGCCATGTTCGCCGACCGCGGCAGTCCGCTTCGCCCCGGGCTGCACATGCAGGTCGAGCAGCCAGCCGGCACCGTCGCGGCGCGCCCAGACCGGGGCCTGTTCCCCCTCAGAGCGCGCCAAGCAGCGCCCGCTCCAGCGCCAGCACCGGCACCATCAGCACCAGCTGGCACACGATGAACAGCACCAGCGGTGTCAGGTCGATCTGGGCGACCGTGGGAACGATGCGCCGCAGCGGGCGCAGGAACGGCTCGGTCAATTCATACACGACCGGCATCAGCGGCGTATTGCTATTGACCCACGACAATACCGCGCGCACCAGGGTCAGGCCGATAATCAGGTAGATCGCCAGGCTCAGCAGCCGTACCGCCGCCAGTCCCAGCATGACCGGCCACACCCTGGCGCCGGCCAGCGCAAAGGGAAAGCCATCCAGCCAGTACACCGTCGTCACCACGACCAGTTCGACCAGCAGCGCCACCACCAGGCATGCCCAGTCGAGGCCGAACAGGCCCGGCACCACCCGACGTAGCGGCTTCACCGCAAAATCGGTGATGGCGACGATGAATTGCGCGAAGGGATTGCGAAACGGCACCCGGAACAGCTGCATCATGAAGCGCAGCAATACCGCAATCACGAACAGGTTGCCCAGCGTCTGGATGAGGAAAGCGAATGCGCCCGAAATCATGCGAGCCGCCCCAGTTCGTCGCCGAGCTCGGCGCTGCGCCGGCTGGCCGCTTCCACTGCCTGGCCGATGGCCTGTTTGACCGCCGCCGCTTCCAGCGCGGCAATGCCGCGTTCGGTAGTGCCGCCCCGGGAGGTGACGCGCTGGCGCAGCACGGCGGGTTCCTCGCCCGATTCCAGCGCCAGCTTGGCCGCGCCGAAGAAGGTCTGCAGCGCCAGCTGGCGCGCGGTGGCGGGTGCCAGTCCCTGGGCCACGGCTGCGGCTTCGAGCGATTCGATGCAATAGAACACGTAGGCCGGGCCGCTGCCCGAAACAGCGGTGACCGCATCCAACTGCGGCTCGTCCTCCACCCACACCACGCCGCCGACGGCACGCAGCACCGCCTCCGCCTGCGAGCGCGCATCCTGGCTGACCGCAGGCGGCGCGAACAGCCCGGCGACCCCGGCCTGCACCAGCGCCGGAGTGTTGGGCATGG
>DAOMWT010000127.1:0-7297 GCA_035436705.1 Thiobacillus sp. | reverse complement strand
GGGCGTCGCCGCTGGCAAGCCAGGCGAGCAAGCCGCTGGCGGCGGTGACGAGCGCCAGCGCCTCGGTAAGCAATCTGCCGCGGTCGGGCGGCAGGGCCAGGCGTTTGCCGCGATGCCCCGATTCGCTGCGGCCTTGTATCTCGCCCAGCGCCGCTGCCGTGCGCACCCAGTAGAACCGCCGCTTGGCCCATGACAGGCTAAGAAGGCTGTGGAATCCGTACTCGGCCAGCTTGCGCCACATATACAGCGGAACCGATCCGCCGCCGTGGATGCGGGCGGTCGAGCGGGTGCGCTGATAGCTCTTTTTCAGCAGATAGCCGAGCCGGAGCCGCGCGGTGTCGACGTAGTGGTGCTGCACGATGTCCGGCGCGTACTGGCAGCGCTCTCCGCGCGCCAGGGCGCGCAGCACGTATTCGCTGTCCTCGCCTCCGCCGAGGTCGTGTCCGTGCGGGCCCAGTTCGGTGGAAAACTGGCCGGCCAGTTCGAACACGCGGCGGCGCACCACCAGATTGCCGCCGCCCGGTATGGGGCCATGCTCGGCGGTGACGGCTCGGGGGGTGTCGCCCTGATCGTAGCGCGGCACCGGCAGCGGATAAATGCGGTAGGGGCCTTCGTCGTGCACCCACGCGGGCTCGCTGCCGTCCCAGTCGGGGAGGATGCGGCCACAGTACAAACCCGCATCCGGCCAGGCCGCAGCGGCCTGTTCGATGGCCGCGAGATAGTTCTCGTCCACCCGGTGATCGTCGTCCACCAAGGCGATCAGCCCGCTTTCGATCTGCGGAATGGCCTCGTTCAGCGCATGCGATTTCCCCGGCGCAGGAACCTCGATCACGCGCAGCGGCAGCCAGCGGTTGGCGGATTGCTGGGCCTGATAGGCCCGCATCTGCGCTAGCGTGGCGTCGCTGCAGGCATTGGCCGCCACCAGAATCTGCACCGGCATGGCCGGGCGCCGGGCGCGGTTGAGCGACGCCAATGCCTTCTGCAGCAGGTCTGCCCGGTTGTGGGTGCAGATGAGGACGGTGAGCGCGGTCACGCGAGTGCCCGCCGGGTATGTTTCCAGAAACGGGTCAGTACCTTGTTATGCAGGCGATAGGCCGCTTTCACGGCGAGCGCGGGGGGTGTGCCCGGCGTGACCAGATCGTAGCCGAATTCGCGCAGCGTTCTGCCGGCTACGCTTTCGAAGGCCCTGATCTGGGCTGGCGTCATTTTGCTGCGCCATTTTCCCGCGTTGTCGGCTTTCAGGGGTTCGTGCACCAGCGGGGTCTTGCCTGGGTCGTCGACCGCCGTGACGGCAAACAGCTCAGCCGAGTAGGGTTCGCCCAGAAACGTGCAAATCCGTTGCATGCTGTCTTCGGGGTGCGAAAGCAAGTCCTCGTAGCGCAACTCCATGTAGTGCCGGGGCGGCAGTTGACTACCCAGCGCGCGGCCTTTTTCCACATAGCTTTCCCAGTATTCCGCCGCGAAATACGTGTTGTACACGGAGAAATCGTGCTGTCTGCCGAACAGCGACAAAGCGACATCGCGTCCATCGCGGATCAGATGCACGATCTGGGCATCGGGAAACCACTCGAGCAGTTTGGGGAGATGCATCACGTAGTAGGGCGTCTTGTCGCCCCATCTGGTTTTTCCTTCGCCCCGTGCGTTTTTCTCGAACAACCCCGAGATAAGCGCCGGCATCGTGTACCGGCCTTCGGCATGAAGTTCTCTGGCCAACCGGTCGACGTCGAATTTCAAGCCATGCAGATCGGTCTCCAGGAAATTCCGGCTTTGTTCATGCATGGCCTGCAGCACGCGGCGAATATTGTCCATCTGGCTGAGGTCGCCAAAGCTTTCCACGTTGCGGTATAGCGGAATGAAGAAATGCGATTCCCCGGTAGGGAGCGAGATGTGCGGATGATTGCGCAGCCGGTACTGCAGCATGGTGGTGCCGGAGCGCGGTGCGCCGACGATGAAGATCGGGCCTTGCTGACGTGATGGGGACGGGAAAGACGAGGTCACGTGGAGGTTCCAGTCAAACGAACGTATCTGAATAGGGTATGGGGCATGAGGCTGTATCGCGGGAAAATGGAGCGGATACGCCAGTGCTGCCGCTGCACCCAGCGGTTTCGCTGCACCGCCTTGTGCCAAGTGCTCGCGTCATGCCTGGAGGCTAGCCGGCTCAATGTGTGCAATCGTACATCGGGCTGCTGGCGCAGCCATCGAAACAGATCCGAGAGTCGCTCGAGCGTCAACGGTGCATCGGTGCGCCCGGACTCCTGAAAGTCGTAGTGGTGCATGACGGCCACGATGGCCAGATCGCCGTGCGGATGACGTCGCGCTTCGGCGAGCGCCGGACGGAGTTCGGTGAGCTGACAGGTGCGCGGAAGCTCGGTGAGACGGTCGGACTCGACCGATCCGTGTTCGCTGCCCGCCGAGAGGTAGAGGAAGCCCTGGTCGGACAGGATGGAAGCGGTGACCTGGTCGAAGGTATTGAAAGGCGGCACGAATCCCCGGATCGCCACCCCGAAGACCTGTTCGAGCGTGCTCCGGCCAGCCGTGATCTTGTCCGTTTGCGCCGCGCGATCGAGGCCGGCAAATTCGGAAGGAAGGCTGCCCCCGGGCCGGCAGGATTCATGGCTGAACCCGTGCTGGGCGATTTCCAGCCTGCCGGACTGGCGGGCCTCGACGAGGTGGGGCACATCGTCGGCGGACAAGGCATGCTGTCCGGCATGCGGGATGGTCGCGAAGGTGGCGCAGACGCCGTGACTGGCCATGGCATGCAATATCGCGCGTTCGAGCGCATGGTCGCTGACGGCTGACGGATCGTCGAAGCGGATGGCGACGTCGATCATGCTCAGGTACCGGAGCGGTTCCGGTAGCCTTGCAGGCTGCCCAGCGCATGGGCGGCATTCATCGCCTGGCGGATCAGGCCCGGTTTCCCGCTGAGCGCCAGCTTCAAGGTGCGGCCGCAGTGCCCGATGAACTGGGCAAGCATGAAAGGCGGGACGCCAAGCCGGAGGTTGGGGTAGCGTGGCAGGGAAAACCGGCCATGGCGAACCCCGGCCCGGTAATGCAGCTTGATGAAATAGCTGCGCGTGAGGCGCCAGGATTCGACCGCGTGCAGCACGGTCATCTCGGGGCAATAGCGGATCCGGGCTTTGCGGTCGAGCAGGGCGCACAGCATCATGGCATCCTCGCCGCCGCCGATATCCTTGCCTTCGCGGTTGTAGCGGAGGTCGAAGCGCAAGGCCGGGTCGTCGCGGAACAGGCGCATGTCGTACGCGACGTTGGCGGTCCAGATGGGGGTGCCGGCATCCTCGATCCAGAAACGTTCCGGCCCGTGGTCGACCGCGGCGAGAAAGCCGAGCAGATCGTCCTCGAGCCAGCGCGGCCGCGCGGTGGTCGTGAAGTCCATCTCCACGCGGCCGCCCGCGCACGCTGCGCCTTCGTTCAGGATGGCGTCGGCCGCTGCCTGGAGCAGGCCGGGCAGCGGCGTCTCGTCGTCGTCGATGAAGACCAGGATGTCGCTGTCCAGCGCCTCGGCGATGCCGCGGTTGCGTGCCGCCACGATCCCCTGCACGGGCTCGTTCACCCAGCGCAGCGTCGGCCCCGGCAAGCGCTCCAGCCGGGAGAGGATGGCGGCCGTTGCGTCGGTGCTGTTGTTGTTGATCGCGAGGATCTCGAAGGGTATCGGGCAGGCTTGCGCGCGCATCGCCGCCACGAGTTTTTCCAGACGGTCCGCGCGGTTATAGGTGCAAAAGGCGAAGGTAAGCACGGGCATGGCGACGCTTCAGATGGAGTTGCGCGTGCTGCGCCGGGTATCGATTGCCCGGATCAGCGATTCGAATAGCGGTGCAGGCAAGAAACTGGCCAGGAGGTATTTGACGTCGCGCGCCTTCCAGTCGGCCTTGCGGAATGCGCGCCGGAACAGGCGGCGCGAGGAATCGGTGTCGCGCCGCCAGTGGCAGCGATAGGCCTCGGGCAGCAGCGATCCGTAGACCCGGGCGTCGCGCCCGGCACGGCCGAGATGCTCGATTTGCGCGGGATGGCGGCGGACAAACTCCTCCCGCACGGCGATGGCGTCGAACACCTGCCGCCAGCGCGGGATATGCGCATCGCCGCGCGGGTAGCGCCGGTAAAACGCCAGCACCTCGGGCACGCGCACCACGACGGGCCGGACGGTGAGCATGCGCAGCCATAAATCGTAGTCCATGGCGGTGGGCAGCCGTTCCGAAAATCCGCGCAAAGTGTCGATAAGCTGACGCCGCATCAGCACGCCATTGATCGGCCACGGGCAGGATTGCAGGAATGCGGCGGCCGCGTCGGTTTCGGCGTAATCGGGCGGGATGTGGGGCTGCGTGTTGACGGCGGCCTCCCCCACGTTTTGCCAGCCGCAATAGGCCGCATCGGCCCGGGCTTGCGTCAGGGCGGCGTGCAGTTGACGCAGTGCGTCGGGGTGCCAGTAATCGTCGGCATCCAGGAAGGCGACGAAATTGCCGCGCGCATGCGACAGCCCGTGGTTGCGCGCCGCATAGGGGCCGCTGTTGGTCTGGTGCAGCACGCTGATGCGCTCAGGATTGCCGTCCGCCAGCCGCGCGACGATCTCCGCAGAGGCGTCGTGCGAGCCATCGTCCACGACGATGAGCTCGACGTGCCGGTAGCTTTGCCGCAGCACGCATTCGATCGCCTCTTCCACATAAGGCGCGGCGTTGTAGCAGGGCATGACGACGGAGATCAGAGCGGGGTCAAAGTTGTCCATCGATTGTCTGCGCTTCCCTGTCGCATTGTCCGGTCCGCCGTCGTGCCGGGATGTCGAGCAGCCCGGCGCGCGGCGCATATTTTCAGTCTCGCAGTGTGCCATAGCCCCGCCGTGTCGCGGCACAGGCGTGCGGGGGATGCTCAATCGGCCTTGCGGCGCTTGATGCAGCTTGCCAGCAGGCGCAAGGCGAAGCGCAGGCTATACCATTGCGGATGCGTGGCGAAGGAGGCGAACAGCGGCCGCCAGGCAGCCCTGCAATGGCCGCTGCGCTGGTGATGGTAGGCCTGGTTGAAGTAGACGCCGGCCAGGCTGTGCCTGACCTCGCCGGCACGCCCCGCAAGCGCGGGGTTGCGGGCAATCCAGGCGAGCAGGGTTTTGCGGATGTCCACGGCGGCGAGCATGTGCTTTGCCTTTTGCGCGGGCACCGACACATTGTTCTGCCCATCCATGCGGGCCAGATAGGCATGCTGCAACAGCAGCGCCGGTTCGCACAACAGCGCGGATTTCATGGCCCATTCCGGTTCCGGCAGGTAGCTGTCCCGGCGCAGCGGGCCGACTCTATCCCACAAGGTCTTGCGTGCGGCGGGGCGCTGCATCGCCATCGGAACGGATTTGAGCAGCGCGGCGAAAAGCCTGCGGTCGAAGAAGGCCACGCCGCGATCCGTGGTGCGCTGCGCACGCTCCAGCAGCCGGGACACGGCGTGCGACTGGTTGGCAGCGGTGCCTGGCGCATAGGTGCCAAAAGGCTCGACGTTGATAAACAGGCATTCCAGACCGGGATGGCGGGCATAGGCGGCGGCAATCTGCGCCAGCGCCGTGGGGGCGAGCAGGTCGTCGTCGTCCAGATGCAGCACGACTTCGCCGCGGGCAGCGGCGACGCCCGCATTCTTGGCGGCGGCGATTCCCTGCGCCTGATCGTGCCGAACCAGGATGAAGCGCTCGCCAAGCAATTCGCGCAGCGTGGATTCAGGAACCGGCGGCGCGGAGCCGTCGTCCACCACCACCACTTCCCATTCCGGGTGGGTCTGGGCCACGATGCTGGCGAGCGCCTCGCGCAGCAGCCGGGGGCGGTTGTGGGTTGGCACCGCAACTGTGATCAGCATTCAATCTTCACCAAGGCTGCGTTTCCCGGTTTGGCCGGGCGCGCGGGGCGGGTCGGCCTGCCCGGTCCTTGCCGGCAAAGGCCTTGCCTGCTGGCCCCGCGCCATCCGGCGGAGCAATGCCCGATGGAGCGGCAAGGGAAGCAGCGCCGGCAGCATGTATTTCCAGTCCCGCAGTGTGCCATAGCCTTGTTTCATCACCGTACGGAAAATTCGCCGGGCGGCGGGCAGGTCGCGCTGCCAGTAACGGGCGTAGCCGCGCTTGAGCAGTTCGCCCGCGGTCAGTTCGCGGATGCGCGATTCGCCGAGCGCGCTGCCCAACGCCGGATGCGCGGCCAGATATTTCAACTGCGCCTGGTAGTGCTGCAGCGCGGCGCGGGCATGGTCGCCCGATGCCTGTTCGCCGCCGTGGAAATGATAGAACGCCAGCACCTCGGGCACCCGCACGATGGGCGCGGTGGTTGCCACCCGCAGCCACAGGGCGTAGTCCTCGGCGTTTTTCAGCGCCGGATCGAAACCGCCTGCCGCCAGCACGGCCTCGCGCTTGACCAGTGCCGCATGAATCGGCCAGCGGCAGCCGGCAAACAGGGTTTCGGCCTTGTCGGCATTCTCGTAATCCGGCGGTACGAACGGCGCGCCGCGCCCGTCCGGCAGCCCCAGGTTCTGCCAGCCGCAATAGGCGAGCACCGCGCCGGGGCTGCCCTGCAATGCGGCCAGCATCCTGTCCAGATAGTCCGCGGCCCAGGTGTCGTCGGCGTCCAGAAACGCCACGTAGCGGCCACGCGCCCGCGCCAGGCCTGCGTTGCGCGCCGCGCTGACGCCGCGGTTGCTCTGCGCGTGGACGCGGATGCGCGGATCGGTTTGCGAACGCAGCCAGTCCAGCGTGGCATCCGTCGAGCCGTCGTCTACCGCGATCAATTCCCAGTCGCCGCAGGTCTGGGCCAGCACGCTGCCTATGCTGGCCGGCAAATGCGCCGCAGCGTTGTAGCAGGGCATGACGATGGAGATGCGGACTGGCATCGAATCAGCGCCCGCGCAGGTGCCGCAGCGCATAGGCTGCAATGTCCCGCCAGCGCACGTCGTGGCTGCCGAAATAAAGCTTGCGCGCGAAGCTGCCGAGGGTGTCGCGGTTGAACACGGTCAGGCGCCGCAGCCGATACGGATCGTTGTCGCGCAGCGCCCAGCCGGTACGGGTGGTGCAGGCGGCAGCGTAGCCGGCCTGTTGCACCGCATCGGCGCAGCGCTCGTCCCACGCGCCGTAGGGGTAGGCGAAGCTGGTGACGGCCGCGCCGAGGAGGTTTTCCAGGGCCGCCTTGGAATCGCGGAGCTCCTGCTGCAGGCAGGCTTCGCCGATTTCGGGCAGGCGCGCGTGATGGACGCTATGCGAGCCGATTTCCATGCCGGCAGCGTGCATTTCGCGCAGTTCGCCCGCGTCGAGCAGCCGCCCGCCGGGGCGGCC
>DAOMWT010000126.1:0-7307 GCA_035436705.1 Thiobacillus sp. | reverse complement strand
GTAATGGTCGAGCAGGTCGATCAGCGCGGATGCGTGTAAGGGGTCGTCGTAGCGGGCACGGACAAGCTCAATCATCGGCGTCGATGCGCATCGACAGGTCGACCGCACGGATGTGCTTGGTGAGGCCGCCGATGGAAATGCGGTCGACCCCGGTTTCGGCCACTGCGCGCACCGTCTCCAAGGTGATGTTGCCGGACGCTTCGAGCAGGGCGCGGCCCTGGGTGAGCTGCACCGCGCGGCGCAGGTCGGCCAGGCTGAAGTTGTCGAGCAGGATCAGTGGCGCGCCGGCGGCGATGGCCTGCACGAGCTCGTCGAGGTTTTCCACCTCGATCTGCACGCTGACCTTGTCTTCCGCCAGCCGGAACGCGGCGTCGAGCACCTGCGCGATGCCGCCCGCCGCCGCGATGTGGTTTTCCTTGATCAGGATGCCGTCGAAGAGACCCACGCGCTGGTTCTGCCCGCCGCCGGCCCGCACCGCGTATTTTTCGGCGATGCGCAGGCCGGGCAGGGTCTTGCGGGTATCGAGGATGGCCGCATGGGTGCCGCGCACCGCCTCGACGTAGGGCCGGGTGGCGGTGGCCACGGCCGACAGCGCCTGCAGGAAATTCAGCGCCGTGCGCTCGGCGGTCAGCAGCGCGCGGGCATTGCCGCTGATGTCCACCAGTACGCTGCCGGCGGCGGCGGCGTCGCCCTCGCCGACCCGCCAGTCGAGGAGGCAGGCGGGATCGAGCGCGCGAAAACAGGCGTCGAACCACGGCCGTCCGGCGATCACGGCGGGCTCGCGGGTGATGACGCGGGCGCGGGCGGTTTGCGCTGCGGGGATCAGCTGGGCGGTAAGATCGCCGCTGCCGACATCTTCGGCCAGCGCGCGCGCGACATCGGACAAAACCTGTTCTGCATTCAATTCAGACATAAAGGGTTGAAATCGCCCGGCAAGGCATCATTTAGCTGACATTCAATATACCTTAAGCACGAGGTCACTTATGCGTTTCGACAAGCTCACCACCCAGTTCCAACAGGCGTTTTCCGACGCGCAAAGCCTGGCCGTCGGCGGCGACCATGCCTACATCGAGGCGCAGCACCTGCTGCTGGCGCTACTGAACCAGGAAGGCGGCGGCGCAGCGGCCATTCTGTCGCGCGCCGGGGTGCAGGTGCCGGCCCTGAAGGCGTCGCTGACCCAGGCGTTGACGCGGCTGCCCAAGGTGGAGGGCCAGGGCGGCGAGGTGAGCATCTCGCGCGAACTCAACAACCTCTTGAACCTCACCGACAAGGAGGCGATGAAGCGCAACGACGCCTTCATCGCCTCCGAGCTGTTCCTGCTGGCGGCGCTCGACGACAAGGGCGAGACTGGACGCCTGCTGAAGCAGCACGGCGCCCAGAAGGCCGCGCTGGAACAGGCGATCCAGGCTGTGCGCGGCGGCGAGAACGTGCAGTCGCAGGAAGCCGAAGGCCAGCGCGAGGCGCTCACCAAATACACTCTCGATCTCACCCAGCGTGCGCGCGACGGCAAGCTCGACCCGGTGATCGGACGCGACGACGAAATCCGCCGTTCGATCCAGATCCTGCAGCGCCGCACCAAGAACAACCCGGTGCTGATTGGCGAGCCCGGCGTCGGCAAGACGGCAATTGTGGAGGGGTTGGCGCAGCGGATCATTAATGACGAAGTGCCCGAAACGCTCAAGGGCAAGAAGGTGCTGGTGCTCGACCTCGCTGCCTTGCTGGCTGGCGCGAAATACCGCGGTGAATTCGAGGAACGCCTGAAAGCGGTGCTGAAAGAACTGGCGATGGACCCCGGCCGCTACATCGTTTTCCTCGACGAGCTGCATACCCTGGTCGGCGCCGGCAAGGCCGAAGGCGCGATCGACGCCGGCAACATGCTCAAACCTGCGCTGGCGCGGGGTGAGCTGCATCTGATCGGCGCCACCACGCTCGACGAATACCGCAAGTACATCGAGAAGGACGCGGCATTGGAGCGCCGCTTCCAGAAGGTGCTGGTCGACGAGCCATCGGTCGAGTCGACCATCGCCATCCTGCGCGGCCTGCAGGAGCGCTACGAACTGCACCACGGCGTCGACATCACCGACCCGGCGATCGTCGCCGCCGCGGAACTCTCGCACCGCTACATCACCGACCGCTTCCTGCCTGATAAAGCCATCGACCTGATCGACGAGGCGGCGGCGCGCATCAAGATGGAAATCGATTCCAAGCCGGAGGTGATGGACAAGCTCGACCGCCGCATTATCCAGCTGAAGATTGAGCGCGAAGCGGTGAAACGGGAAACCGACGAGGCTTCGAAAAAGCGCCTGGGCCTGCTGGAAGACGAAATCGAGAAACTCGGCCGCGAATATGCAGACCTGGAAGAAATCTGGAAGTCTGAGAAAGCCCAGGTGCAGGGCAGTGCCCACATCAAGGAAGAAATCGACAAGCTGCGCGCCCAGATGGTCGACCTGCAGCGGCGGGGTTTGCTCGACAAGGTCGCCGAGATCCAGTACGGCAAGCTGCCGCAACTGGAAGCGCAACTGAAGCACGCCGAATCGGCCGACACCAAGCCCGCGTTCAAGCTCCTGCGCACCGAAGTCGGCGCCGAGGAAATCGCCGAGGTGGTTTCGCGCGCCACCGGCATTCCCGTTTCCAAGATGCTGCAGGGCGAGCGTGACAAGCTGCTGCACATGGAAGACAAGCTGCACAGCCGTGTGGTGGGGCAGGACGAGGCGGTGCGCGTCGTCTCCGACGCGATCCGCCGCTCGCGCGCGGGCTTGAGCGATCCCAACCGGCCGCTCGGCTCCTTCCTGTTCCTCGGCCCCACCGGCGTCGGCAAGACCGAGCTGTGCAAGACGCTCGCCGAATACCTGTTCGATTCCGCCGACCATATGGTCCGCATCGACATGAGCGAATTCATGGAGAAACATTCGGTCGCACGCCTCATCGGCGCGCCGCCCGGCTACGTCGGCTACGAGGAAGGCGGCTATCTGACCGAGGCGGTGCGCCGCAAGCCTTACTCCGTCATCCTGATGGACGAGGTGGAAAAGGCGCACCCGGACGTCTTCAACGTGCTGCTGCAGGTGCTCGACGACGGCCGCCTGACCGACGGCCAGGGCCGCACCGTCGACTTCCGCAACACCGTGATCGTGATGACGTCCAACCTCGGCAGCCAGATGATCCAGCAGATGGCGGGTGACGACTACCAGGTGGTGAAGCTCGCCGTGCTGGGCGAAGTGAAGTCCTACTTCCGCCCCGAGTTCATCAACCGCATCGACGAGGTCGTCGTGTTCCATGCGCTCTCCGAATCGCATATCGCCAGCATCGCGCGCATCCAGCTGCAGGCGCTGGAGAAACGCCTGGCGCAGATGGAAATGAAGCTCGACGTCAGCGATGCCGCGCTGGCCGAAATCGCCAAGGCCGGATTCGACCCGATCTACGGCGCGCGGCCGCTCAAGCGGGCGATCCAGAGCGAACTCGAAAACCCGCTGGCGAAGGAAATCCTGTCCGGACGCTTCGCGCCCAACGACACCATCCGCGTCGACGTGCAAAACGGGACATTCGGTTTCGAGAAGGCGGCCATACAGCCCGCTTGATAAAGCCTGGTTGGACGGAAAAGGAGGGCGGAAGGGCGGAGAACCGCCCTTTTTCCATGCCGGACTGATCCCGTTTCCTGCTGGGTTCGACGGAGCCGTCGTCAGCTTTGGCGGGCTGTCGTTGCTTCCATGCAATGATGGGTTCGATTGCACCGGGATGATTACAATTCGAAGCGCCGGCACGGCCGTGTAAACCGGATCGTCTCCTGGAGTGTTCGAGAAGCCATTTCAGCCGGCCCGAAAATATCCAGGAAAGCCGGAGCGGTCTACGCGTGGTTTTGCCCGATTCCACCGCACCCCCTAGAATGGCTCGACGTTACTCTCCGCCGGGTTTGCCTTGCCTGTTCGCTTTTTCAAAGCCTTGCTGCTCCTTGCGGCGCTTGTCGCGACGCCGGCGCACGCGTTGACGGTGGAAGTCGAAGCGCCGGATGAGATCAAGGCACTCCTGACGCAGCATCTGGAAACGGCACGGGCGGCACGCTCGGGCGAAAAGCCCGATGCCGAGGAAGTCGCCCGGTTGCAGCGGCAGAGCGAGCTGACGGCACGCGACCTGCTGGCGACCGAAGGCTATTTTTCGCCGCGGGTAGACAGCACGGTGGCGCGGACGGGTGACGACTGGCGGCTGGTTTACCGGGTCGACCCCGGTGCGCGCACGCGGGTACGCAGCGTGAAGCTGGCCTTCGGCGGCGCCTTGAAAACACGGCCCGATGCGGCCAGCCTGCGAGGGCGCGTCGAACGCGGCTTTACGTTGAAGCAGGGCATGCCGTTTCGCCAGGCGGACTGGGAGGCGGCCAAGCTGGCAGTGCTGCGGCCACTGCTGGCGGGGGCCTATCCGGCGGCGCAGATCGAGTCGAGCGAGGCGCGCATCGATCCCGCCGCACAGGCGGCGGACCTGACCCTGACGGTCGACAGCGGGCCTGCCTTCTTCTACGGCCAGCCGGCCATCAGCGGCAGCCAGCGCTACCCCGAGTCGATCATCCGCAACCTCAATCCGGTCAAGCCCGGCAAGCCGGTTCGCCAGCAGGATCTGCTGGACTATCAGATGGCGCTCGAATCCAGCGGCTATTATGCGCAGGCCACGGTACACATCGAGCCCGATCCGGTGCTGGCGGCGGCGGTGCCGCTCCGAGTCGAGGTGGTGGAGCGGCCGCAGAAGCTGTTCAGCGTGGGGGCCGGTGTCAGTACCGATACCGGCGCGCGGGTGCAGGCGTCGTGGCTGGATCGCGACATTCTGGACCGCGGCATGCGTCTCAAGCTCGATGCGCGCCTGGAAACCATGCGCCAGACCGGGGCGGCGGAACTGGCCTGGCCGCGCACGACCAAAGGCTACGAACACAGCCTCGGCGTGCAGCTCAAGCAGGAAGACATCAAGGGGCAGGAAACCCGTTCCACGGTATTGGCGGCCAAGCGCGGCCGCACGCGCGGGCAGATCGAATCGACCCTGTCGCTGCAATACCAGACCGAACAGCAGAGCATTGCCGACGTGCTGGACGTGCGCAACCAGGCGCTGGTGGCCAACTATGCGTGGACAAAGCGCACGGTCGGACGCGCGTTCTATCCGCGGCGCGGCTACGTGCTGAGCCTGCAGGGCGGCGGGGCGGCCGAGGCCTTGCTGTCGGACACCGACTTCGTCCGGCTGTACGGCCGCCATACCCAGTATTTCCGCGCCGGCAGCAGTGGCCGGCTGATCCTGCGCGGCGAATTCGGCAGCGTGCTGGCGGACACCCGCGACGGCATCCCCACCGATTTCCTGTTCCGTGCCGGCGGCGACAATTCGGTGCGCGGCTATGCCTATCAGAGCCTGGGCCGCACGCTCACCGGCGGGGTGGCATCGGTGCGCTATCTCGCCACCGGCAGTGTCGAATACAACTATTTTTTCAACCGTGACTGGGGCATGGCGCTGTTCGTCGATGCCGGCGACGCGGCCGACAACCCGGGTGCCCTGTCGCCGGTGTTCGGCTATGGCACGGGCGTGCGCTATCGCTCCCCGGTCGGGCCGGTGAATCTCGACCTCGCCTATGGCGAAGCCACCGCCAAATTCCGTCTGCATTTCTCGCTCGGAGTATCGTTTTGAGGCGCGCCGCCCGGTGGCTGATGGGCCTGTTTGCGCTGCTGGGCCTGCTGCTCGCGGCGGGCGCCTTTCTGGCGGGCACGGCCACCGGGTTCCGCTGGCTGAGCGGAACAGCGGCGAGCTTGAGCGGCGGCCGGGTGCAGATCGAAGGCGTCGAGGGCCATCTCGGTGTGCCGCTCGGCATCCGCAAACTGACGATCACCACCGCCGCCCGGCGCATCGAAATCGAGGCTATCCGCCTCGAATGGCAGCCGCGCGCGCTGTGGCAGCGCCGGCTCGATGTCGACCTGCTGGCGGCGCGCAGTGCGCGGGTGACGATCCTGAAGCCCGACCCCACGCCGCCACAATTGCCGCGCAGCCTGCGCCTGCCGCTCGATGTGCAGGTGCGCACATTCGACCTGGCACAGTTGGAGATCGTCGATGCCGGTGCACGCCTGACGCTCGGCGCGCTGCGCGGGCGGCTCGACGACGACGGCCAGCGCTATCGCCTGACCCAGGCAAGCGTAACCTCGCCGTGGGCCGGGCTGCAGGGACAAGTCGAGATCGGCAAGGATGCGCCATTTGCCTTGCAGGGGCGCATCGACGCCGTGCGCAACGAACCGGTGCCGATAACGGCCCGGCTCGGTCTGGCCGGCACCCTGGCAGCATTGCAATTCAGGCTCGATGCCGAAGCGGAAAGCATGCGCATGATGGCCAGCGGCGAAGCCGCGCCGTTCGCGCGCGTGCGCCTGCCCAGATTGCTGGTGAGCGGGCAGGGGATCGACCCGCGGCTGTTCGTGACGGACGCGCCGGCTGCCGATCTGGCGTTTTCCGGGGTATTCGAGGGGCGCGCCGGCGAGCGCCTGCTCGGCACCTTCAGCCTGACCAACCGGCTGGCCGGCCGGCTCGACCAGCACCGGCTGCCGCTGGCCAACCTGACCGGGGCGGTGGCGGGCGACATGACCGATGCGGATTTCAGCGTGCTGGCGATCGATCTGGGTGCAGCCGGGCAACTCACGGGAACAGGCCAGTGGCGCAATGGGCGCTTTGCGCTCGATCTCGCCAGTCCGCGCCTCGATCTGGCCGGCCTGCACCGCGATCTCTACGCCACGCGCCTGCGCACGACGCTGCAACTGGCCGGCGATGCCGCGCGCCAGACGCTCGACGCCGAGGTGGACGAAGCCTGGGGGCAAGGACGTTTCACGCTGAGCCATGCCGATTCGGGCTTGCGGCTGGAAGCGGCGAATTTCAGCGGCCAGGCCGGTCGGCTGACGGCGAAAGGCATGCTGCAGCTCGACGCCAGCCGCGCGTTTTCCGCCGAATTCGACGCCACGCAGATCAATCCAGCACGCTTCGGACGGTTTCCGCGCGCGCGGCTCAACGCGCGCGGCCAGGTGAGCGGCGCGCTGCTGCCCGACCTGCGGATGCAGACGCAATTCACCCTGCCGCCGGGCGAACTCGAGGGCCGACCGGTCCGCGGGCAGGGGCGCTTGCGCTACGAAAACCGGCATCTGACCGACGCCGATATCGATCTCGATATCGCCGGCAACCGGGCGCAACTGACGGGCGCCTATGGCCGTGCCGGCGACCGCCTGCGGTGGGACGTCGACGCGCCCGCTCTGGCGCGGCTGAACCTGGGACTGGCCGGGCGGCTGACCAGCACGGGCAGTGCCGGCGGCGAC
>DAOMWT010000125.1:0-7395 GCA_035436705.1 Thiobacillus sp. | reverse complement strand
CGGGCATCAGGGTGCCGTCGATGCGCACGAGCGCCGCCAGCCGTGGACGCAACACTTCGCCCAGTGCGGCGAAACCGTTGCCGGCGCCGACCCAGTCGCCGCCGGCCGGCACGCTCACCGATCCGGGCAGTGCCAGGGCAGGTTCGCTGACGGTACGCCAGCCTGCGCCGTCGCGCTGATACGCCGCCCAGTAGACCTCGGCCATGCGCGCGTCGAGCACAGTCAGCACCCGCTCCGCGCCGGCCTGTTCGGCGATCGATTGCAGCGTCGAGACGCCGGCCACCGGCAGGTCGGCGCCCAGCGCCAGGCCTTGCGTCACGGCGCAGGCAATGCGCAGGCCGGTAAACGAGCCGGGGCCTGCGCCGTAGCCGATGCCGTCGAGCTGGCGCAAGCTCATGGCCGATTCGCGCAGCAATTCGGCCACCATCGGCAGCAACAGGCTGCTGTGCCGCTGTTCGGCCAGCACCCGGCGCGCCTGGACGCGGCCATCCAGCCATAGTGCAGCCGAGCACCATTCGGTCGAGGTATCGAGAACAAGCAATTTCATTGAGGTGATTTTACCGGTTGCCGCGATAGCTGACCCGGTAAATCGCTCCAGCCTGGTCGTCCGACACCAGCAGACTGCCGTCGCGCATCACCAGCACGTCGGCGGGACGCCCCCAGGCCGACTCGCCTTGCTGCCAGCCGGTGACGAAGGGCTCGTAGCTCACCACGCGGCGGCCCTGCAAGCGCACCACGCTGACGCGATAGCCGTTTTTGCGGCTGCGGTTCCACGAGCCGTGCTCGGCGATGAAGACGGCGTCCCGGTATCGCTCGGGAAACTGCTTGCCGCGGTAAAAACGCATTCCCAGGCTCGCCACATGCGCACCCAGATTCTGCACCGGCGGCTCGAATTCGTCGCAGCGGCGGGACTGGCCGAATTCGGGATCGGCGAAGCTCCCGCCGTGGCAATACGGATAGCCGAAATGCTGGCCCGGCCGGCTCAGGCGATTGAGCTCGTCGGGCGGCGCGTCGTCGCCCAGCCAGTCGCGGCCATTGTCGGTGAACCACAGCTCGCCGCTTTGCGGCTGCCAGTCGAAGCCCACGCTGTTGCGCACGCCGCGCGCGACCACCTCGACCGTGCCGCTGGCCACATCGAGCCGGGTGATGACGGCGTACTTGTCCGGATCGGGCGCGCAAATATTGCATGGCGCGCCGACCGGCACATAGAGCTTGCCGTCCGGTCCAAAGGCGATGAATTTCCAGCCGTGGTGGGTGTCGGCCGGATAGGCGCTGCTGACGATTTCCGGGCGCGGCGGGTTTTTCAGGCGCGCTTCGATATTGCGCAGCCGCAGGATGCGGTTGACCGCCGACACGTACAGATCGCCATCGCGGAATGCCACCCCCACCGGCATCTCGAGACCGGCGGCAATCACCACCGGCGTGTGCGGCGCCTGCAATGGAATTGCGTAGACCTTGCCCGCGCGCATGCTGCCGGCAAACAGCGTATTTTTTCCGAGCGCCATCTGCCGCGCGTTGGGTACGCTGGCAAACAACTCGATCTGGAATCCCGGCGGCAGCCTGAGGCTGGACAGCGGCAAAGCCGGCACCGACAACGCAGCCGCCGAGGCTTGCGCCAGCCAGGCCAGCGCCATGGCTATGAAGACGATCAGTTGCTTCATGGTGTTCACTCCGGCTGCAGAGGGATCAGGATTTCGAAGCGCACCCGCGACCATGGATCGCGCACCTCGGCCAGCCGCACGATGCGTGCGCTCAAGGCCTGCCCCCGATCGAGCAGGCGCGCGACGTCGGCATTCTCGCGGCGCGGCACGTAGCCAATCTTGTGGCCCCGCCACTCCACCCGCACCGCGCGGGCATCGTGCGGATTGTCCGGCTCGCGGATCAGGGCGAGCGCATCGCCGGCCCGCATCTGCGGCCACAGCGTCTTGCCGGCGTGGTACTGGAACCCGGCCAGCGGCGAATCCTGCAGCAGAATGTGTGCGGCGACCTGGGCATGGAGCGGTTGCGCCCACACCCAAACAAGACACAGCAACGCCAGCCGACGACGCATGGGGAATCCGAATCTCTGGTTCCAAACCAGACATTTTAGTGGGAAATCCGTCTCCTGATTCGCACCGGCCCGAAGCTTTCGGCTTTACTTTTTTCACTCGACAAGCGGCCAGCCGCTTGAGGTAGGATGAATGCATTCTCAACTTCCCCACGCCTGCCAAGCCCACCATGCCGAGAAAAGCCGTCGCCAAAACCAAGCTGTTCGTGTTGGACACCAACGTGCTGATGCACGACCCCACCAGCCTGTTCCGCTTCGAAGAACACGATATCTATGTGCCGATCGCCACCCTGGAAGAACTCGATCAGCACAAAAAGGGCATGAACGAGGTTTCGCGCAACGCCCGCCAGGCCAGCCGCTTCCTCGACGAGATCGTCAGCAAGCTCGACAGCATCGAGGAAGGCGTGCCGCTCGCGCCGCACAGCCACAACGCCGCCACCGGCCGCCTGTTCCTGCAGACCCAGGCGATCAGCGGCGACATTCCGCTGAGCCTGCCGACCAGCAAGGTCGACAACCAGATTCTCGGCGTGGTGCTGTTCCTGTCGCGCCACTATCCCAAGCGTCAGGTCATCCTGGTGTCGAAAGACATCAACATGCGCATCAAGGCCCGCGCGCTGGGGTTGCCCGCCGAGGATTACTTCAACGACAAGGTGCTGGAAGACACCGACCTGCTGTACGCCGGACTACGCGAACTGCCGGCCGATTTCTGGGACAGCCACGGCAAGGGCATGGAGTCGTGGCAGGCCAACGGCCACACCTATTACCGCATCAAGGGACCGCTGGTTTCGAGCTTGCTGCCCAACGAATTCGTCTTCCAGGAAGGCCCCAACCCGCTCTACGCGAAAGTGCTGAAGGTCGAGGGCAAGCAGGCGGAGATGGTCACGGTGCGCGATTTCAGCCACCACAAGAACAATGTGTGGGGCATCACCGCACGCAATCGCGAACAGAATTTCGCGCTCAACGTGCTGATGGATCCCGAGATCGATTTCGTCACCCTGCTCGGCCAGGCCGGTACCGGCAAGACCCTGCTCACCCTGGCGGCAGGCCTGGCGCAAGTGCTGGATAAAAAGATCTACAGTGAAATCATCATGACCCGCGTAACCGTTCCGGTAGGCGAGGACATCGGCTTCCTGCCCGGAACCGAGGAGGAAAAAATGACGCCATGGATGGGCGCGCTGGAAGACAACCTCGAGGTGCTGAACAAGAGCGACGACGAGGCTGGCGACTGGGGACGCGCGGCGACGCAGGATCTGATCCGCTCCCGCATCAAGGTCAAATCGTTGAACTTCATGCGCGGGCGCACCTTCCTCAACAAATTCCTGATCATCGACGAGGCGCAGAACCTCACGCCCAAGCAGATGAAGACGCTGATCACGCGCGCGGGGCCCGGCACCAAGGTGATCTGCCTGGGCAACATCGCGCAGATCGACACGCCCTATCTCACCGAAGGCAGCTCCGGCCTCACCTACGTGGTCGACCACTTCAAGGGCTGGCCGCACAACGGCCACGTCACGCTGCAGCGGGGCGAACGTTCGCGCTTGGCCGACTATGCTGCAGAAGTGCTTTGACCCCAATCACGCAAGGAGACGCACCATGCAGAAACACTGGATGATTCTGGCCGTCTGTCTCACCCTGGCGCTGCCCGCTCATGCCTTCGACTTGAACGAAATACTCAAGGGCGTGCTCAACAAATCCGGCAGCGCGCCGGCAGCCAGCGGCGTCGATGCGCTCTCCAGCACCGACATCAACGCCGGGCTGAAAGAGGCACTCACCCGTGGCGCCGACGCCGCCGTCGCCCAACTTGGACAGAAAGACGGCTTCTTCGGCGACGCCGCGCTGAAAATCCCCCTGCCGCCCAGTCTGCAAAAAGCCGAAAAAGCCATGCGCCTGGTCGGCATGGGCAAGCAGGCCGATGAACTGGTGCTATCGATGAACCGTGCCGCCGAGGCCGCCGTGCCCGAAGCCAAAACCCTGCTGGTGGATGCGGTGAAGGAAATGACACTGGAAGACGCCCGGGGCATCCTGACCGGCGGCCAGACTTCGGCCACCGACTTCTTCCGCAGGAAAACCGAGGTCAGGCTGACCGAACGCTTCACGCCCATCGTCAAGGCGACCACCGACAAGGTCGGGCTCGCGCAGCAATACAACCGCTATGCCGGCATGGCCGCGCAGTTCAGTCTGGTCGACAAAAGCCAAGCCAGGGTCGAGGAATACGTCACTCAGCAATCGCTCGACCGCCTGTATCGGCTCATCGGCGAAAAGGAGCAGGCCATTCGTGCCAATCCCATGCAGGCCGGCAGCGACTTGCTGAAAAAGGTCTTCGGCGCGGTCAGCGGCAAGTGATGCCCCGGGCGGCGCGACACGGCCAGGCCATGCCATGCTCCGGCTGGCGGGTAGCCGCGAGCAGGATCGCCGTGCCCATGACCATGAAAACGCTCGGCCTGCTTGCCGGGCTGCTGCTCACTCTGCCCGCCCATGCCTGGGAAGTCGGCGAATTCAGAAACGGCATGAGCCGCACTGAGGTCGAACAGACGCTCAAAACCTGGAACTTCGACAAGACTCTGCCGTCCGGCAACGATGTTCTGTTTGCCTACGACCTGCCCAGCAACCCCGCCGGCCGCCGTTTCCTGTTCACCTTCTGCAACGACAAGCTGGTGGCGTTCGACCAGGAGGTCGAACCGGCCTTCCGCCATTTCGTCATCATCGCCTCGAACTACGCCAACCTCTACGGCAACCCGCTCAAGGTCATTCCCTACACCAGCGTCATCGCCAGCGGCGAAAAAAACCTGCTAGCGATGTTCTGGCGCAAAGGCGCCGACTACATTGGCCTGAAATACGCGCTGTACCCGAGCAGCGAGCAGCTGTCGATGACCTGGCAGATCAACAACAACTGCTGGCAGGCGCCGCGTTAGCCCCACCCGCCACGGCGGCAAGCCGCGACATCGCCGTAAACATGCGTACTGCTTCTCGGCGCGGCATTCAGTCCGCAGGCTTGCGCATCCGTTGCGGCGCCGCATGCGCACAGTGCCCCAAGGCAATGACCAGCGCGGGCGTTTCACCCGGTGGGACTCGCAAGGCGGCGGCCAGCGCCGCAGTGTCGAAACCGCCAATCGGACAACTGCCGAGGCCCAGCTGCGACGCCTGCAACAGCAGGTGCGCTGCGGCAAAGTTGCACTGGCCTTGCGCCCAGGCCGCGATGGAGTCCGCACGGTAGAAGGCACGGTAAGCGGCATCGGTCGACGCAATGTCCTGGCCGCCCGCCTCGGCTTCAAAACGCGCACGCACGTAATCCGAATCCGGGTCGAGCGCCGCCACCAGCGCCACGATCACGATGAATGCCGCAGCGCTGGCCGCCGCGGGCTGATCGTAGCAGGCCCGCGCAACGGCTGCCCGTTGCGCCCCGTCTTCCAGCGTGATGAAACGCCAGGGTTCCAGACCGAAGGCCGACGGCGCCAGGCGGCCGGCTTCCCTCAGCACAGCCAGCTCGGCCGCAGCGACGGGTTGGTCCGCAACAAACCGGCGGCAAGCATAGCGCCGTTGAATTGCTTCGAGCAGTATAGGCGGCATCGGGGCGGCTCCCTGGTTGACGGCACTTCAACCATAGCGCATCGCCGCCGATTGGGTAGACGTTGCGTCGTCAGCCCGAGCGCAACGCGGGGATGCCCTACACGAGCAGACCCTGACGGGCAAACAGCCACAGCTGCCGATGGGTCAGTTCATTGACGGTTGCCGGCGCCAGCTCCAGCCCTGCCCGGGCCAGCGTGGCCTGCATGATGGCCACCAGTTCCTCGATCGTGTGGCTGCCGTCCAGCAGGCCGAGCAAGGCCCGCCCCGACGGGTCCAGGTCCATCGCCACATGGCGCGCGCCACTTACGATCCAGCCCGGCGACTTTGCCTGCCAGCGGGCCAGCGCATGCGCACAGGGGCGCCCCTCCAGTTCGGCGTCGACCGTCCCGGCCGACACCGTGGGCATGACGCCATGCGTGATCACCAGCTGGAACAGCGCTTCGCGGAATCCGGCTTCATCCATCTCCCCGCTGACGCCGAATTCGGCCATCACCTGCCTGGCGGCAGACAACAAGGCCGCGTAATCCAGTGCGCCGGGATAGGCGGCCGCCAGGGCCATGGCGGCCGCTTTCATCGCAGGCAGCGACACCGGGAAAGTGTTGCCGGCCGGATTGACGAAGCGCTGCTCGATGGCTGCGCCCAGATCGATTTCCTCGTCGCTCCGCACATCGGCATAAAACGCCAGCCCGCTCAATGCCTCGGCCTGCGGTGGCTGCGCACAGGGGGCGTCGGCGCGCGCGATCACTGCGCGGCGAAAGCGGGTTGCCAGCGCCTCGTCGAGCGCCGCCTCGGCGTCCAGCCAGCGCCCGGCCATGCTTTCGGGAATCAGCCCCCAGCCATCTTCAAGCTCGACCACGGCACGACGCGGACCGGCTTCGCCGACATAGCGCAGCCCGTGCGTATCGAGCTGCGCAGCGAATTCGGCAAACCGCATCGGCGCATTGAATTCGGCAAGGTACTCATGGAACAGGTAGGACGGCGCAGCCGACTTGAGATAGGCGATTTCCTTCAGCAACACCGGATCGCTCCACTCGGTTTCCAGTGCGTCCAGCACGCGCAGCGCCTGTTCGAATCGGGCAGGCGCGGGCAGGTCGGCCGCAGTGCGTTCGGTCAGCGCAGTGCGCAGGGGCTGCAGGGGATTCCAGCCGGCCTCGACATTGAAGCTGAGGTAAGCGATGCCGTGCGGCGACAGATGGCGTCGGCATAGCTCAAGCAATGCCTGCTGCACCGCAGGCGGCACCCAGGAAAACACACCGTGCGCGACGATGTAGTCGAATTCGCCGAGATCGCCCGGCAATGCGGCCAGATCGCCATGCACGATGCGTACGTTGGGCAAACCGAGATGGCGGATGAAAGCCGCTCCCGCCTCCGCCTGCACGCGCGACAGCTCCACTCCCACGCAGCGCGATTCGGGCCAGCGCCATGCCAGCGGAATCAGGTTGCCGCCGGAAGCGCAGCCGAGTTCGAGGATGCGCGCACGGCCAGGATCGGGCGCATCGAAACCGTGCAGTCGCGCCACCGCTGCCAGGAAATCCGGCTGGGTTTCCGGCAGCGGCAGGCTGTCGTAGGGGAGTTCGTCGTAGCTGGCGAGGGTATCCATGGCGCGTGATCAGTATTCAGGGGCTAGGGCCCCGGAATCCTAGCCCCTGAATCCTGCCCCCTGCAATCAATGCCCGCGCGAGCCCGGCTTGGACGAGAACAGGGCAGCCTGCGGGCGCGGTTTGCGCGGCTGGGCGGATGGGTTCGGCGCAGCACCGCGGCTGGCCGCGGGCTTCGCGTTG
>DAOMWT010000124.1:0-7419 GCA_035436705.1 Thiobacillus sp. | reverse complement strand
GGCGACGTGGTCAGGCGTTCGGGGCGGCCCGACCCCGGCGGGCGCGGCCTCGCCGTGCTGGACGCGGTGGTGGGGCGGCAGACCGATTTCATCGTCGCCGCCGACGGCCGCATCATGCATGCGCTGGCGGTGATTTACGTGCTGCGCGCAATCCCCGGCGTGGGCCAGTTCAAGCTGATCCAGCACGCGGTCGACCGGCTGGAGGTGCAGGTGGTGCCGGATGCGCGCTGGAACGACGCGGCGCGCGAGGCGATCCTGCATGGATTGCGTGCGCGTCTGGGCGCCACGCTGGTCGTCGATCTGAAGCTGCTGGAGACGATCGCGCCGGAAGCCTCGGGCAAACACCGCTACGTCGTCAGCCACGTCCCCCTGCACGGCGCGCTGGCGCAAGCCGTGGCCTGAATCGCGCGCATGAAACCGGCCGCCTGGTTCGAACTGCCGATGCGCCGCGAGTCCCGGCGCCCGCAGGCCCGGATCAGGCGCAATCGGCGCCCGGCAGGGAGCGGGCAGGCCCTGCGCGATGCGCCGCAATTGTGTACCCTGAATGCCGATGCCCTGATGATGGATATGGCGGACATCACGATTCCACCGATGGCGCAGAAAACCGAATCCGTATGAGAGACCTATTCATTACCGGCCTGATTTTCGGCCTGCTTCCTTTCGTCTTCAAGCGCCCCTGGCTGGGCATCCTGCTGTGGTCGTGGCTGGGCTACATGAATCCGCACCGGCTGGCGTGGGGATTCGCCTACGATCTGCCGTTCTCCATGATCGTCGGCCTGGTCACCATCGTGGCTTTCATGGCGTCCAAGGAGAAAAAAGAGATGCCATGGACGCGGGAAACCATCGTCCTGCTGATCTTTATCGGCTGGATGCTGTTCACTACCTTCTTCGCGTTCTATTCCGATTCCGCCTGGCTCCAGTGGAACAAGGTATGGAAGATCCAGCTGATGGTCTTCCTCACCGCGCTCATCATCACCGATCGCCACAAGCTGCACTGGATGATCTGGGTGATCGCGCTGTCGTTCGGCTTTTATGGCGTCAAGGGCGGGATTTTCACCATCCTCAACGGCGGCGCCTACCGGGTGCAGGGGCCGGCCGGAACCTTCATCGGGGGCAACAACGAACTGGCGCTGGCGCTGGTGATGGCGATTCCGCTCATCCGCTATCTGCACCTGCAGGAAACCCGCAAGTGGATCCGCATCGGGCTGGCCAGCGCCATGGTGCTGACCGGCGTCGCGGCTATCGGCAGCCAGTCGCGCGGCGGCCTGGTGGCGATGCTGGCGATGGGGCTGTTCCTGTGGCTGAAAAGCCGCAACAAGATCGTCACCGGAATCTACATGGCGGTGGCCGTGGGCATCATGGCATCGGTCATGCCGCAGGCATGGTATGACCGCATGAACACGATCGAGACCTACGAGCAGGACCAGTCCGCACAGGGACGGATCAACGCCTGGCACACCGCGTTCAATGTGGCGAAAAGCCGCATCACCGGCGGCGGCTTCGAGATGTGGCGGCCGCCGGTTTTCCGCCAGTACGCCCCCGACCCGTTCAACGTGCGCGACGTGCACAGCATTTATTTCGAGATCATGGGCGAGCAGGGGTTCATCGGGTTCGGCCTGTTCATGCTGCTGGGCCTGATGGCCTGGATTCGGGCGCGGCAGATCATTGTGCGATGCAAGAACGACCCCGACAGGAAATGGGCTTCCGACCTGGCCGCCATGATCCAGGTGAGCCTGGTCGGCTATGCCGCAGGCGGCGCATTCCTGGGAATGGGCTATTTCGACTTGCCCTACCACTTGATGATCGTCCTGGTGCTGGCGGCAAAATTCTCGGGAGTGCTGGACAGCACCGTGCCCGCCGTGAACCAGGCCGCCAGTGGGCACTTCCTCCATCCCGCCAGCCGGTTCCACCAGGCCCGCATCGGGCCGGGACCCTGATTTCCCATGGATTGGCCCCGTCTACGTCTGCCGCCTGGCCTGGGGGGGGCGTTCTGGCTGGCGCTGCTGCTGCTGGGGCTGGTCGAGTCCGCCCTGCACAGCGAGCGGGTGATCCACCAGTTCCGCGCGGTGTTCGCCTTGGGGCGGGCGTACGACAAGCTGCAGTACGTGGAGCGCAACCCGCCACCGATCCTGTTCCTCGGCAACAGCCGGATCGATAATGGCGTGGACCCGCGCACGTTCAGCCGGGCATGGGCGGATGGCGGACGGCAGGGTTTCAATCTCGGCCTGCCCGGCGCCAATGCGCTGGTCTACCACGGCGAGGTCCGGCGTCTGGATGCGCGCGGCCTGCTGGGCGGAGAGGGGGTTCAAGTCGTCGTGCTGGGGCTGGACGAGAGCGCCTTGCAGGAGGACAACTCGTTGGGCTACGTCGGGTTCCTGGCCGATCGCCGCGCCCTCTGGGAAACCGGACGTTATCGGGACTGGCTGGGCAGCTATCTGCGATTGTGGTCTTACAGCGGCAATCTGCGGCAACTGCGCGAGCCGGACAAGGCGCTGCGTTTCATCGAGGCGAGCGTGCGTTCGCTCGACCCGGTAGGCGGCGCGGCGGCGCTCCATCTGGGCTATCGGGCAGGTTTCGGGGCCGCGCAGAACAGGGCCCAGCTGGTGCGCCAGGAAACGGCCGCCCAACTGCCGCCTGCGCCCGGCGTCGAGGCCTTTTTATGGCGCACGATCGTGCTTCTGAAGGCCCGGGGGGTTCGCGTATTCGTTGCGGTTCCGCCGTTGCGCGACCGTCCTTCCGCCTTTTTCGACGCGAGTCCGGCGGCTGCGCCTTATCGCGCACTGCTGGCGCGGCTGCGGCAAGGAGGGGCGACCGTGCTGCCCATCGCCACCGGCTACGCGCCTGCGGAATTCGTCAATGCCGGCCACCTGAACAACCGCGGGGCGCAACGTTACAGCGCCGAACTGGGGCGCTTGCTTGCAGAGCGGGGGGTTTGACCGGCCATGGTTTTCAGTTCGCCGACTTTCCTGCTGTTTTTTGCCGTGCTGCTGCTGCTTTATGCCGGTGCGCGCAATTACCGCGAGCGCGCCGCCGTCGTTCTGGCCGGCAGCCTGATTTTTTATGCCTCCTGGAAACCGGCATACCTCATCCTGCTGGCAGTGTCGGTCAGCCTCAACTATCTGATCTACTCCGCGCTGTCGGCCCGCCGCAGCAAGCGCCTGCTGGTGGCCGGGCTGGCGCTCAACCTCGGTTTTCTGGGGGTGGTCAAATACCTCGGCATGGTGCTGGAAAGCCTGCTCGGGCTGGGCGCCTGGCTGGACCTGCCGCTGCCCGGCGCGCCGCCCGGATGGGGCGACTGGGCGCTGCCGCTCGGCATCAGCTTTTATACCTTCCACATGCTGTCGGTGATGATCGACGTCTACCGCGGCGAATGGACGCGCCGCATTTCATTCCGTGCCTGGTGGCTGTATGTCACCTTCTTTCCGCACATGATTGCAGGCCCCATCCTGCGTGCGTCCGAATTGGTCGAACAGCTGGAAAACCTGCAACCGCTCAAGGCGCGCGACATCAAGCTGGGCGCGCTGATTTTCATGGCCGGTCTGGTCAAGAAGGTGCTGTTTGCCGACAACCTGGCGCCGCTGGCCGATGAGCTCTTCAGTCGTCCCGAAACGCTCGATTTTTATACGGCCTGGCTTGCCGCCACGGTGTTTGCGCTGCAAATCTATTTCGATTTTTCCGGCTACAGCGAAATGGCGATCGGCCTGGCGTTGGCGTTCGAGGTCGTGTTGCCGCGCAACTTTCTTCATCCCTACTGCAGCCGCAGCGTGCGTGAGTTCTGGCAGCGCTGGCACATCACGCTGTCGCGCTGGCTGCGCGACTACCTTTACGTTTCGCTAGGCGGCAACCGGCGCGGGCTGCCGCGCAACCTGGCCAACCTGATGATCACGATGCTGCTGGGCGGGTTGTGGCACGGCGCGGCCTGGACATTCGTGTTCTGGGGATTCCTGCACGGCGCCTACCTGGTGCTGCATCGCCTGCTGCTCAACCTGTATGCGAGGGCGGGCGTGATGGCGGGCTCGCCCGCTTCGCGCATCCTGTCCTGGCTGGGCTGGCCGCTGACGCTGGCGCTGGTATGGATCACCTGGGTGTTCTTTCGCGCGCCGACGTTTCACGATGCGTGGCTCGTCGCGGCCGCCATGCTCGGCCTGGGCGGCGCGGCCGAAGCGCCCGCGGTGCGCAGCTATGTGCAGCTGCTGGTATGGGGCAGCCTGCTGCTCGCCTTGCTGGAGCCGCAAATCGAACGGGGATTGAAGCATGGCCTGCAACGCTGGGAGACGCTGCACTTCACGCTGCGCGGCACGGCCTACGCGGGATTGGTGCTCGCCGTCATTGTCTTCGGCGGCAGCAGCCAGAAATTCATTTATTTCGATTTCTGAGCTTGCACGGCGCTATGCGTTTCAGTGTTCGTTGGCCTGCAGCCACTGCTCCAGCATCATGGTCAGCCAGATCATCACGCCGTAATAGCTGGCATGCGGGCCGCGCTGCATGGCGAGCATGTGGTCGAGATACGCCGGCCGGATCCAGCCGCGCTGCTTGAAGTCGGCCAGGCTGTCGCCGACGAGTTCGCCGAGCGGGGCGTATTGCGTGCTCCATACCCCGAACGGCAGGCCGAAGCCGTGCTTGGTCTTGTTGATGATCTGTTCCGGCAGCAGGTCGCGCAAGGCTTCCTTGAAGAACCAGCGCAGCTTCTGCCCGCGCACCTTGTAATCCACCGGCAGGTGATTGGCGAAGGCCACCAGACGGTCGTCGAGCAGCGGGTAACGCACCTCGATGCCCGCCGCTTCGGTCATGGTGCCCACCTTGCGCAGATCGTTGTCCGCCAGGGTGAATTTCAGGTCCAGATGCATCATGCGGTTGATGTAATGGTCCGACGCCGTGCGCTCGTAGGCTTCGCTCAGCGCGGCGCCCGGCACCGAGGGGTCGACGGCATCGATGAAGTCCGCGGCGAAAATCTGTTCGAGCGGCGTGCGATGCAGAAAGTTGTAGGACTCCAGCCGCAGCGGCAGGCCGACCTTGGCCTGGTCGACATAGCTTTTCAGCTTGGCAAGCGGGAAGCGGCCGGACAGGCCCGGCAGCAGCGTCAGCGGCTCGATCATCCCGTGCCGCAGCAAAGCCGGCAGGCGGGCGTAGGTCTCGAACAGGCGCTGCTTGGCGTAACGCACGTTGCCGCCGAAGATTTCGTCGCCGCCGTCGCCCGCCAGCATGCGCTCGAACCCCGCCTCGCGCGCCGCCTGGGCGCAGAAATAGGTCGGCACGGCCGAGGCGTTGCCGAACGGTTCGTCGTATTCGCGCGCGATGACGGGAATCGCGGTCACGATATCGGCCGGCTTCAGGTAGTACTCGTGGCGCCGGCTGTCGTAACGCTCGGCGGCGCAACGGGCGTATTCCATCTCGTCGAATCCCGCGGCGTCGAAGCCGATGGAAAACGTGTCGACCGCGGCGCCCCGCGCGGCAGTGAGGGCGCCGACCACGGTGGAGCTGTCGGTGCCGCCGGAAAGAAACGCGGCAGTGGCGGGCGCGTCGGCGTCGCGCACCGCCTGATCCAGGATGGCGCGAAAGCTGCGGCGGTGGCTGTCGAAATCGGCGTCGACCGCGGCGTAGTCCGCCTGCCAGTAAAAGCCGCTGCTGAGCGCGCCGTTTTTCAGGGTGACGATCTGCCCCGGCAGCAGCTTGCGCACGCCCTGATAGAGGCTGCGCGGCGCGGGGAGGGTGTGGAAATACAGATAATCGTAAATCGCCTGCGGATCGATGGTGCGCCCAACGGCAGGGTGGGCGGCCACGTTCTGCACGCTGCTGCCGAACACCAGGTGGCCGCCGCGTTGCGCGTAGCACAGGCGTTCGGCGCCGACGCGGTCGAGCACCAGACAGGCTTTCTTCTTCAGCGGCTCGATGACCGCGAAAGCGAAATTGCCGTGCATCAGCGTCGGCAGCTTTTCGCCGCAGCGCAGCCAGCCGTACGCGACCGCCATGGCCGGATTCTGGTCGCGCGCGATCTGCGCCAGCTCGTCGTCCAGAAAACGCGGGCGCCCGTAGAGCGCGGCGGCGAGGCCGTTTTCAACGTGGATGTCGGCCTTGCCGAAACGCGAGCACGCTGCCACCCCCAGCACCTGGCTGCTGTGTTGCTGCAGCAGCCCCTCCGGCGACAGGCAGGCCGCGCGCCCCATGTGCCGGATCAGATCCTGATGGGCGCCGTGATCGCCCAGCCAGCCAAAAATGCCATCCATGGTGTGTTGTGTCAGCGTGATACGGGATAATGTCCGCCAATATAAACGAGCTTGCCGCCGGACACGAATCCTGGGCCGCGGGCATCCGATTGATGACGACAGAAAGCGCTTGGGTTTGAGTGAGTTTTTCGACAAGGTGGCGAAAACGCTGGCGTTCCATGCGCGCCGGCTGCGGCGTGGCCTGCGCGGGGTGCGCTGGGGGATGTCGCGGCGCCCGGCGGAGCGGCCCATCATCGTGGTCGGCTGCTCGCGCGCGGGCACCACGCTGGTCTACAAGACCCTGTCCGAGTCGCGCGAAATCGGCAGCCTGCAACGCGAAACGCACGATTACTGGACCGGCCTGCACCCGCTGGCCGACAAGAACTGGGATACCCACGGGCTGGACGCCGGCGATGCCAGTCCGGCGGACCGCGCTGCCGTCAGCCGTTACTTTTACCGCTGGACCGGCCGCCACCGCTGGGTCGACAAGAACAACCAGAACGGCCTGTGCGTGCCCTACCTGCGCGCGCTGTTTCCCGATGCCGTGTTCGTCTTCGTCAAGCGCAGCCCGGGCGACAATCTCAATTCCCTGATCGAGGGCTGGAAAAAGCCGGACGAATTCGCCACCTGGTCGAACGGTCTGCCGGCGACGGTGGCGGTGGAAAACGGGCAGCTGCGCGAGTGGTGTTTTTTTCTTGCCGAGGGCTGGCGCAATTACGTGAGCGCGCCGGTCGAGGAGGTCGCTGCGTTTCAGTATGCCGTCATCAACCAGGCCATTCTCGATGCCAGGGCCGGCGTGCCCGCCGGGCAGTGGGTCGAGGTGTTCTACGAAGACTTTCTGCGCGACCCGGTCGCCACTTTCCGGCGCCTGTTCGAAGGCTGCGGGCTGGCCTTCGATGCGCGCCTGCAGGCGCATTGCGCCGAGGTGCTCGATATCCCTTACAACGCCTTTTCCGAGATCCGGCTGGATAAATGGAAGGACGGCCGCAACCGGGAAAAAATCGAGCGGGTGCTGCCGCAGGTGGCGGAGGTGGCTGCCCGGATGGGATATCGATGACGGCGGCGGCGCTCGCTTTCGCGATGCTGCTGCTGGTGTGGGCGGGCGTGCTGCTGGCGTTTGCCGCGCCGCTCGCCGCGCGCTGGCGCGAGCCGGTGCTGCGCCCAGCAGGATGGAAATTTCATACAAAAGCAAAAGCGGCACGGCGAGCATGAACTG
>DAOMWT010000123.1:0-7433 GCA_035436705.1 Thiobacillus sp. | reverse complement strand
GCTGGCGCTGCGCCACGGCCTGTTGCTGCGCGCGCAACGCATCGGCTTTTATCTGCCGCAAGGCGGCGAGTTCGACGCCCACCCCCTGCTCAATCAGGCCCTGTGGATGCAGCGCGAATGCTACCTGCCGGTGCTGCCGCGCCGCGGGCGAGTGATGCGGTTCGGACGTGTCGGCAGCAATACGCACATGACCGCCAACCGCTACGGCATCCCCGAACCAAGAGATGCGCATCCCTTGCGCGCGCGCCAGCTCGACCTGCTGCTGGTGCCGCTGGTGGGGTTCGACCGCAGGGGCTACCGGCTGGGGATGGGAGGCGGTTATTACGACGCGACGCTGGCCTTCATGCAGCATCGGCGTTTGTGGCGCAAGCCGCGCCTGGTTGGGGTTGCCTACGAATGCCAGCGGGTGGAGACGCTGCCGCACGACCCGTGGGACATGCCGCTCGATGCGGTGCTGACCGAACGCCAGTTGTACCGCTTCAACTCACGCCACCCCTAGCACCTACTCGCCCAGATAGGCGCAGCGTACTGCCGGATTGGCGGCCAGCTCGCCCGCTTGGCCGCTCAGCGTAATGGCCCCGTTCTCCAGCACATAGCCGCGCGCACAGGTTTTCAGCGCCAGATGGGCATTCTGCTCGATCAGCAGCACCGCCACGCCGCCTGCCGCAATCTGGCGGATGATGTCGAACACTGCCCGCACCATCATCGGCGCCAGCCCCATGCTCGGTTCGTCCAGCAACAGCAGGCGCGGACGCGCCATCATCGCGCGCCCCAGCGCCAGCATCTGCTGCTCGCCGCCGGACAGCAGCCCGGCGGGCTGCATGCGGCGTTCGGTCAGGCGCGGCAGCAGCACGTACACCTGGTCGAGGTCGCGCGCGATCGCCGCGCGGTCGCGCCGGATGTAGGCGCCCATCATCAGGTTTTCGGCCACTGACATGCGCGGAAACACGCCGCGCCCCTCGGGAACCAGTGCCAATCCACGGCGCGCGACCTGGTGCGCCGGCAGCCGGGTGATCGCCTGTCCGTCGAACTGCACGCTGCCCGCCTGCGGCGCGATCAGCCCGCTGATGGCCTTGAGGGCGGTGGTCTTGCCCGCGCCGTTGGCGCCGATGAGGCAGACCATTTCACCCGTTGCAACCTCCAGGCTGAGCTCACGCACCGCCTGGATGCCGCCGTAGGCCACCGACAACCGCTCGACCGCCAGCAGCGCGCTCATAGCGCCTCGTCGCCCAGATAGGCCGCGATGACCCTGGAATCGCGGCCGACCGCATCGGGCGTGCCCTCGGCGATTTTCACGCCGTAGTCGAGTACCGCCAGCCGGGTGCACAGCCCCATCACCAGTTTCACGTCGTGCTCGATCAAGAGCAGCGTCAGTCCGTCGCCCTGCAGTTGCAGCAGCAGTTCGCGCAGCGCAGCGCGCTCGGCCGGGTTCATCCCGGCAGCGGGTTCGTCGAGCGCCAGCAGGCTCGGTTCGGTCGCCAGGGCGCGTGCGATTTCGAGCCGCCGCTGGTCACCGTAGGACAGGTTCCTGGCCAGGCGGCCGGCGTGCTGCGCGATCCCGACACGGCGCAGCAGGGCATGGGCGCGTTCGTGCGAGTCGGCTTCTTCGCGGCGCGTGGCGGGCAGGCGCAGCACCGCGCCGACGACGCCGCTGCGGGTGCGTGCGTGGCGCCCCACCAGCACGTTTTCGAGCGCAGTCATCTCGGCGAACAGGCGGATGTTCTGGAAGGTGCGCGCCAGCCCTGTCTGCAGCACCTGATGCGGCTTGCGGCCGTGGAGACGGGTGCCGTTGAGGCGAATTTCGCCGCGGTCGATCGAATACAGTCCGGTGAGCGCATTGAACAGCGTGGTCTTGCCCGCGCCGTTGGGACCGATCAGGCCGAAAATCTCGCCTGCGTGAACCTGCAGCGAAATGTCGGACAGCGCCTGCAGGCCGCCGAATGCCTTGCTTATGCCGGAGACGGTCAGCAGCGGCGTCGACGCTGCAGCGCGCTTGCTCGATGGGGGATTGCCTGTCCTGGGTGCGCTCATCCCTTGGCGTCGGCGAATTCGCGGCGGCGGCGCGCCGAGGGAAAGAGTCCCGCAGGGCGATACAGCATCACCGCAACCAGAGCCACGCCGAACAACAGCATGCGCAGATCCGCCGGATCGATGTAGACCTGGCCGAACAGATTGCGCTGCCAGTCGCCGGTGTAGCGCAGCGCCTCGGGCAACAGCGTCAGCAGCAGCGCGCCGAAGATCACGCCGGGAATGTGCCCCATGCCGCCGAGCACGATCATGCAGAGGATCATGATCGATTCCATGAGATTGAACGACTCGGGACTGATGAAGCCCTGGAAGCTGGCGAACAGGCTGCCCGCCAGCCCGCCGAAGACGGCGCCCATGGCGAACGCCAGCAACTTGAGATTGCGCGTGTTGATGCCGGTCGCGGCGGCGGCGACCTCGTCCTCGCGGATGGCGACCCAGGCACGCCCGATGCGCGAATTTTCCAGCCGCATCGAAATGAAAATCACCGCCAGCACCAGCAGCAAAAACAGGTAATACGTAAGATGGGCACCGCTGAAGGTGTAGCCGAAGAACGTCTGCGGCTGGCTCAGGCTGACGCCGCCCAGGCGCACCGGATCGATCAGGTTGATGCCCTGCGGGCCGTTGGTGATGTTGACCGGGGCATTCAGGTTGTTCATGAAAATGCGGATGATTTCGCCGAACCCCAGCGTGACGATGGCCAGATAATCGCCGCGCAGCCGCAGGGTGGGCGTCCCCAGCAGCACGCCGAACAACGCGGCCAGCGCCGCACCCAGCGGCAGGATCGCCCAGAACGGCAGGTGCAGGCCGAAATGCGGGCTGGCAAGCCAGGCGTAGACGTAGGCCCCCAGCGCATAGAACGCGACGTAGCCGAGATCGAGCAGGCCGGCATAGCCGACGACGATGTTCAACCCCAGCGCCAGGATGACGTACAGCAGCGCCAGGTCGAGCAGCCGCACCCACGAGCGCCCCAGCCCAGCGTCCACCAGGAACGGCAGCAGCGCCAGCCCCAGCGCCAGCAATCCAAAAACGAGCCAGCGCGGCTGCGTCTTGTTCAACGTAGGCACGCTCGACAACGCGCGCCCCCAGCAGGCCGGACGGGCGGAACACCAGCACCGCGATCAGCACGAAGAACGCGAACACGTCCTGGTAATGGCTGCCGAGGAAACCGCCGGTGAGGTCGCCGATGTAGCCCGCGCCGAACGATTCGATCAGTCCCAGCAGCAGGCCGCCCAGCATCGCCCCGCCCAGATTGCCGATGCCGCCCAGCACCGCGGCCGAGAAGGCCTTGAGGCCGAGCAGAAAACCCATGTAATAGTGCGCCAGGCCGTAATAGGCGCTGACCATGACCCCGGCTACCGCGGCCAGCGCCGAGCCGATCACGAACGTGGCGGCGATCACCCGGTTGACGTCGACGCCCATCAGGCTCGCCACCTGGCGCGATTGCGCGGTGGCGCGCATGGCCCGGCCGAGCCGGGTTTTCTGCACCATCAGGATCAGTAGCAGCATGATGCTCATGGTCAGCAGCAGAATGGCGATTTGCACATCGGTGATGTTCGCGCCGAAAAACACATGGCGCCCCTGCGGCAGCACGGCGGGAAATGGGATGTATTGCTTGCCCCAGATCAGCATGGCGATGTTCTGCAGAATGATCGATACACCGATCGCCGTGATCAACGGCGCCAGGCGCGGCGCCTGACGCAGCGGCCGATAGGCGACGCGCTCGATCAGCAGGCCCAGCGCCATGCAGACCGGAATCGCCACCACCAGTCCCGCCCCCAGCACCAGCACGCCCGGCAGGCCGGGGGCCGCCAGCGCCAGCGCGCCGATCACCGCCAGCGCGACCATCGCCCCCATCATGGTGATTTCGCCATGGGCGAAATTGATGAGTTCGAGGATGCCGTACACCATGGTGTAGCCCAGCGCCACCAGCGCGTAGACGCTGCCCAGCACCAGGCCGTTGATGAGTTGCTGCAGGAGGATGTCCATCTTTGCGCGGTGCGCGACGGCTCAGTTTACTTTGCGCTTTGCACGGTTTCGAGCGTCTGCCACTTGCCGTCCTTCACCTGGTACAGGGTGACCGCACCGCCGGTGATGTCGCCCTTGGCGTCGAAGCGGATGTGTCCGGTCACCCCCTGGTAATCGGTCCTGGGCAGTTCGGCCAGATACTTGGCGGGATCGCTGGAATCGGCGCGTTTCATCGCCTCGATCAGCACGTGCATGGCGTCGTAGGCGTAAGGGGAATAGTTCTGGATCTTGCCATATTTGGCCTCGAACTTGGCCTTGAATGCACTGCCGCCCGGCATTGCGTCGAGCGGCAGGCCCGGGTTGGAGGCCAGCGCGCCCTCGGCGTCGGCACCGGCCAGTTCGATGAACTTGGGCGTCTGCGCACCGTCGCCGCCGAGGAACTTCGCCCGCATACCGAGCTGTTTCATCTGCTTGATCATCGGTGCGGCCTGCGGATCCATCCCGCCGAAGAACACCAGGTCAGGCGCCTTGCCCTTGATCGAGGTGAGAATCGCCATGAAGTCGGTCGCGCGGTCGGAGGTGTATTCGCGCGCCACCACCTCGCCGCCCGCGGCCTTGGCGGCTTTCTCCACTTCGTCGGCGAGTCCCTGCCCATAGGCGGTGCGGTCGTCGATGATGGCGATTTTCTTCGCGCCGAGCCGGGTCACCGCGTAATGCCCCAGCACGCTGCCCTGCTGGGCGTCGTTGGTCATCACGCGATAGGCCGTCTTGAAGCCGGAGGAGGTGTAGGCCACCGCGGTGGCCGAGGGTGAAATCTGCGGAATGCCGTTGTCGGAATAGATCCTGGAGGCCGGGATGGTGGCGCCCGAGTTGAGGTGGCCGACGACGCCGGCCACGCCTTCATCCACCAGCTTTTGTGCCACCGTGGTGGCGGTTTTGGGGTCGGCCGCGTCGTCTTCGCTCTTCAATTCGAGCACGACCTTGTTGCCGCCCAGCGTGAATCCGGCGGCGTTGATTTCGTCCAGCGCCAGGCGCGCCCCGTTCTCGTTGTCCTTGCCCAGATGTGCCTGCGGGCCGGTGAGCGGGGAAACCTGGCCAATCAGCACCACCCGATTGTCACCATTCTGCTGCGGCTTGTCGCCACAACCCGCGGCCAATGCCGCCGCTACCATCGCCCAACGTAGAGTGTGGCCCGTCATCCCGGTCTTCCCCGCAATAAAACTGAAACGCGAGATTTATACCACAAAGCCTGTCGTGCCCGCTTTCCCCCGCAGGGCCGGAAAACAAAGGGCCGACGCGAACGTCGGCCCTTTGCTTACATGTGCCGGATTATTTCAGGCTCAACACCCACTTGACAATCTTCTCCACGTCTTCGTGCTTGACCTGCGCGTTCGGCGGCATGGGAACCGGCCCCCACACCCCTTTACCGCCGGCTTTCACCTTGGCGACCAGCTTGTCTTCCGCGGTCTTGTCGCCGGCATATTTCTTGGCCACGTCCTTGAAAGAAGGGCCCACAATTTTCTTGTCCACGCCGTGGCAGGACATGCAGGCGTTTTTCTGGGCCAGCGCCTGCTCGGAGTCGGCAGAAGCGACGCCGGACATGGCCAGCAGGGCAGCGGATGCTGCAGTCATCATCAATTTCTTCATCATTACAGTGTCTCCGTGGAGGTCGGGTTGAGCGCGCGCTATATATCTAGCCACTACCGCGCCTCCCATATTAAGGAAAATCCTCCGCCGCGCAAGACACGGACCTGGTTTTTTGCTACCAAGCCCGGGAAAACATTGTTATTCGCGTTCGACCAGTTCGCGGTAGGCATGCCAGCTGGCGTGCCCCAGCCAGGGGAAAACCACCGCCATGGCGATGAAATCCGTCGCCATTCCGACAGCGATCAGGCCAGCGATCAATGCCCCCCACAGCAGCATCACCGGAAAGTTGAGCCGGGTCGCCATGAAGCTGGTGACCAGCGCGGTGGCAAAATCGACCTTGCGGTGCAGCAGCATCGGCAGCGACACCACCGAGAGGCTGAACATCATCAGCGCCAGCACGCCGCCGAACGCCAGGTAGGCCAGCACGAAATCGGTATGCTGCCGCACCGCACTGATGCTGAGCAGGTCGGACAGGCCGCCGATGCCCGAACCGCTGAGAAACAGTCCGACCAGAATCGCCGAAGTGCGTTCCCATGAAATCAGGACGAACACCAGCATCACGGCGAACAGCCCCAGGGAGGATGGATTGGCGCGCCACGCAAGCAGGGGAACGAACAGTTTGGGGAGCTTGTGGTGATGCTCCAGCCGGTGGCTCAGGCAATAAAACACGATGGCCAGCGCCGGAGCGACGAACAGGAAGCCCGAGGCCAGCGCCATCGCCAGATGCGGCCTGTCCTCCGCAGCATGCACCAAACCGTAGCCCAGCAGCGCGAAGACGGCGCCATAGAACAGGCTCAGCGGCCACGCCCGGGCAAAATCCTTTGCGCCGTCGCGCAGCCAGCGCAGCGGCTGATCGAACGTCACCCTGCGGATGCCCGGCAGGTTCATTTGGGCGACCTGCGGATGGAAAACTGCGGATTCGGTGTGTGTGCTCATGATCGCTCCCGATGACAAAACCAACTGTCTATTTGATAGCAGGCGCCGCCACGGGTTCCTAATAGCAAATGCTGATAAGCCCCTTATTCCAGCACGCCGGCCAGATCGGTCAGCGGCGGCCGGCATTGATACCCTTCGGGGTACGCCGTTCCGCCGCAGACCCAGGCAGTGGGGCGATCCGCTTCCGGCTTCGCCAACGCCTGCGGCAGGCTCAAGCCATTGGGCAAGACCAGCAGCATGTCGCGCGCACCGAGTTTCGGCGTCAGCGCCAGTACCCATGCGCGCAGGGCGGATTCGGGGCCACGCAGCAGGATCGTCCGCGGCGGCACCAGCGCTTCGTCGAGCACGGCCAGCAGCGTCGGATAGGCGATCGGCTGCTGGCTCAGGTGCGCGTAAAACAACTTCAAGCAGCGCGCGCTGGCATCGAGGTAACGCGCCTCACCGAGCAGGTGCCCGAGCCGCTGCAGCGCAAACGCGGCGACGCCGTTGCCGGACGGCGTGGCGTTGTCGTAGCCCGGCTTGGTGCGGGCGATGAGCGCTTCGTGGTCGTGGCTGGTGAAGTAAAAGCCGCCGGCTTCGGCATCCTCGAAATGCACCAGCAACGCATCGGCGAGTTCGCATGCCCAGTCCATGTCCGCTTCGCGATAGCCGGCCTGCAGGGTTTCCAGCAGCGCATCGAGCAGGAACGCATAGTCGTCGAGATAGGCGTTGAGCCGCGCTTCGCCGTGTTTGAAGCTGGCAAGCAAACGGCCTTCGCGCCAGAGGTTCCGGCGCAGGAAATCGGTCGCCGCATGCGCCGCCGCCACCCAGTCGGCGCGCGCCATCACCCGCCCGGCATGCGCCAGCCCGCCGATCAT
>DAOMWT010000122.1:0-7443 GCA_035436705.1 Thiobacillus sp. | reverse complement strand
TGCGCGAGCCGCGGAGCCGGCTGCGCAGCGTGGATGCGGTGGTCCAGGTGGTGCGCGGCGGCGCCGGACCGCAGGGATTCAGCGGGGCATGGCGCGCCGACTACCGTGCCGGTCAGGCCTATCGTCTGCGTGCACCGCAGGAAAAAAGAGCGCTCAGCGAACTGCCGGCGTGCGACTGGCTCGCCGTGACCGGGATCGGCCGTCCGCAGGGATTCTTTGCCATGCTCGAGGCGCATGGCATCCGTTTCAGCCCGCGGGCTTTCGCTGATCATCACGCCTTTCAGCCGCAGGATCTGCCTGCCGGCGCAGCCGTGCTGATGACGGAAAAAGACGCGGTAAAATGCCGCGCATTTGCTGGGGTAGACTGGTGGGCGGTGGAACTCGATGTCGCCCCGGAATCCGGATTCGTCGACTGGCTGGACGCACGCATCAAACAATAAAGATCCGCTGCGTGCGCATCAAGGGAGAAACGTATGAGGATGCAATCATCTGACTGGGGCGACCGCCGCCATCCCTGCCGCTGGGTGGCCGAAACCGGGGAGGCCGGGTTCTGGGTGCCTGACCGGTCCGAAATCGTCACCCAGTTCTTCACCCGCTACCTGTTTTTTTCGCTGGCAGTCATCTATTTTTCCACGCTGGAAAGCGTTCCCCCGGTGCTGTTCAGCATCGAGCAGCTGCTGGTCGCGCTCGGCGTTTACTTCTTCCTCAACAGCGGGTTTTTCCACCAGGCGCTGCACGGCGTCACGCTGCTGAAAATCCGCAGCGCGATGAGTGCCGATCTGCTGATCGTTACCCTGTGCGTGATTCATGATCCCAACCCGATTCCGCCGTCTGCGCTGGCGTTTTTGATGGTGCTGCTGGGCAACGGCATGCGCTACGGCATGCGCCTGTTCACCGAGGTGCTGGGCGGCGTTTTTCTCGGCATGGCGATCTCCTTTGCCCTGCGCTATCGCCTGGGCGGATTCGAGGTCAGTGCGGGCGATGTGTTCTTCGGCGTGTTCTGGGTCACCCTGGCCTTGTACGCCTACATCCTGATGGGGCGCATCGAGGGGCAGCGGCGCCAGCTCGATTACCGCAGCCGCTTCGATGCGCTGACCGGACTGCTCAACCGCCACGGCCTGCTTGCCGCGGCAGACAGCATCTTCGACAAGACGAATACGCGCATCCCGGCCACCGTTTTGTTTGCCGACCTGAACCAGTTCAAGGCGGTCAACGACCGCTATGGCCACGGCGCGGGCGATCGCGTGCTGGCAGAATTCGCGCAGATATTCAGCGAATCGGCCGATACGGACGTGTGCGGACGCTGGGGCGGCGACGAATTTGTTGCTATCCTGCCGCTGCGCGAGGACGCCGCCGTCCGCCAGATTTTCGAGCGCATCGAAGTGCGTACCGCAGCCTGGAGCCACAGCAACGGCCTGCCGATGGCGGTAAGCCTGGGTGTCAGCCACGCCCCGCGCGACGGTCACGACCTGGTGACGCTGCTGTCGGTCGCCGATATCCACCTTTATCAAAGCAAGTCGCAACAGTCCGAAACGGCAGCTGCGCCTCCGAACTACAGGACTCTTATTGATGAACCCGAAGCTACTTGAAATTCTTGTGTGCCCGGTCTGCAAAAGCCCGCTCGAATGGAAGAAATCCGCGCACGAACTGGTGTGTCGTGCATGCCGTCTCGCCTATCCCATCCGCGACGACATTCCGGTGATGCTGCCGGAAGAAGCGCGTCCGCTGGAGCCAGACGAAATCCACGGCAAATAACGACAAGCTTCCATGCATTTCCGCGTCGTCATTCCCGCGCGCTATGCGTCCAGCCGTCTGCCGGGCAAGCCGCTGGCGGATATCGGCGGCCGGCCCATGGTACTGCATGTGCTGGAGCGCGCCTTGCTGGCAGGCGCCGAATCAGTGGTGGTCGCCACCGACGACGCACGCGTGCAGCAGGCGGTCGAGGCCGCCGGCTATCCGGTCTTGATGACCTCGCCGGCGCACCGGTCGGGCACCGAACGCCTGGTCGAAGTCGCCGAAACGCTGGGCTGGTCCGACGATACCCTGGTGGTCAATGTGCAGGGCGACGAGCCGCTGATCGATCCGGTGCTGATCCGCGAAGCCGCGCGTCAGCTGGTCCTGCATGACGATGCGGTGATGGCGACGCTGGCGCATCCGATCCACGACCACGCCGATTTCGTCAATCCCAACGTCGTCAAGGTGGTCGCCGACGAAGCCGGCTATGCGCTGTATTTCAGCCGCGCGCCGATCCCCTGGCCGCGCGATGCGTTTGCCGCGCACGATCCGGCACGGGCTTCAGCCCACGGTGTGCAGCAGACGATGCCGCACGAGCTCGGCGCGCTGCGCCACATCGGCCTGTACGCCTACCGTGCCGGTTTCCTGCGCACCTATGCCGGCCTCGCCAGTTCGCCGCTGGAGCGCTACGAGATGCTCGAACAGCTGCGGGTGCTGTGGCACGGCCATCGCATCAGCCTCGGCATCACGCCCGTCGCGCCGGCTCCGGGGGTCGATACCCCGGAGGATCTGGCGCGGGTCCGCGCACTGTTCAAGGCTGTCTAGCAGCCGCTTGAATCCGCCAATAAAATTTTTTAAGTGTTGCTTGACTCGCGCTTGGCTTAGGCTGTCGCGGTTTGGCACATTTCAGATATTCATATCAAAGGGAGATTAAGCAATGCGTTTGATTCTGTTGGGTGGCCCCGGCGCGGGCAAAGGCACACAAGCCAATTACATCAAGGAAAAATACGGCATCCCGCAGATCTCCACTGGCGACATGCTGCGTGCGCAGATCAAGGCCGGCAGCGAGCTCGGCATGAAGGCCAAAGCCATCATGGACGCCGGCGGCCTGGTCTCCGACGACATCATCATCGGCATGGTGAAAGCACGCCTGACCGAAGCCGACTGCAAGAACGGCTACCTGTTCGACGGCTTCCCGCGCACCATTCCGCAGGCCGAGGCGATGAAGGCCGCCGGCGTGCCGATCGACTACGTGGTCGAGATCGACGTGGCGGACGAAGAGATCGTCAAGCGCATGTCGGGCCGCCGCGTCCACGTGGCATCTGGCCGCACTTATCACGTCGTGTTCAATCCGCCCAAGACAGCCGGCAAGGACGACGTCACCGGCGAGGACCTGATCCAGCGTGACGACGATCAGGAAGAAACCGTGAAGAAGCGCCTCGACGTCTACCACGCGCAGACCGAGCCGCTGGTGAAGTACTACGGCGACTGGGCCGCGCGCGGCGAAGCCGGCGCACCCAAATACGTGAAAGTCGCCGGCGTCGGCAAGGTCGACGGCATTCGCGATGCCATCTTCGCCGCACTCGGCTGATTGAAACCAGGCTGACCGCTCCGATGCCGCAGCTGATCCATCCGCTGACCGACACCGAACGCTGGATCGTCTCCAGCGCGGTGAAGGAACGCTACGGCAGGGAAGTCGAGATCCAGGACGTCGAAACTGAAATCCGCCTGCACATCGACGACCGCGAACTGACGCTGTGTCCGGGCTTTTACTGGAACGAACACGGCTGTCATTTCGTACTGTCCAAGACGGGCGACTCGCGTTATCGCAGCATGTTCTTCTATCGCATTCGCGATCGCTTCAGCACCGGGCGCGAGGAATACGACGACATTGGCGACTGCGTCACCATGCTGCTGAAAATGCAGGCCGACGAAGAAGCCCGCCGTCTGGCCGAGGGCGAGACAGGCGGCAACAGCTGATTATCCAAGCCAGCCTGCGCGCTGGCTTTTTGTCATGCAAAAAACCCTGTTTATTGCGTTGAATTGAAAGTTTAAGGAGACCACACCATGGCGAAGAAAATGAACGCCTTTTACGCGCAGTCCGGCGGCGTCACCGCGGTCATCAATGCGTCGGCCTGCGGCGTGATCGAAACCGCGCGCAAGCACAAGGACAAGATCGGCAAGGTCTACGCCGGCCGTAACGGCATCATCGGCGCGCTGACCGAAGACCTGATCGACACCGGCAAGGAATCCGCCGCCGCCATCGCCGCGCTGCGTTCCACGCCGTCGGGCGCGTTCGGCTCCTGCCGCTTCAAGCTGAAGTCACTGGAAGCCAACAAGCGCGAATATGAGCGCCTGATCGAGGTGTTCAAGGCGCACAACATCGGCTACTTCTTCTACAACGGCGGCGGCGACTCGGCCGACACCTGCTTCAAGGTGAGCCAGCTGTCCGAGCAGATGGGCTACCCGATCCAGGCCATCCACGTGCCGAAGACCGTCGACAACGACCTGCCGATCACCGACTGCTGCCCCGGCTTCGGCTCGGTCGCCAAGTACATCGCGGTGTCCACGCTGGAAGCCAGCTACGACGTGCGCTCGATGGCCAAGACCTCGACCAAGGTGTTCGTGCTCGAAGTGATGGGACGCCACGCCGGCTGGATCGCCGCCGCCGGCGGCCTGGTCGAGGATCACGGCATTCCGGTCGTGATCCTGTTCCCCGAGATCGAATTCGACCAGAAGAAATTCCTCGCCCGCGTCGACAAGCTGGTGAAGGAGCACGGCTACTGCACCGTGGTGGTGTCCGAAGGCTGCCATTACCCGGACGGCAAGTTTCTCGCCGAGCAGGGCACGCGCGACGCCTTCGGCCACGCGCAGCTGGGCGGCGCCGCCCCGGTGGTCGCCAACATGATCAAGGACGCGCTCGGCCACAAGTTCCACTGGGCCGTCGCCGACTACCTGCAGCGCGCCGCGCGCCACATTGCCTCGAAGACCGACGTCAAGCAGGCCTACGAACTCGGCAAGAAGGCCGTCGAACTGGCGATCAAGGGCCACAACTCGGTGATGCCGACGGTCGACCGCCTCTCCGACAGCCCCTACAAGTACAAGATCGGCATGGCCGATCTGAAGGACGTCGCCAACGTCGAGAAATTCATGCCGCGCGATTTCATCACGAAAGACGGCTTCGGCATCACGGAAAAGTGCAAGCGCTATCTGGCGCCGCTGATCCAGGGCGAGGACTATCCGAAGTACAAGAACGGCCTGCCGGTTTACGTGACGCTGAAGAACGTGGCAGTAGCGAAGAAGCTGGCGACGTTTAAACTGTGATGAGCTTGGGGCCCCGGGACGTGCGGCTGCGCCGCGCAATGCAATCAGGCGCGGGCTTTGCCCGCACCACGCCTGGAACCTGGCGCCTGAATCCTATCCACTAAGGCAATGACACTCGACCGCGCTAAACAACTGCTGAAAGTCCAGGCCGATTTCGGCGGCTTCTACAACGGCAATTCAGCCAAGCTGATCCTGTCCGAAGTGCAGCGCGAGCATGGGCAGGCAGCGGTCGATCAACTGATCGTCGAGTTGCAGCTCGACCAGGTATTCGGATTTGAACCGGGCACGCGTTTCGAAGGCGGCCTGGCAATGGGTAAGTAGCGGTAAGGGGAACGGTGGCGGATGCTGCCGTTTTTTTTTGGAGTTCGGAGGAGATATAGATCATGAATGAAGGTTTGCTGTTTGCCCTCGTGGCGGCGGTACTCGCGCTGCTCTACGGGATCATATCCATCAAATGGATTCTGGGACTGCCAACCGGCAACGACCGAATGCGACAGATCGCGGCGGCCGTGCAGGAAGGGGCTTCCGCCTATCTGAACCGGCAATACACCACCATCGGCATTGTCGGCGTGATCCTGCTGATCGCGATTTTTGTCACCCTGGGCTGGCAAACCGCAGTCGGCTTTGCCCTCGGTGCCGTGCTCTCCGGCCTCACCGGCTACATCGGCATGAACGTCTCGGTGCGCGCCAACGTGCGCACCGCACAGGCCGCTTCTGAAGGCCTCAACGCCGCGCTCAACGTCGCCTTCAAGGGCGGTGCCATCACCGGCATGCTGGTGGTGGGCCTGGGCCTGCTTGGCGTGGCCGGCTACTATGCCGTGCTCACCCTGGGGCTGGGCGAGACCACCGAGAAAGCCACCCACGCACTCGTGGGCCTGGCCTTCGGCGGTTCGCTGATCTCCATCTTCGCGCGTCTCGGCGGCGGCATCTTCACCAAGGGTGCCGACGTCGGCGCCGACCTGGTGGGCAAAGTCGAAGCCGGCATTCCCGAAGACGACCCGCGCAACCCGGCGGTGATCGCCGACAACGTCGGTGACAACGTCGGCGACTGCGCCGGCATGGCGGCCGACCTGTTCGAGACCTACGCCGTGACCATCATTGCGACCATGCTGCTGGGTGGCCTGATGATCACCGGCTCCCCCGAAGCGGTGATCTATCCGCTGGTGCTGGGCGGTTTCTCGATCATTGCCTCCATCGTCGGCACCTATTTCGTCAAGGCGCGCGAGGGCGGCAAGATCATGAACGCGCTGTATCGCGGCCTGATCGTGTCGGGCGTGCTGGCGGCGGTTGCGTTCTACCCCATCACCACCTGGATGCTGGGCGAGGGCGTGATGATCGACGGTGAACTGGTGACCTCGATGAACCTGTATCTCGCCAGCCTGATCGGCCTTGCGCTGACCGCTGCCATGGTGTGGATCACCGAGTACTACACCGCGACCGAGTTCAAGCCGGTGCGTCACATCGCGCAGGCCTCCACTACCGGCCACGGCACCAACGTGATCGCCGGCCTTGGCGTGTCGATGAAGTCCACCGCAGCTCCCGTGCTGGCCGTCTGTGCCGCTATCTGGGGCGCCTATGAACTGGGCGGTCTGTACGGCATCGCCATCGCCGCCACCTCGATGCTGTCGATGGCCGGCATCATCGTCGCGCTCGACGCTTACGGCCCGATCACCGACAACGCCGGCGGCATCGCCGAAATGGCCGGGCTGCCGGACGCCATCCGCAACATCACCGATCCGCTCGACGCCGTGGGCAACACTACCAAGGCCGTCACCAAGGGTTATGCCATTGGTTCTGCCGGTCTTGCCGCCCTGGTGCTGTTCGCCGACTACACCCACGCCCTGACCGCCGGCGGTCAGGTTCTGACCTTCGACCTGTCCAACCACATGGTCATCATTGGTCTCTTCATCGGCGGCATGGTGCCTTACCTGTTCGGCGCCATGGGCATGGAGGCGGTCGGCCGGGCCGCAGGTTCGGTGGTGGTGGAAGTGCGCCGCCAGTTCAAGAGCATCCCCGGCATCATGGAAGGCACGGCCAAGCCGGAATACGGCACCTGCGTCGACATGCTGACCAAGGCCGCGATCAAGGAAATGATCATTCCGTCGCTGCTGCCGGTCGCTGTTCCCGTGATCGTCGGTCTGACGCTCGGCGCACAGGCGCTCGGTGGCGTGCTAGTCGGCACCATCATCACCGGCATCTTCGTGGCGATTTCCATGACCACCGGCGGCGGCGCGTGGGACAACGCCAAAAAGTACATTGAAGAAGGCAACTTCGGCGGCAAGGGCAGCGAAGCGCACAAGGCCGCCGTCACCGGCGACACCGTGGGCGATCCCTACAAGGACACCGCCGGCCCGGCCGTCAACCCGCTGATCAAGATCATCAACA
>DAOMWT010000121.1:0-7481 GCA_035436705.1 Thiobacillus sp. | reverse complement strand
GGGTGACGCCGGGCGCCACCGGCGCCGTGATGCCGAGCAGCGCCAGCGCACGCGGGCTGGCGTGGCGCACCACGCCGTCGCCGCGTACCGCCAGCAGGCCGTCGGGCGAGTTCTCGATCGCCAGCGCGTTGATGCGGTTCAGCAGTGCCAGCTCGTCGGCCTGGCGCTGCGCCAGCGTTTCCGACTGCAGCGCGCGCCGGGTCAGCGCGTGTGCCAGCCAGCCGATAGCGAAATAGCCGGCGCACAGCAGTCCGACCTGGAAAAAGCTGTCCAACCTCTGGCTGCCGCCGAGAATGCTGAAGGCATGCTGCAGCAGCACGGCGATCGACGCCATCGCCGCATACAGCAGGGTCAGCCGCCCGCTGCCCACCAGGCCGCCCGAGGCGATGGAAATCGCCAGCAGCAGGCCCATGCCGCCTGCCAGCCGTTCGCTGGTCGACATCATCAGCATCACCAGCACGATATCGGCGGTGATGTGGGCGGTGAGCTGGATCGGGAATCCCGGCCAGCGCGCGCGGATGCCCAGCACGAACAGCGCCGCGATCAGCAGATAGGCATAGGCGAAGGCCTGGAAACGCTCGGATGCGCCTTCGCGGAACAGGTCCGAGGCGTCGAACAGCAGGCCAGTGAACACCAGCGCCACCGCCAGGGTCAGGCGATACAGATTGAAGTAATCGAGGCTGCGCCAGTGCGACGCATAGTAGCCCTGCGTGGCCGGGCGCGGCATGGGGGGTGCCGCGGCGTTCATTTTTTGCCGCGTTGCTGGTGCTCGGGGGTGCAGAAAAATTCGCCGCCGGAATAGATGGCTTCGCTGCGCGGCAGATTCACCCCGCAATGCACGCATTTCACCATGTCTTCGATGGTCTGCTCGCGCGCCGGCGCGGGCGGTTTGTTGAGCGAGCGCTGGTAGGCGCGAAACAGCGCCAGCACCAGAAAAACGATTGCAATCAGCAGCAGAATCTTGAGCACGCCTTCTCCTTAAAATGCCGTCCAGCATAGCACGGCGCTGTCCTGCCGGCTTTACCGGGGCGGGCTGGCGGCGGGCGCGGGGCGAGCGGGCGGCAGGTACACGAAGCGCCAGCCGGCATAGCTGGCGGTTTCGACAAACGCCTCGTCGCGGACTGAAAATCCGGCACGCTTGAACAACATGCCCGATGCCGGGCTGTACACGCCGGTAATCCCCTGCGTATCGGGTTCGCGGATCAGTGCAAACGGGCGGCCGGTCAACGGGTCGCGCCAGGCGCGGCGCAGGTGGCGCACTATATCGGGGCGGCGGTTGTCTTCCAGCAGATCGTCGAGGCTTTGCGGCAGAAGGGGCTGCGCGGGATCGAGTTCGTAATAGCTGCGAATCGCTTGGCGGCACTGATCGCCGATGAACAGCAACTCGGCTTCGCGGGCACGTTGCGCATCGATGTGCCAGAGGATGAAGTGGCGCGCCAGCGCGACGATGGCCATCACGACCATGAGTTCGACCAGGGTGAAGCCGCGTGATATCCGTTTCAGCATGGTAGACGCAATGAAATCGAGCGCCTGTTCAGAAGGCTCAAGGGATTCAGGCGCATCTTCTCCCGATTCGAGAAGCTGGATGTCATGTTTATCGGCTTCGTCAGTTCGCGGGACGCGGTGGACAGGGCGGTCGAGCTGGCACGTGGCGTCAAGGGCGTAACCTCCGTCAAGGACGACATGCGGATCACGTGATGCCGCTGCGCGTTGCCAGCCGGTCCCCGGCATCTCTGTCCGGGGTTGCGCGATCAGACTGATGTCGCCGTCATGCCATTACGGTGGACGAGTCTGGGATAAGGGAGGAGTATTTCAAAGGTGGGGCCCCAGCCTTCGAAGCACGATAATCGCTGGCTGGGGCCCGAAATTTGTTTACAGCGAGGAGTACCGACTATGGCAAATTCCAAGACCACCGGATCGACGATGAGCACTGGCGCACCGGCGCTGAGCGACCGTAATTCCCTGACGGCCGGCCCTGATGGCCCCATTCTCCTGCACGACGTGCATTTCCTCGAGCAGATGGCGCACTTCAACCGGGAGAAAGTTCCCGAGCGTCAACCCCATGCCAAGGGCTCGGGCGCGTTCGGCGTGTTCGAGACAACCGATGACGTCTCGGCCTATACCCGGGCGGCGCTGTTCCAGCAGGGCGCCTCGACCGAGATGCTGGCGCGTTTCTCCACCGTGGCCGGCGAGGCGGGCAGCCCGGACACCTGGCGCGACGTGCGCGGGTTTTCGCTGAAGTTCTACACGAGCGAGGGTAATTACGACCTTGTGGGCAACAACACGCCGGTGTTTTTCGTGCGCGATCCGATGAAGTTTCCGCACTTCATCCGCAGCCAGAAACGGCTTGCCGACTCCGGCTTGCGCGATAACCACATGCAGTGGGATTTCTGGACCGGCAACCCGGAGACCGCGCACCAGGTGACCTATCTGATGGGTGAGCGCGGTCTGCCGCGCACTTGGCGGCAGATGAACGGCTACGGTTCCCACACCTACATGTGGGTCAACGCCAAGGGCGAGCGGTTCTGGGTGAAATACCATTTCCACACCCAGCAGGGCATGGCGTTCTTCACCAACGCCGAGGCCGCCACCATGGCGGGTATCGACGCCGACTTCCACCGCCGCGACCTGTTCGAGGCCATCGCCCGTGGCGAGCATCCACAGTGGATACTCTCGGTTCAGATCATGCCCTATGCCGACGCGAAGACCTACCGGATCAATCCCTTCGACCTGACCAAGACCTGGCCGCACCGGGACTATCCGCTGATCCGCGTCGGCACGATGACCTTGAATCGCAACCCGGAGAATTTCTTCGCCCAGATCGAGCAGGCCGCCTTCTCGCCGGGGAACACGGTACCGGGTATCGGATTGTCGCCGGACAAGATGCTGCTGGGCCGGGCCTTCGCCTACAACGACGCCCAGCGCAACCGCATCGGAACCAATTTTCACCAGCTTCCGGTCAACCAGCCCAAGGTGCCGGTGAACACCTATCAGTTCGACGGCCAGATGACCTACACCCACAGCGGCAACGCACCCACCTACGCGCCCAACAGCGGTGGCCGGCCCTGGGCGGATGAAACCGGTCCCGTCGCAGACGGCTGGGAAACGGACGGCGAGATGGTCCGCAGCGCCTACACCCTGCGCGCCGAAGACGACGACTTCACCCAGCCCGGGAACCTGGTCCGCAAGGTGTTCAACGACGCCCAGCGCACGGCGCTGGTCGACCAGGTGGCCGGCAGCTTGCTCGGCGGAGTCCGCTCACCGGTCCTCGAGCGCGCCTTCGACTACTGGAAATCCATCGACCCGGATGTCGGCGGCAGGATCGAGCAGAAGGTCAGGGCCGGGAGTGGCGGCAAGCCCGCCGAGGGCATGGGGAAAAGTTAACGGCGGAAGGTATCCGCATGATGTCGCCGAGCGGATTGCCGCCGCCGTTCAATCAGCTCGGCGGGACAACCCCGTTCGGTGGCCAACTCCTTACGCGCTGTGAAGCTGCTGTCGATGTCGAGGAGCTTCAGCAGGTCGACGATGGTGGTTCGCCAATGCAGTTTTGTGGCAGGGGGGCGGCGCGCACCCCGCCGAATTGCCGGAGCGCATCGCCTCTGGCGATGAATGCAGATAGTAAACAAATAGGCGGTGGACCGGGCGAGTCGGGGCTGTAAAGCCGCATTTGCCTGTTTTACCATCGAGTCAGAGAAGCGATTCCTTTCGTTGTGAATGAAACAGTGTGAGTGAGCCCCGTTCACCCAAGGCATCGGACAGAACCAAACGTGAGCACATGACCAATACCGCAAAAGCGGATCGCAGCCCGTGGGCGGTCTTTCTGGTTTTTCTCCGATTGGGCCTGACCTCCTTCGGAGGCCCGGTCGCCCACCTGGGCTATTTCCGCGATGAGTTCGTGACGCGGCGGCAGTGGCTGACCGAACGCAGCTATGCAGACCTGGTCGCCCTTTGCCAGTTCTTGCCGGGACCGGCGAGTAGCCAGGTCGGAATCGCACTCGGACTGTCCCGATCCGGCTACGCCGGCGCACTGGCCGCATGGGCGGGCTTCACGCTGCCGTCCGCGATAGCCCTGATTCTGTTTGCACAGGGTATGGCCAGTTACGGGGATGTCATCCCGGCTGGCGTGCTGCACGGTTTGAAAGTGGTGGCCGTGGCGGTGGTCGCGCAGGCGATATGGGGGATGGCCCGCAATCTCTGCCCAGATGCACCGCGCGTCACCATAATGGCGGCGGCAGCCTGCTTCGTTCTTCTGCTGCCGTCCGCATGGGGGCAGGTGGGAGTCATCGTGATTGCAGCGGTCATCGGCCTCTTGCTGTTCAAGCCTCAGCAGGGGGCAGCCCATGACCCATTGCCCATTGTGATGAGGCGTCGTGTCGGCTTGCTTTGGCTGGCGCTGTTTTTTGCCCTGCTGATGGGGCTGCCGCTTCTGACCGCACTGTTTCCGGGTCAGACACTGGCCATGGTCGATGCTTTCTACCGGGCCGGGTCGCTGGTATTTGGCGGAGGGCATGTCGTGCTACCACTGCTGCAAGCCGAGGTCGTACCCCCCGGCTGGGTCGACAACGAGTTCTTTCTGGCGGGCTACGGCGCGGCGCAGGCCGTTCCTGGCCCCCTGTTCACCTTCGCGGCATTTCTCGGCGCTTCGATGAACGAAACGCCTTCCGGCTGGCTGGGGGGCATGATCTGCCTGTTAGCGATCTTCGCCCCCTCTTTCCTGCTGGTCGCGGGTGCCCTGCCGTTTTGGGAGCGCCTGCGTCGCAATGTCCGTGCGCAAGCTGTGTTGTCGGGCATCAATGCGGCCGTGGTGGGCCTGCTGCTGGCAGCCCTGTATCAACCTGTATGGACGAGCGCAATTCACGCGCCGCAAGATTTCGGCCTGGCCCTGGTCGCGCTGGTCGCCCTAGTGTTCTGGAAGCTGCCGCCGTGGCTGGTCGTGGTGGGCAGCGGTGTCGCGGGCGGGTTATTGAGTGGGCTTCTGTGAGGTCGGACATGGCCGGCAAAGATCTTGGCGACGGCTTGACCAAGGGCCATTGACCGATATCCGGCTGCCCCACCGCCCAATGATCATCGAGGGTGCGCAGGACATCGTCGATGCGGGATTCGACGATCTTCGCAAAAGACACGCCGTGCTGATGTGCGGCATCTTGCCAATGATATAATCACCTCAAGCACGCGGACCAGATGATGGCCTGTTTCTACCCGGCTGGGGAGCACTCTCATAGACCTTACTCGATTCGCACCGCTAGCCGTCGTGCTGGGTGCCGTGGCGGTGGCAGCCAATCCGGTTTTTGTTCGGCTCAGCGAGCTGACTTCGGTAGCATCGGCAGCCCACCGGATGATCTGGGCGTTGCCGGTATTCGCGTTCTGGTTCTGGTTGTCGAGGCCAAAGACCGGGATACGACCTCCATCCGGGAAACATATCCCGCTGCTGTTGCTCTGTGGTCTGCTGTTCGCCGCTGATCTGGTGTCGTTGCACGCCTCTATCGAGCGTACGGCGGCGGCCAACTCAATGCTGTTTGTCAATGCACAACCCATTTATGTCGTCATCGGCGGCTGGCTGCTGTTCGGCACCCGTGTCACCCGGAGTTTCGGGTTTGGCGTGGCGATTGCCCTCGTCGGCGGGGTACTGGTGGCCTGGCAAAGCCTCGATATCGGTACCGAACACCTGATTGGCGATGGCCTGGGTGTGTTCGCGGGCATCCTTTACGCCGGTTATATTATCGGTGCGAGCCGGTTGCGTGGACGGTTCTCGAGTACCGAGATTAACCTGTGGACCTGTCTGATTACAGTGCCGATACTGGTGCTGGTCACGCTGGCCAGCGGCCACTCACTGATCCCCCAGACGCCGCGCGGGTGGGGGCTGATGATCGCGCTCGGCGTCATCTCTCAGGGTCTGGGCCAGGGCTTGATCGTCTGGGGCCTGGCCCACCTGCCGACGAGCTTTTCTTCGGTCGCGCTGCTCACCGCGCCGGTCGCCGCCGCTGTGTTCGCGTGGCTGTTCCTCGACGAATCGCTGACCTCTATCCAGATCGTCGGCATGAGCGCGGTCCTCGTCGGCATCTATGTCGCCTGGCGGGCGGCGCCCGTCGCGAACGAAAAGAAACCTCTGTAAACCATCGGCCCGGCCCGACGGAATCGACTTTGCCGGACCTTCCTGCGCTGTATCGGCTGGCGAAGCGGAAATATCGTGGGGCTTCATGGCAAGGCCCTCATAACCCGGTGGCGGAGCTGTGAAATCCGGCGCGTATAACCTGTTGATTTTCATATGGGTCAGGCCAGCCTTTTGCGGACTTCGGGCCATTCGCGTAGAGCGGGGCCGGAGGGAAGAATGGTGGGGGAGAGCAAAAGATGGCCAGGAAAGGGGCAGGAGGCCAACCGGAAAAATCCGCACGATCCCGCATGAACCCGTGCAAATACGAAGAAATTGTCACTATCGGATAAGAAAAAACCCCAACCGAGAATGGTTGGGGTTTTGTTATTGGTGGAACCGGCGGGAATCGAACCCGCGTCCGCAAGCTCTCTACAGGCAGTTCTACATACTTAGTCCGGTGTTTTTAAGCTTTAAGCTTGATCACGCCCGCCGAACAGGCTGGATTTTGCCGAGTCGCCTTGGATTTAGCACCCACCCAAGCGACCCGGATGAGCACGATTTCATGTGAATTAACTCACTGCCGGTTTGACCCGGCCCAGCCCATGAACAGACTGGTGTGAGTCCTGGACCTTAAGCGGCCAGGGCGTAGTTTTCGTCGTTTGCGACTAAAGTTTTTCAGTTGGATTTACGAGGTGCTCTGACCCTCGGTATGCCCTACGCTGCTTTGCAACCCACGTCGAAGCCAGGTCGGTCCCTGTACGCTGCTCAAACAAGTGTACTACGTAGAGGGCGTATCTGCAGGAAAGTTCCGGCAACGGAAATAAAACCGCGCCGGCCTAGTGCAGGAAAGGGAAGGGGTCATGCGTGACTGCAACCGCCACGATATAACCGAACACGAGCAGGGCTGCGATCCAGGCGCCAATGCGCTGGCCGCGGGTTCTGCCGCGCTTGATGGCATACGATTCCACATGGGCTTTGGCCCATAGTGGATCGGAGTCCTTTAAGGCAATCATGCCGAGTACGATGTAGAGGATCAGCGCAAAAAACTTGGCGGTGAGCCAGCCGTGCACCAGCGGGTATTGCTGGATCAGCACGGCGAGCCCGATGCCGCTGGCGAGCAGCAGGCTGTCGTTGACGTGCGGGACGATGCGTACCCAGCGCTTCTGCAGCAGGGGGGAGCCCGCCATCATCCAGGCGCCGCGCAGCACGAACAGCGTCAGGGTGATGGCGATGGTGGTGAGGTGTAGGCTCTTCAGAATGAGGTAGGCCATTGCTCAGCCAAGAAAGTCGAGGGCGTCGGCCGGGTGGCGGATTTCCGCATGCGCGCCCCAGGTGTGCGGCTGGTCGGCGGCGTCGAGGTAGCCCCAGGCGGCGACCAGCGCGGGCATGG
>DAOMWT010000120.1:0-7570 GCA_035436705.1 Thiobacillus sp. | reverse complement strand
GCAGCGCCTCCGCCGCCTCGCTCGGCGCAAGTCGGGGGGGCTCCTGCACGGGGTCGTCCGGCGCATCCACAGCAGGCAACGCGGCGTGCGGCGACTCCAGCCGCGCCTCGATCACCGGCCCGTCCAGGCTTACCGCAGACGGCGGCGCCAGCTGCACCAGCGCAATCAGTGCCGCATGCAGACCCAGCGAAATCCACACTGCCGCCAGTGGCCGCTGCAGCCGGGGCGGGATCGCCGGTTCGTCGAAGGGAGCGTTCACCGGCATTGAGGCCCGCCAGGGTATTCATGCCCATCAGGGTATTCATGCCCGGAGGGGTGTGCACTCCCTTCCGGGTACTTTTTGACCGCGCAGGAAACCGGTGGCACTGGCCTAGAATGGTGGCCAGAAAAACACCAGGAGAAGACCATGAAAAGACTCGTCATCGCGGGCGCCATCTTAGCATCGGCGCTGGGCGCACCGGCCTTCGCCAACGCCGTCGATCTGAGCAAAACCACCATCCAGGCCGCCGACGGCTCCGAGGTGCCGGTCGAAATCGCCACCCCCGCCGGCAACGGCCCGTTCCCGCCTGTGCTGTTCATCCACGCCAAGCGCGGCTACGAAGGCGACGAGCGCGCCCACGTGCGCGAACTCGCCGAGCAGGGCTTTCTGGTCGTCGCGCCCGACTGGCAGAGCGGCCGTTTCATCGAGCGCTGGCCCTCCGCGCACAACCCGGACACCGAAATGGATGTGGAAGCCGGACTCGACTACCTGAAGTCGCTGCCCAACGCCTGCAAACAGCCGGTCGGCATCGTCGGCCTGTCGCGCGGCCCGTATTACGCGATCCGGCTGGCCGCCAAGCGCGGCAACGACATCGCCGCCATCGTCAGCTATTACGGCCACATGCAGAACCCCAACGCGCCCGAGCCGGATCAGCTGTTCCGCGTGGCGCCGGAGATCATGCAGATCACCACCCCCATGCTGTTCCTGGTCGGCGACGCCGATTACGAACTGCGCCGCATGAACGGCGGCCGCGCGTTCTATGCGCTGTGGGAGCGCGGCGTGCCGGTGGAATGGCAGGAATACCCGATGGCACGGCGCGCGTTCGACTTCCGCCCCGACCAGACGCCGGAGGAAAAGATTGCCGCGCGGCATGCGCGCGAGCGGGCGAAGAACTGGCTGGTCAGGTGGATGAAATTGACGCCGGAGATGAAGTGCAAGTAAGCATTAGATTGTGGCTTGCGCTTGAGTGAGCCGGTGAGCTGAAGTTCGTTGGCCGGGGGTAGCCCGGCAGCTAGTCACTTTCTTTTGTCTCGCCAAAAGAAAGTAACCCAAGAAAAGGCGCCCCCGACATCCCCGAATTCCCGAAGATCAAGCGCGTCGGGTGGGCGGCAAAGAACTCGCCCCGCCTTTGATGTTTTTAATTGTTTTTTTGTGGACGGAGCTCAAACACCTTTGCCGCTGACCCACCCGCCACGCTTGATCTTCGGCGGGTCTGTAAGGGGAAGAAGGTCAAAACCAGGGCGGCGATGACGGGACGGTTTGAGCAACTGTGCGACATGCCTGTCTGGAACGTCCACAGGCCACAATGTGTTATCAACGTCGCCCTATAAGATACATGACAACAACAAAGGTAAGCAGAACGTACAAAGCATAAAAACGGTCTGTTTGGATTTCCGTTGCGAGCATCCGTAACTCTCGAAGTATTCCGACCCAATCCATGTCTGCCTCTATGGTCTACTGAAGCCAGGGGAAGTCTAAGGAGTGTTCTCCAAGCAAGGCGATTAACCGGCGTTAGAAATCTAGGCAAAGCACGATTCCAGAAGGTTGTAGGGTCGGTGATCTCCTTGGGAAAGGTGTCGCCCCCTCTGTCATCACCGCACTGGTTTTGACTTTCAGCCCCTCTCAGTCCCGCCGGAAATCGAGCCTGCCGGGCGGATCAGTGGCAAAGGTGTCTGAGCCCCGCTCACCCTTGAAATACAAATAAAGCGGGGCGAGTTCTTTACCGCCCGCCCGGCAGGCTCGATTTCCGGGGTTTCGGGGATGTCGGGGTCGCCTTCTTTTGGTTACTTTTCTTGGCGAGACAAGAAAAGTGACTTGCCGTCGGGCAACCCCCGGCCAACGGTCAGCAGTCTCACAGAAGCGCTAACTACTCGGCCCTGCTCCGTGCCAATCCAAAGGCTGAATTGCTATGCTGTACTCGCAATGACGCTCCCCATCTGCGCCTCGTTTTGATTCCATCCCCCCGCCCATGCACCACAACGGCACACCTCAGCCCGTGTCCCGCACGCCTCAAAAACACATAAGCATTTGATAATTAACCATTCCAGAAGCTGGCACGCCCCCTGCTGTATCCAGAGTAAGTATCCAAACCGCAAGGCCAGGTTGCTCCACCCGTAAAGGGTAGGCCGTGGTTGTAAGCCGACAAGTCGGCAACAACCACGCTCAGGCAGTCTCCTCCGGCTTAACAGCCTCTCCGGATGCCGCCTTTTTCGAGACGTCTACAGACAACCGAATGGAACATGCGCGTACTGATTGTTGAAAACCAGCCCGAGCGGCTGGCATTGCTGATGCCCGCGCTCGAGGCGGCGGGCTGCGTGATCGCGGCCACCCTCAATTCAGCGAGCAGCCTGGGTGCGCAGATCCAGACCCTGCGCCCGGACGTGGTAATCATCGCGCAGGACTCACCCGACCGCGACACGCTGGCGCACCTCTGCGTGGCAAACCAGGATTGTCCGCGGCCGATCGTGATGTTCACCGGCGACAGCAGCGCGGAATCGATCCGCGCGGCAACCCAGGCCGGGGTGACCTCCTACGTGGTCGACGGGATCGACCCGGCGCGTCTGCGCCCCATCCTCGACGTCGCGGTATTGCGCTTCGAAGCCTTCCAGACATTGCACGGCCAGCTTGAACAGGCGCGCCTCGAACTGGTTGAACGCAGGCTGATCGACCAGGCCAAGGCGCTGCTGATCAAGCAGACCGGCGCATCAGAGCCCGAGGTGTATCGCGAGATGCGGCGCACGGCGATGGATCGTGGCATGAAGCTGGCGGACGTCGCGCGCCAGATCCTGCAAAAAATCTAGCTTCGTTTGGTGCATGGCGGCGCGGATGCGCACTGCATAGGTGCGCAATCGCAACGCACCGATCGGGCCGTCAGGCTACGAAAAACCTGCCAAGCCAGAAAACACAAGGAATCCGGGGTTCTGGCACAGCGGTTGCTATACCCCTGCTGAACAGTCGCAACGATGTGGCTTTCAGCGTGGCCCCGATTTATTCATTTCTTGGACAAAGGCGTCCGCCCGGAAGGCGACGCCTTTTTATTTGGAGAACGCAACGTGAGCGACACCCAGGACAAGGCCCCCATACAGGATCCGGGCAAGCGTGATTTCATGAAAAAAACCGCCGGACTTTCCGCCGCCGCCGCTCTCATGGCGATGGTGCCACCCGGCGTGCGCAGCGCTGCCTGGGCCGCCGGCTCGGATGCGCCGGAGAAACCCAGGCTCCGCGTCGGCTTCATTCCGCTGACCGATTGCGCGTCGGTGGTGATGGCCTCGGTGAAGGGCTTCGACAGGAAATACGGCCTCACCATCACGCCCAGCAAGGAGGCGTCGTGGGCGGCGGTGCGCGACAAGCTGGTGAACGGCGAACTCGACGCCTCCCATGTGCTGTACGGTCTGATCTACGGCGTGCAGCTCGGCATCGGCGGGCCGAAGAAGGACATGGCGGTGCTCGCCACGATCAACAACAACGGCCAGGCGATCACGCTGTCGAAACAACTGAAGGACAAGGGTGCGGTCGACGGCGCCTCGCTCGCCAGGCTGGTGAAGGCCGAACCGCGCGAATACACCTTCGCCCAGACCTTTCCCACCGGCACCCACGCGATGTGGCTGTACTACTGGCTGGCCGCCTACGGCATCGATCCTTTCCGCGACGTCAAGAACATCGTCGTGCCGCCGCCGCAGATGGTCGCCAACATGCGGGTGGGCAACATGGACGGCTTCTGCGTCGGCGAGCCATGGGGCGCACGCGCGATCCGCGACAACATCGGCTTCACTGCCGTGACCACGCAGGACATCTGGAAAGATCATCCGGAGAAGGTGCTCGGCACCTCCGCCGAGTTCGTGCAGAAATACCCCAACACGGCGCGGGCGATGGTCGCCGCCATTCTCGATGCGTCGAAATACATCGACGACATGAAGAACCGCGCCGAAGTGGCGAAGGTGATTGCAGCCAAGTCCTACGTCAACACCGACTACGACTCGATCGTGGGCCGCATGCACGGTGAATACGACAACGGCAACGGCAAGAAGTGGGACGACCCCAACTACATGAAGTTCTTCAACGGCGGCCAGGTCGGTTTCCCCTACCTGTCCGACGGCATGTGGTTTCTCACCCAGCACAAGCGCTGGGGCCTGCTGAAGGCCCACCCGGACTATCTGGCAGTGGCGAAGCAGGTCAACCGCATCGACATCTACAGGGATGCCGCCACGATGACCAAGACCCCGCTGCCGAAGTCAGGGATGCGCTCGTCGAAGCTGATCGACGGCGTGGTATGGGACGGCAAGGACCCGGCCAGGTACGCCGACAGTTTCAAGATCAAGGCCTGAGGATGACGCATGCCCTGGCCTCGCCGGGGCACAAGGAGAACGCACATGAATGCAGTCACATTGAACGACCGAAGTCTGTCCGAGGTCATGGCAGCACCGGAAACCGAGCAGCTCGCCGCAAACGAACCCGTGTTGCCGACGCGCCGCACGCCGCTGTTCGAAACCGAAGGCGGCAAGCGCTTCCTCGAAGGCGTGGTCAACGGCGTCAAGGCCACCATCCCGCCGGTGCTCGGTCTGGTGTTCTTCGTCGCGCTGTGGGCGATCATCGCCAACACCGGCGGCAAGATACCCGGTCCCGCTGAAACCTGGACCGCCGCAGTCGATCTGTTTTCCGACCCTTTCTATGACAACGGCCCCAACGACAAGGGCATCGGCTGGAACATCCTCAACTCGCTGACCCGCGTCGGCATCGGCTTCGGACTCGCCGCCGCCATCGGCATTCCGCTCGGTTTCATGATCGGCCGCTTCGCCTTCATCAACCAGATGCTATCGCCCATCATCAGCATCCTGCGGCCGGTGTCGCCGCTCGCCTGGCTGCCGATCGGCCTGCTGGTTCTGCAGAAAGCCGAGCCGGCATCGATCTGGGTGATTTTCATTTCCAGTATCTGGCCGATGGTGCTGAACACCGCCGCCGGGGTGCAGCGCATCCCGCAGGACTACATGAACGTCGCACGCGTGCTCAACCTGTCCGAGTTCAAGGTGTTTACCCGCATCCTGTTCCCGGCAGTGCTGCCCTACGTACTGACCGGCGTGCGGCTGGCAATCGGCGTCGCCTGGCTGGTGATCGTCGCCGCCGAGATGCTCACCGGCGGCGTCGGCATCGGCTTCTGGGTATGGGACGAATGGAACAACCTCAACGTCGCCCACATCATCATCGCCATCTTCATCGTCGGCATCGTCGGGCTGCTGCTGGAGCAGGGTCTGATGCTGATCGCGAAACGGTTTTCGTATGAGTGAGGGGAGAAGGGGAAACCGCCCACCCTTCACCCCTGAGCGCCACAGTTGCGGTCCCTTCCCCCTCACGGAGAATTCAAGATGCAATCCTACGTCCAGATCGAAAACGCCGGCATGGTATTCAGCACCAGGAAAGGCAAATTCACCGCGCTCACCGGCATCAATCTCAATGTCGAGCAGGGTGAGTTCATCGCGCTGATCGGCCACTCCGGCTGCGGCAAGTCGACTCTGCTCAATCTGGTGGCGGGCCTGCTCGACGCCAGCAACGGCGTGCTGCTGCTCGCCAACAAGGAGATCAGGGGGCCGGGGCCGGAACGCGCGGTGGTGTTCCAGAATCATTCGCTGCTGCCCTGGCTTACCGCGTTCGAGAACGTCCACCTGGCGGTGGAAAAGGTGTTCGGCGGCCGCGAAACCAGTGCGCAATTGAAGGCGCGTACCCGCGCCGCACTCGATCTGGTGGGTCTGAGCCATGCCGCGGCCAAGCTGCCGGGTGAGATCTCGGGCGGCATGAAGCAGCGCGTCGGCATCGCCCGCGCGCTGGCGATGGAACCGAAAGTGTTGTTGATGGACGAGCCATTCGGCGCGCTCGACGCGTTGACCCGCGCCCACCTGCAGGACGAACTGATGAAGATCGTCGCAGCGACAAAAAGTACCGTCATCATGGTGACCCACGACGTCGACGAGGCGGTATTGCTGTCCGACCGCATCGTGATGATGACCAACGGCCCGGCCGCCACCATCGGCGAAATCCTCGATGTCGGTCTGCCACGGCCGCGCGACCGCCTGCAGTTGGCGCACGACCCGCACTACTCCGCGCTGCGCAGCCAGGTGCTGGAATTCCTCTACCGCCGGCAGATGCGGCCGCAAGAGGCAGCCTGAGCCCCGGTACGCCTGCGATCATCGCGGCACCCCGCCACGCTGCGAACAGGCCGATCCGCACTGCCCCCCGCGGCTCCGTATGAGCGGCATGGCGTTCATCGTGCCGCCCCACTCCAGCGCCAGCGTCTATATTTCAACCATCATCCGGTTGTTGAGACGGTCTTCCGGCGTGGCATCTTTTCAAGGAGACATCATGTTCAATCGAATTCTGGTGGCAGTAGATGCGAGCGAAACCAGCGATCTTGCGTTGCAGGCTGCCATCAGGCTTGCCTCCGAACAGCACGCCAGCCTGCGGATCGTGCACGTGATCGACGCCACGAACATCAATAATTTTGGCGCCGAGTTTATTGACCAGCCCGCCATGCTGGAGGGCATCACCAAAAACGGGCAGTCAATCCTGGACCGGGCAGAAACGGCCGCAACGGCTGCCGGGGTGGAGGTTGAAACGCATCTCATCCAGATCGAGACCATGAATCAGCGGGTATCCGAGGTGATTGCCAACGACGCGGAAGCCTGGCCGGCCGATCTCATCGTCATCGGTACCCATGGTCGCCGCGGGCTGACGCGCCTGTTACTCGGCAGCGTCGCCGAGGGAACCGCACGTCTTGCCGTCAAACCTGTTTTGCTGATCCCGGGGAAATAGGCGTTTCCCATCGCCTGGCGGCCGGCTTGCCGAACCGCCTCAACACGCGGGCGGGGTAACGCGCCTTGCCCCGCCATGCAGGTGCGGCTAGACTCTCGGGGTTGCTTTCTATCCGCCCGTTTTGTGAATTCTCCCCGCCCTGCCTGCCATGCCGCGCCGACGTGAGCCCCGCCCTGCGCCCGCGCTGGAACTGAAAACCACGCGGCTTGCCGGGATACAAGTCATCCTCAACAGCGCCGAGCATGCTGCGCTGAACACGCATCTCACCACGCTGTTTGCGGCAACGCCGGATTTTTTCGCTGGCGAGGCCGCGGTATTCGAGTGCGGCCGTCTGCCGGCCGGCGCGGCATCGCCCGACTGGACCTGGCTGGTACAGGAACTGAAAAGCCGGGGGCTGAACCCGTTCGCGGTGCAGAATGCGTCGTCCGAACTGGCCGCCGCCGCCGCGCAGGCCGGGCCTCCACCGTATATTCCCCAACCGGCAGATCCCGGATAGCGAAGACGCCCGAA
>DAOMWT010000119.1:0-7726 GCA_035436705.1 Thiobacillus sp. | reverse complement strand
GCTCGCCAGTCTGGCGGTGCTGGCACTGGCGCGCCACCTGCCCGCGCGCGCATTCGGCCCGGTCAGCATGTCGGTGCTGGCGGCATGGGGGCACATCGGCGGACAGCTCGCACTGGCGGGCGCATGGCTGCTGCCGGGCGCAGCGCTCATCAAACTGCTGCCCGTGTTTGCCGCCGCCGCCCTGGTTTTCGGTGCAGTCAACGGCGTCATCGTGGCGCGCCTGCTTGCCGCTCCGGAAGCGGATGGGCAAACGCCACCCGGCATCGCAACGGGCGCCCGCAAGCGCTAGGTGTGATCCGTATAGCCTGATCGAGGCGGCAGAGTAGATTATTGGCGGCATCCAAGCGACAATTCGCGCCATGCACCCGCCCTTCAATACTGTCACCCTCGCGCTTTCCGGCGCTTCCGGCATGGCCTATGGCCTGCGTCTGCTCGAATGCCTGCTGGCTGCCGATCTGAATGTTTACCTGCTGGTATCGCAGGCCGCCCACCTCGTCGCCAAGCAGGAGCTCGGCGTGACGCTGCCCGCGCGCGCCGGCGATCTCGAGAAACAGTTGTCCGCAGCCCTCCGTGCAGGCGACGGCCAGCTGCGCGTATTTGGCCGCGAAGACTGGAATGCGCCGCTCGCGTCGGGCTCCAACCCGGCCGACGCGATGGTGGTATGCCCATGCTCGATGGGCACGCTCGCCGCGATCGCGCACGGCCTCTCCGACAACCTGATCGAGCGCGCCGCCGACGTCATGTTGAAGGAACAGAAGAAGCTGATCCTCGTTCCGCGCGAAGCGCCGTTTTCCACCCTGCAGCTGGAAAACATGCTGGCGCTGTCGAGGATGAACGCCGTCATCCTGCCCGCCAACCCCGGCTTCTATCACCAGCCGCAAAGCGTCGAGGATATCGTCGACTTCATCGTCGCTCGCATCCTCGATCAACTGGGCATCCGGCACGCGCTGATGGCGCGGTGGGGCGACGACCATTGAACGCCACGCCCAGGCAGGCCAGGTTGCCGCTATTCCCGCTCAATACCGTGATCTTCCCGGGCGGGCAACTGCCGCTGCGGATTTTCGAGCAGCGCTATCTCGGCATGGTCAAACAGGCCATTGCCGAAAGCACGCCGTTCGGCATCTGCGCCATTCGCGAGGGCGCCGAGAGCGGCCCTCCTGCCGTTCCCTACCCCGTCGGCACGCTTGTCCGCGTCACCGACTGGGACATGCCGCAAACCGGCATCCTGCATATCGGCACCCAGGCGCAGGAACGCTTCGTCATCCGCAGCACCCATACCGAGCCCGGCGGCCTGCTGATCGGCACGGTGGAAGCCGTCAGCAGCGAGGCCGCCACCGCGGTCCCGGAAGAACTAGAGCTTGCCGTCGAGATCCTGCGCCACATCATCGACGAATACGGCGACACGCGTTTCCCCGCGCCGCACGAATTCGACAACGCTGTATGGGTGGGCTACCGGCTGTCCGAAGTGCTGCCGCTCAAGCTTTCCGTCAAGCAGAGTCTGCTGGAAATGAATGACAGCGTGACACGTCTGCGCATCCTCACCGAATTTCTCAGAAAGCAGACCAACTGATGGCACGTTTCTATCCCGTACTCGAAGCCAGACACCGTGCTTTCATCGCCGCACAGAAACTGTTCTTCACAGCCACCGGCACCGCCGCCAGCCGCATCAACCTGTCGCCCAAGGGAATGGACAGTCTGCGTGTGCTTTCCGACACCCGCGTCGCCTATCTCGACCTCACCGGCAGCGGCAACGAAACCGCCGCCCATCTGGCGCACGATGGCCGCATGACGCTGATGTTCTGCAGCTTCGACGCCGACCCGCTGATACTGCGGCTGTATGGACGCGGCCGCATCGTGCGCCGGCAGGATTCCGGATGGGCCGAATTGCGCCGCCATTTTCCCGCTCTTCCCGGTGAGCGCCAACTCATCGTCCTCGACATCGAATCGGTACAGACCTCGTGCGGTTACGCCGTGCCAAGGTACACCTACGCAGGCGAACGCGACACACTGGCGCGCTGGGTCGACAAGAAAGGCCCGATCGGCCTCCTGGATTACTGGCGCGAAAAGAATCAACTCAGCATCGACGGCCTGCCCACCGGTTTACTGGAGGATGCATGATGAAAGCGACCCTGATTCCGCTCGTATTGATCCTGGCCGGCTGCGATCCCACCCCTCCGCCACACCCGGAAACCGAACGCACCCCCAGCCCGGCTTTCGCAACGCAGGCTCAGGCGCTGGAAAAAGCGCGCGCGGTGGAAGCCCGGCTGATGGATGCGGCGGAGGCGCAGCGCACGCAGACGGAAGGCTCGGCACCGCCGTAGGTAGGTGTCACACGGCCAGCAGCCGCTGCACCACCGCTCCCGCCAGCATCAAGCCGAACAGCGGCGGCATGTAGCTGATGGTGCCGTTGACCGCGCGGGCGCGGCCGCGCCCCTCGACCGGCTGTGGCGGCAACGGGGCACGACCGGCTTCGTCGGAAAACACGGTGAGCACACCCCTGGGGATGCCGCGCTTGCGCAGGCGCTTGCGCATCACCGAAGCGAGCGGGCACATGCTGGTTTTCGAAATATCGGCGATCTGGATGCGGCCAGGGTCGAGCTTGTTGCCGGCGCCCATGCTGGACGCCACACGCAACCCGCGCTCGACGCTGCTGGCGACCAGCGCTACCTTGCAATTGAGCGAATCGATGCAATCGATGACGAAATCGACATCGCCCGGCACGATCTCGGCCACGGTTTCAGGAATCAGGAATTCACGGATCACGCTGAGTTCGCAGGCCGGGTTGATGTCGCGGATGCGCGCTGCCATCAGCTCGGCTTTCGACTGTCCGACCGTGGACAGCAGCGCGGGCAGCTGGCGATTGATGTTCGATGTCGCCACGACGTCATGATCGATCAGGGTCAACCGCCCCACCCCTGCACGCGCCAGCGCCTCGGCACAATACGAGCCGACGCCGCCCAAACCAGCCACCAGCACGTGCGCATTGGCAAGCCGCGCCTGCTCGCCGGCATCGAGCAGAATCCGGGTACGTTCAAATTGCGGCGGCAAGACTGCGTCCATCGGCTAAAATTCCCTCATGGTCAAATGGCTGGTCACACTCGTTCTGGCATTATTGGTTTTGGGACTGCTCACCCCCTGGCTCAACCGCCTGGGGCTGGGCCGGCTGCCCGGCGACGTCCAGATCAAGCACAAGCGGGGCGTATTCTACTTCCCATTTACCAGTGTCATTCTCATGTCGCTGGCGCTCTCCCTGCTGGTTTACCTGCTGGGCCGATGAATCAAACGCCCGCCCCCATGTTGCCTCCACCGAAATGAACAAGGCATTCGTAAAAGAAACCGATGCCCCGGATGCCGATGAAGATGATCTCATCGCGCTGGCGCTGCCCGCCGGGTCGAAGAACTACATGACGCCCGCAGGTTACGCACAGCTGGACGCCGAGTTCAATCAGCTGTGGAAGATCGAGCGGCCCAGGCTGGTGGAAACCATCTCCTGGGCCGCGAGCAACGGCGACCGCTCGGAAAACGGCGACTACATCTACGGCAAGAAGCGCCTGCGCGAAGTCGACCGCCGCATCCGCTTCTTGTCCAAGCGGCTGGAGCACGCCGAGGTTGTCGACCCCGCCACGCGGGAGGACACCGACCAGGTATTTTTCGGCGCCACCGTCACCGTCGCCGATCGGGACGGCAGCGAATCCACCTATGCCATCGTCGGCATCGACGAGGCCGACGCCGGGCGCGGCCGCATTGCGTGGATCTCGCCGATGGCACGCGCACTGCTGAAAGCGCGCGAGGGCGACAGCGTCAGCGTACAGACCCCGGACGGGCGGCGCGAGGTTGATATCGTCGCGGTGCGCTACGTCGCGCTGGACTAGGGCCAGGGGTCAGGAAAGGATTCAGGCTATCCACCTGACCACTGCGATCAGTTCAACGCACTCGCCAGCAGGCGCCGGTAACGGCTCACCAGTTCGCCGCCGCCCAGCAGGGTGAATACCGACAGCAGGGTTTTGCGGCCGATGTCGTCCTCGAAGCCGCGGTCACGGCGAACGATTTCCAGCAGCTGCGCCATGCCAGGTTCGAACCGGCCGGCCGCCACATACAGGTTGGCGAGCCTCAGCCGCGCCTCCAGATCGTTTTCATCCGCCGCCACCCGCGCGTTCAGCGCAGCCTCGTCCTCGTCTGCCGTGCCGACGAACTGTAGCCGGGCCTTGAGTTGCGGCGCACGCGGGTCGGCGTCGTCCGGCACGCTCGCGAGCAGGCGGCGGGCTTCGTCGGCTTCGCCCAGATCGAGCATGATTTCAGCGGCATCGAGCCGTACGCCGACATGAGCGGGGGCGATTCTTGACGCATCGGCCAGCCGCTGCAGCGCGGCCGTGGCATCGCCCGCAAGATGCAGTTCGGCGGCCTGCGCACGCAGCTCTTCCGCCGGACCCGGGATGAGGCGGTCGAGAAAGGCGCGTACCTCGCCTTCCGGCAGCGCGCCGGAAAATTCATCGACCGGTTCGCCGTCGATGAAGGCCTTGACGCTGGGAATGCCGCGCACGGCGTAACGCGCAGCGAGTTCCTGATTGTCGTCGGAATTGATCTTGGCGAGCAGAAACTTGCCGCCGTATTCCACAGCGAGTTTTTCCAAGATGGGTTTCAGCGACTTGCACGGGCCACACCAGGGCGCCCAGAAATCGACTACCACCGGACGCTGCTTCGATTCTTCGAGGACGTGTTGCTGAAAATCGGCAAGGCCGACGTCGAGTGCGTGTTCGGACATGGGGACTCCGTTTCAATCGCCGGATTGCATCGATCCGGCTCAAATCAGACTGTCTTAAATCTGCCTGGCCAGCTCGGCCGCCATTCCGGTATAGGACGCCGGCGTCAGCGTTTTCAGACGCGCCTTCTCGGCACCCGGAATCGCCAGGCCGTCGATGAAGCCATGCAGCGTGTCACGCGTCATGCCGGCCTTGCCGCGCGTCAGCTCCTTCAGTTGCTCGTAGGGATTGGCCACGCCGTAACGCCGCATCACGGTCTGGATCGGTTCGGCCAGCACTTCCCAATTGGCGTCGAGATCAGCCGCCAGTGCAGCCGGGTTGGCTTCGAGCTTGCCGAGTCCGCGCAGGCAGGATTCGTAGGCGAGCAGGCTGTAGCCGAAGCCGACGCCCATGTTGCGCAGCACGGTGGAATCGGAGAGATCGCGCTGCCAGCGTGAGACCGGCAGCTTTTCAGTCAGATGCCGCAGCACTGCGTTGGCCAGCCCCAGATTGCCTTCGCTGTTCTCGAAGTCGATCGGGTTGACCTTGTGCGGCATGGTCGAAGACCCCACCTCACCTGCCTTGACCTTCTGCTTGAAATAGCCGACCGAGATGTAGCCCCATACGTCGCGGTTGAGGTCGACGAGGATGGTGTTGGCGCGCGCGATCGCGTCGTACAACTCGGCCATGGCGTCGTGCGGCTCGATCTGGATGGTGTAGGGATTGAAGGTCAGTCCCAGCTCCATGACGAAGCTGCGGGCGAAGCCTTCCCAGTCGAGATCGGGATAGGCCGACAGGTGCGCGTTGTAGTTGCCGACCGCGCCGTTGATCTTGCCCAGCAGTTCGACCGAGCCGATGGCATCCCACGCTCGCCGCAGGCGGTAGACGACATTCGCCAGCTCCTTGCCGACGGTGGTGGGCGAAGCGGGCTGGCCGTGGGTGCGCGACAGCATCGGCAGGTCGGCCAGCTCGTGCGCCAGATCGGTCAGGCGCGCAATCAGCTTTTCCAGCGCCGGCAGCAGCACGCCGTCGCGCGCGCCCTTGAGCATCAAGGCATGCGACAGGTTGTTGATGTCTTCCGAGGTGCAGGCGAAATGGATGAACTCGGCTACCGCAGCGATTTCTGCGTTGGCCGCGGTTTTTTCCTTGAGGAAATATTCCACCGCCTTGACGTCGTGGTTGGTGGTCGCCTCGATGGTTTTGACGCGCTCGGCATCGGCTACCGAAAACGTGTCAGCGATACCGTCGAGCATCGCGATGGCCGCGGCAGAAAACACCGGCACCTCGGCGATGGCAGGCTCGGCGGCGAGCGCCTTCAGCCATTCGATCTCGACGATGACGCGATATTTGATCAGGGCATACTCGCTGAAGAAATCGCGCAGCGGCGCGGTCTTGCCGCCATAGCGGCCATCAAGCGGAGAAAGTGCGGTCAGTGCATTGAGTTCCATCGTGTCATCCCGTGTTATCCGTTATTCAGTGATTGGTCCATGCGGCACGCCATGCTAAACGATCCGCCTATCGCGCCGCATTAAACGGTTCGCCTGTCGCGCACCGCCTGTGCCAGCGTGCCGCTGTCCACATATTCCAGTTCGCCGCCGGCCGGCACCCCGCGTGCCAGCCGGCTGACCTTGAGGCCGCGCGCTTTCAGCAGTTCGCCGATCGTGTGCGCGGTGGCTTCGCCTTCCGGCGTGAAGTTGGTCGCCAGAATCACTTCCTCGACCACGCCGTCGAGCGCACGATTGATCAGCCGCTCAAGGTGGATTTCACGCGGACCGATGCCGTCGAGCGGGGAGAGGCGTCCCATCAGCACGAAATACAGGCCGCCGTAGCTCTGCGTGGCTTCCATCATGTTGAAGTCGGCCGGCATTTCGACCACCGCCAGCTGCCGCTTGTCGCGCCGCGGGCTGACGCAGACCTCGCATACTTCCGCTTCGGAAAAATTGTTGCACAGGCGGCAGTGGTGCAGGTGCGTCAGCGCATGCTTGAGCGCCCCCGCCAGCACTTCGGCACCGCGCCGGTCGCGCTGCAGCAGGTGATAGGCCATGCGCGCCGCCGACTTGGGGCCAACCCCGGGCAGCACGCGCAGGGCGCTGATCAGGTGTTCCAGCGCGGCAGGTTGCACGGATGGCGCCTCAGAACGGCAGTTTCATTCCCGGCGGAATCGGTAGGCCGGCGGTCACGCCAGCCATCTTTTCCTGCACCGTCGATTCGACCTTGCGCACGGCATCGTTCACCGCCGCCGCCACCAGGTCTTCCAGCATTTCGCGGTCGTCGCTCATCAGGCTGGGATCGATGGCGACGCGGCGCACGTCGTATTTGCAGGTCATCGTCACCTTGACCATGCCGGCGCCGCTCTGTCCCTCGATTTCGATTTCGGCCAGCTTGGCCTGCATCTTGGCCATGTTGTCCTGCATCTGCTGAACCTGCTTCATCATGTTGCCGATGCCGCCCTTCATCATGGGTGTTCTCCTAGGGGTTGTATGGTTGATGCGTCGATCTGGCCGCCAAACTGGTCGACCAGTTCACGCACGAAGGGATCCGCTTCGATCGCGGCCACGGCCTCGGCCTGGCGCGCTTCCTTGATGCGCGTACGCACCTGCTGCGGGGTCTGCCCGGCGGCGGCGCCGATCTCGAACGTCACCTTGAGCGTCGCGCCGTACTTGTCGTGCAGCGCCGCCGTCAGCTTGTCCTGATAAGCCTGTTCGAGCAGGTGTTTATGCGCCTCGCCCACGCGCAGTGTCACCGCATCGTCGGCCTGCGACACCAGTTCGCAGTGGTCAGCGAGCATCTTGGCCATGCCGCCGAGACGCAATGCGGCGACGACGGCGAGCCAGTCCCAGGTTCCGCGCGGCCCAGGTTCGCGGGCAATCAGCGCAGGCGCGGAAGGCGCAAGCGGCTCGGGCGCCTCGATCAATTCAGGCGGTTCAGCCGGTATGCTCCCGGCACGCGGGACAGCTGCCTGCACGGGCACGGTCGACATGGCGGGC
>DAOMWT010000118.1:0-7738 GCA_035436705.1 Thiobacillus sp. | reverse complement strand
GCTCCGCCGCCAGCCGCTTCTTCTCCAGCCCGGCCTTGGCCGCCGCCAGCGTCTCGGCCGGCGCCGGACGGTAGCGGCCACGGCCCTTCTTGTGGAAGTAGATCGGCGAGGCGTGCAGCTTCTGCAGCAGCGCCACCGATTCCGCCGGCCGCGGCGCGTGGCCGTAATACTCCTGCGCCAGCTGTTCGAAGCCGAATTCGTCGGTTCCCGCCGCCTCCCACAGGAAGTCGGCGTCGAGTTCGCCGCTCAGCGTCTCGGCTTCGGCCATCACTTCGGCCGGGGCCGGCGCGGCAAAGCGCAACAGGATGTTGGCCGCCTTGATCTTGCTGCGCTTGCCGGATGCGGTTTCCACCTGCGCCGTGGCGTCGGTTTCGGACAGGATGGAGCCGGCCTTGAAATGGCCGTCCTCTTCAAAAATGAGGTGCATGAAGAATCAGAAATCCAGAATGGTTTGGAAGTGGCGCTCGAACCCGGCGAAGCCGTGGTTGCCGCCGTCCTCGATGATCTGTGTGGCGCCCGCGTAATAGGCGACGGCGTCGCGGTAGTCGATGACCTCGTCGCCGGTCTGAGCCAGCAGCAGGTAGCGTTCGGGCCGGGTGATGGCGTCGACATCCAGCGCGGCGAGTTCGGCCAGATGCGCCTCGGTCAGTTCCCACTTTTCGCCAGTGTGCCAGTTGGTCTGCGCGCCGCGCGCGCCGCGCATCAGGACATGCGCATGTACCGCCGGGTTCACCAGAACCGCCTTGCAGCCGTGTTTTTCCGCCAGATGGGTCGCGTAGAAGCCGCCCAGCGAACTGCCGATCAGCGTGACGGGCCCTTGATGCCGGGCCAGGCCGGCTTCGATGTATGCGATGGCTTCGCGCGGGCTGTTGGGCAGCGCCGGGCAATCGTAGTCCGCCAGCCGGCCGAGGCCGGCCATGTGCGCGCCGAGCTGTTCGGCCTTGCCGGACGCGGGGGAGGAATTGAAGCCGTGGAGATAGACGATCATCTGCGGATTTTACCGGGGCGGCCGGGATAACAGAAGTTGCTGTTGCCGATGGCCGCAGCAGGGGACGGGTACTCGGGGTGAACGTTCATGATGACAGCCGCCACGCGTCGAGCGCCGCCAGCAGCTGGCTGAAAACGGCGTCCAGTTCGCTGCCCAGCTCATCGAGCTGCAGGTTGGCGTAAGATTGGAACACGCGGGAAGCCGGACGGTGGGCAATCCAGGTCAGACCGTTTTCTGCGTACAGATGAATGCGCAGTGGAATGTCGATGCCGGCGGTCTTGTCGGCAGCCCACACCTTGACGGCATAGTCGGGACGAAACACCTCGAGTATCTGGTCGGCCGCGGCGAGGTTGACGTGAAGGTTGCCAGCGAGATATAGTCGGGACGAAACACCTCGAGTATCTGGTCGGCCGGCACCGCGATACCTTTTTGTGCGCAGTTGGCCTGGCCGTTGATGTGTGCGACCAGGCCCATCGGGCAGGCCGTGATCGCATCGATGAGTTTTTCGGCGGCCTCGTCGACGCTGAGCGAAACGGCAAAGTGGATCATGTCTTCTCCAAGGGGGCTGCAAGCCATGGTCGGCAGTATCGAGCCCTTACCGCTCCCTGCACAATGGTGCATGCGAACATGCGAAGTACACTGTTTTTAATTCGACAGGAGCGCCAATGTCCGGCTTGGACAACCCGTTCGACCCCGCTGAGTCAACCCAATCCAAAAGGCAAGCCCTGCCGTTCGCCGGCAATTCCATCCACCTCGTCAACGCATAAGGATCCGCATCATGACCCGCACCGAAGCCACCGACCTCATCCTCGCCGCCAAACACAAGAAGGGCCTCAAGTGGGTCGACATCGCCAAGAAGGTTGGCCAGAGCAAGGAATGGACAACCGCCGCATTGCTGGGGCAAATGACGCTCGACAAGAAACAGGCCGCCACCGTCGGCAAGCTGCTGGGCTTGCCGCCCGAAGTGGTCGAGCAGCTGCAGATGGTGCCATACAAAGGCAGTCTGCCGACCGCGGTTCCTACCGATCCGCTGCTCTACCGCTTTTATGAACTGATCCAGGTATACGGCACCACCATCAAGTCGCTGATTAACGAGGAGTTCGGCGACGGCATCATGAGTGCGATCGATTTTTCGATGGATATTTCGCGGGTGGAGGATCCGAAGGGGGATCGGGTGAAAATTGTTCTGAACGGGAAGTTTTTGCCGTACAAGATGTATTGAGGATGGCAGCGCAGCGCCGCGTGCCGGCACCGTCATTGCGCGGCGCGCATAAGCTTTGATGGTCAAAGTTTCGCAGAATCGCAGACCGGGGGTCTGCAGTCCTGCGAAGTCCTCAACTGCAACGAGACAAGCTCAGCCGGAACAGCGCCCCGCGCTTACGCATACCCGCCATACCGATGCATCGGCATCAACACGATGTCCTCGTGATAGTGCTGACCCAGCGTGTCCAGCAGCTTGGTGTGGATGCCGCCGAAGCCGCCGTTGCTCATCATCAGCACGTGGTCGCCGGGGCGGCTGTCTTCCAGCAGCTGGCTGACGAGTTTGTCCAGGTTGTCGAACACGCGTGCCTTGGCCCCCAGCGGGGCCAGCACTTCGGCGGCATCCCAGCCGAGGCTGGCGCCGTAGCAATAGACCTGGTCGGCGTCGCTGAGGCTGGCGGGCAGTTGCGCCTTCATCACTCCGAGTTTCATGGTGTTGGAGCGCGGCTCCAGCACGGCAAGGATGCGCGCGCGGCCGACCTTGCGGCGCAGGCCTTCGATGGTGGTGGCGATGGCGGTGGGATGGTGGGCGAAATCGTCGTAGACGGTGATACCGTGGACCGCGCCGCGGATTTCCATGCGGCGCTTGACGTTCTCGAAGCGGCTCAAGGCGTCGATCGCGGCGGCTGCGGGAACGCCGGCATGGCGCGCGGCGGCGATGGCGGCGAGCGCGTTCATGCGGTTGTGCTCGCCCAGCAGCTCCCAGTTCACCCGGCCCTGCCGGGCGCTGTTGAAGAAGACGTCGAAGCTGCCCTGGGCATCGGCCTCGCCCACGGTCCAGCCGCCGCTGCTGCCGAAGCGTTCCACCGGAGTCCACAGGCCGCGCGCGAACACGCGCTCGAGGCTTGCTTCGCGGCCGTTGGCGACGATGAGGCCGTTGCCGGGCACGGTGCGCACCAGATGGTGGAACTGGGTCTCGATGGCGGCGAGGTCGGGGAAGATGTCGGCGTGGTCGAATTCGAGGTTGTTGAGAATGACGCTGCGCGGGCGGTAGTGGATGAACTTGGAGCGCTTGTCGAAGAAGGCGGTGTCGTATTCGTCGGCCTCGATGACGAAGAAGGGGCTGTCGGTCAGCCGTGCGGACACGCCGAAATTCTGCGGAATGCCGCCGATCAGAAAGCCCGGGCGCATGCGCGCGTCGTCGAGGATCCACGCCAGCATGGCGGCGGTGGTGGTCTTGCCGTGGGTGCCCGCCACCGCCAGCACCCATTTGTCCTTCAGCACGTTGTCGGCCAGCCACTGCGGGCCGGAGGTGTAGGGCAGGCCGCGTTCGAGGATGGTTTCCAGCAGCGGATTGCCGCGGGTGACGACGTTGCCGACGACGAAAACGTCGGCCTTGAGGTCGGCCTGTTTGGCGTCGTAGCCTTCGATGAGGTCGATGCCGAGGGCGCGCAACTGGTCGGACATCGGCGGGTAGACGTTGGCGTCGCAGCCGGTGACGGTGTGGCCGGCTGCGCGCGCGATGGCGGCGATGCCGCCCATGAAGGTGCCGCAGATGCCGAGGATATGGAGGTGCATGATTTTAGGGGCCAGGAGCTAGGATATGGCGCGGATTATCCCATAGCGGCAGCGCGCGCCTGCTGGATCAGGTGGGTGAGCAGGGCACGCAGTTTGGCCGGGCGCAGCGGCTTGTGCAGCAGCGGAAATCCGGCGCGGCTGATGCGCAGGATGGTGTCGGGCGCGGTATCGCCGGTGACCAGAATGGCCGGGATGTCGCGGCCGAATTTTTGCCGCAGACGGGCGATGACTTCGATGCCGTCGCTGTCGTCGGGCAGGCGGTAGTCCGACACGATCACGTCGGGCACGCGGCCGATGCTGTCGAGCCATTGCACCGCTTCGGCGGCGCTGTGGGCGGTGACCAGATCGATATTCCAGTTGTCGAACAGCTCGGCCATGCCGCGCAGGATCGCGCTTTCGTCGTCCACCAGCAGCACCAGCGCATCGGCGGGGATTTGCCCGGGTACGCCGGCGATGGCGGGCGGCTGGATCAAGCGGGCGTCGCCGCACGGCACGTCGAGGCTGAACGTCGAGCCGTGGCCGGGGCGCGAGCGCAGATCCACCCGGTGCCCCAGCAGCCGTCCCAGGCGCGACACGATGGCGAGCCCGAGCCCCAGCCCTTTGCTGCGGTCGCGTGCCGGATTGTGCAGCTGCACGAATTCGTGGAACACGCTTTCCTGCTGCTCGGGCGGGATGCCGCGGCCGGTGTCGACCACGCTGATGCGCACCATGCGGCCGCGGCGCCGGCAGCCTATCAGGATGCCGCCGTCGTCGGTATAGCGGATGGCGTTGGCGATCAGATTGGCCAGAATGCGCTCGATCAGCAGCGGGTCGCTGTAGAGGGTGGCGCCGCACGGGCGGAAACGCAGGTGCAGCTGCTTTTCCGCCGCCACCGCGCTGAACTGATGGTTGAGATCGAGCAGCATTTTCTGCAGCGGGAAATGCACCGGGTGCGCTTCGATGGCACCGGCATCCAGCCGCGAAATGTCCAGCAGAGCATTGAACAGCAACTCCATCGCCGCGGTGGACGCTGCAATGTTGTCGATCAGGGTTTGCGCTTCCGGCGGCTGGTTGCGCATTTTCAATGCCGCGACAAACAGCGACAGCGCGTGCAGCGGCTGCCGCAGGTCGTGGCTGGCGGCGGCGAAGAAACGCGATTTGGCCTGGTTGGCACGCTCGGCCATCTCCTTTCTCGTGGCGAGATCGGCAGTGGCCTCGCGGATGCGTTTTTCCAGTTCGCCGCGGTGCGCCTGCAAGGCTTCGGCCATGTTGTCGATCCCGGCGGCCAGCATGCCGACCTCGCCTTGCGGCGGCAGCTGCGTGCGCACCGTGAGGTCGCCGCACGCCAGCCGCCCCACCACATGCCCGACATGCCGCAGCTGCCCGGCCAGCCGGCTGGACAGCCGCCACGCCAGTGCGCCGGTGAGCGCCAGCGCCGCCAGCATCAGCAGTGCGGCATGGATCAGCGAATCGCGCCTGAAGGCACTGATCTGGCCGAGCGATACGCCTACTTCAACCTGCCCCAGCAGGTCGCCACCGGGCGAGGCGCGGGCGGCAGCCGGGGCGCCGCCGGGAAAATCGACGGCGGGCAAGCGAATCGCGGCGTGTTGCTGGTGATGTTCATCCGGGCGGGCTGTGCGCAGGGGGACGCCGGTGCTGGCGATGGGATTGCCGTGCGCGTCGGCGACCCTGGCAAAGGACAGCTGGCTGTTGGCGGCCTCGATTTGGAGCAGGCTGCGCACCCGCGCCGCGTCCCCGCTTGCCAGCGCATGGGGCAGGGCATCGGCCAGGTGGCGGGCCGCATTGGCGGCGCGGGTGTGGAGGGCGTGCTCGGCGGTGGCGAGGGCCTGGGTGGTGAAGTGCGCCACCATCCCGAATTCGGTCAGCAGGGCGGGCAACAGCGCAATGACCAGCAGCCGGCTGCGGATGCTGGCCGGCGACGGGCGCTCGAACAGGCTGCGCAAAAATCTCACGATGCGCTCAGGGTGCCTGCGGCAGACGTTGAATGGCGAGCACGGCCTCGGTCCGGTTGCTGACGTTGAAGACGCGGAAAATCGCCGCAATGTGCACTTTCACCGTGCTTTCCGACATCGCCAGCATGTCTGCGATGGCCTTGTTGGCGCAGCCTTGCGCCAGCAGGCGCGCAACTTCAAGCTGGCGCGCCGTCAGTCCGCTGTGCTGCAGGGCATCGAAACCGGCAGCGGGCGCCGCCGGCTGCCGGTCGTCCAGGCCGGCCGGCACATAGATGCCGCCTGACAGCACCTGCCGCAACGCGGCCAGCATGACCGCGGTAGGGGACGCTTTGGGGATGTAGCCGAGCGCGCCGGCTTCCAGCGCGTGGCGGATGTCGTGCGGCGATTCCGACGCCGACAATACCATCAGCGGAATATCCGGGAAGCGGTTGCGAAACTGCGTGATGCCCTGCATCCCGACGAAGCCCGGCATGTTCAGGTCGACCAGCGCCAGATCGAGGTCGGGATGCAGGGCGGCGCGCGCAAACAGGCTGGGATAGTCGTGGGCGTCGAGAATTTCGACCGGCGGCTCCAGTTGGGCCAGCACCTGCCGCACCCCCTCGCGCACCAGCGGGTGGTCGTCGGCCAAAAGGGTTTTCATAAGGGCGCTCCCTGCATGGCAGGAATTTTATTCCGTTTCCCGATCATCCGTGCGTCACGCGCGATCGGGCAGCGGAATCGGCGCCGGTCAGCCTATTTGCCGCGCACTTTGCGTAGGCCTTCGTCGATGGCCGCTTCCAGGTAGCCGAAGTAATAGTCGGGCGACAGCAGGCCGACGATGGCTTCGCTGGCGTCGGCGCCCTTGGTGTCGAACACTTTGACGGTTGGCACCAGGAATATCTTGTTGGCTGCGGCGAACGCGCCTTCGGAAGTGGGAGCGCCGTCGAACCCGGTCAGCGGGGTGGTGGCGCCGATGGTGACTTCGCGGATGATGGCGCGGTTACGGTAGGCCGGATCCTTGTGCATCGGGATCAGATATTCGCGTTTGACGCGCTCGCAATACGAGCAGACCGGGCTGGTGAAGACCACCAGAATGGGCACCCGGCGTTTGGCCGCAATACGCGCGTCGGCCTGGAAGTTCTTTGCGTGAACCAGTCCGTCTGCCGCGCCGGCCGTGCCGGACAGCGTCATGCCCCATGCTAAAATCAAGGCCCAGACTGCAATCAGTCGAGTCATCGTTGTCGTCCCTGTCGTGGTGCGAACACATCGATATCATGCGTGTCGCGTCGCCATTTGCCAAATTAAATTGTTTACATCTACCGCCATGCACACCCTGACCATCGCTTCCCGAGAAAGTGCCCTTGCCATGTGGCAGGCGGAGCATATCCGCGACCGCCTGCGTGCGCTGCATCCCGGCTGCGCCGTGAACATTCTGGGGATGACCACGCGCGGCGACCAGATTCTCGACGTCACCCTCTCAAAAATCGGCGGCAAGGGCCTGTTTGTCAAGGAGCTCGAAGTGGCGCTGGAAGCCGGGCAGGCCGACCTGGCCGTGCATTCGATGAAGGACGTGCCGATGGAACTGCCGCCGGGATTCATGCTGGCGGTGATCGGCGAACGCGAAGACCCGCGCGATGCCTTCGTGTCGAACCAGTACGAACGCTTGTCCGACCTGCCGCCCGGCAGTGTGGTTGGCACTTCCAGCCTGCGCCGCGAAGCGCAGCTGCGCGCGCGCTATCCGCACCTGACCGTGAAGCCGCTGCGCGGCAACGTCGGCACCCGTCTGAAGAAGCTCGACGAAGGCCAGTTCGATGCGATCCTGCTGGCGGCCGCAGGCCTCAAGCGGCTCGGCCTAGGCGCGCGCATCAAGAGCCTGCTGTCCGTGGAAGACAGCATTCCGGCCGCCGGCCAGGGCGCACTCGGCATCGAAATCCGCAGCGGCAACAGCGGCGTGGCGGCGATGCTCGCCGCGCTCAACCACCCTGAAACGGCGGCCTGCGTGCGCGCCGAACGCCAGGTCAGCCGCGTGCTGGGGGGCAGC
>DAOMWT010000117.1:0-7740 GCA_035436705.1 Thiobacillus sp. | reverse complement strand
TGATCGCCGCCACCAGCCGCGCGCAGGCGGGGCGGCTGAGGCGGCGCGCGGCGGTGGCGGGGCGGATGCCGGCGTGAAACAGCGACTCGGACGCGTAGATGTTGCCGACGCCGACCACGACCCCGGCATCCATGATGACCTGCTTGATGGCGGTATTGCGGCGTTGGCACTGCGCGTGCAGGTAGGCCGCGTCAAACGCCGGAGTCAGCGGTTCCGGCCCGAGATGGGCCAGCAGCGGATGCCGCACCACGTCGTTGGTCCATAGCACCGCGCCGAAGCGGCGCGGGTCGCGCAGCCGCAGCGTGGTGCCGTCGTCGAACAGCCAGTCGACATGGTCGTGCAGGGCGGCGGGTTCGCCGGGCTCGGCAAAGCGCAGGCTGCCCGACATGCCCAGGTGCACGATCTGGGTGGCCGCGCCAAAGTCGAACAGCAGGTATTTGCCGCGCCGGCAGACGTCCCTGAGCATCAGCCCCGCCAGCCGCGTTTCCAGATCGTCCGGCACCGGCCAGCGCAGGCGTGGGTTGCGTATCGCGATGCGCGCGAGCGTATGGCCCTGTAGACGCGGCAATAGACCCAGACGGGTGGTTTCGACTTCGGGTAATTCAGGCATGGCGTGATCGGGATCGAGTACGGCGTGGCAGTAAACAGGGCGTCGATGCAAGGTCGGCATCGTTCATAAAGTGGGTCTCCGCAAGCCGGAGCCGGACCGAACCCATATTCTAGGGCCTGTTAACGCTCATTTCACCCCTGCGCCGGGCCGATTTCCGGTGTGCCCGGATTTTGAACAGGCGCATTCTCCCCTGCCGCTGTGACCCGGCGGCGCCGGTAGGGCGCTCACGGTATCAGGCAATGCGAAACTGGAGCGGCTTCATCGGGCGCAGATTTCGAGTGAACCTTGCTTGCGGGCAGGCCTCGAAAGCTTAGAATCGTGACAGCAACTCCACCAAGGCGACATACATGACCCACCTCAACGTTCTCCCACTCTGTGCAGCGCTGGCGCTCGTAACCGCGTGCAGCCAGCCCGGCGTCAAAGCGTCGCAGCCTGCGGTGGCGGAAACCCAGGCAGCGCCGGCTGTCGTCGCGGAAACGCAGGCGCCGCAATCCGCCGTGGTAGTGGGCGAAACGGTCGCCGACCCCGCCGCAGAGGCGGCTGCCAAGGCACAGGCTGCGCTGCCCAGGCAGCCGCTCACCCCCGAAATCCTGTTCAAGTTCCTGGTGGCCGAGGTGGCGGGACAGCGGGGGGCGATCGGGGTTGCCAATTCGACCTATCTCGATCTGGCGCGGCAGACGCGCGATCCGCGCGTAGCCCGTCGAGCGGTAGAGGTCGCGATGTTTGCGCGCGACCAGGCAGGGGCGCTGGAAGCCACCCGGCTGTGGGCGGCGACGGAGCAGGATTCGGAACGCGCACAGCAGACCCTGGCGGCCTTGTTGCTGGGTGAGGGCCGCTTCGACGAGGCTGAACCTTTGCTGAAAACCCTGCTGAAACAGGATGCGGCCAACGGCTTTCTGCATTTGTCGGCGCTGACGGGCAAGCTGCGCGACACCCAGGCTGCCCTGGATCTGGTCGAACGGCTGGCAGCGGATTATCCGGAATTGCCGGAAGCGCGCTTTGCCGTCGCGCAGGCCGCAGCCGCTGCCGGCCGCTTCGACGCGGCCGTCGCGGCTTTGCAGCAGGCCGAGAGCCTGCGTCCTGGCTGGGAGCCTGCGGCGCTGCTGCGTGTGCAGATACTGGGCAGGACGTCGCGCGCCGATGCGCTGGCCTTCATGCGCGACTTCCTGGCGACCCATGCGGATGCACGTGAAGTGCGGCTGACCTATGCACGCACCTTGGTCAATGCCAATCAGTTCGCCGAAGCGCGCGTCGAATTCACCCGCCTGATGGGCGATTTTCCGCGCAATGCCGAAGTAAGTCTGGCCGCGGGTTTGCTGTCCATGCAAATGGGCGATTTCGACGCAGCCCGCGATTTGCTGGCTCGGACCCTGGAATACAACCCGCGCGACCCGGATACCGTGCGGTACTACCAGGGGCAGTTGGCCGAGCAGATGAAACAGCCCGAGGCGGCTGCCGCTTTCTACGCCGAGGTCAAGACGGGTAATTATCTGGTTCCCGCGCGTGCGCGTCAGGCCGCGCTGCTGGCGCAGGCGGGCAGGCATGATGACGCGCGTGCGCTGCTGGCTGCCACGCAGGGTGAAAACGACGGGCAAAATGTGCGGCTGATTCAGGCGCAGGCCGAACTGCTGCGCGACAGCAAGGCGCATGCGGCGGGTTTCGACATGCTGTCGGAGGGGCTCAAGCGTTATCCCGATTCGGCGGATTTGCTGTACGACCGCGCCATGGCTGCGGAAAAGCTCGGCAAGCTGGACGTGCTGGAAGCAGATCTGCGTCGCGTGATCACGCTGCGCCCCGGCGACGCCCAGGCATACAACGCGCTGGGCTACACGCTGGCCGACCGCACCGGCCGCCTTGCCGAAGCGATCGTCCTGCTGGACAAGGCCCTGGCGCTGGCTCCGGAAGACCCCTTCATCCTGGATAGCGTGGGTTGGGCGCAATACCGTTCGGGCGATCTGGCGCGTGCGCAGGAATACCTGGAACGCGCCTACAAAGCGCGCCCCGACCCCGAAATCGCCGCCCACCTGGGCGAGGTGCTATGGGCGCGCGGACAGCGCGACGAGGCCGGAAAGCTGTGGCAGACCAGCCTGCAAACCCATCCGCAGAACGAGGTGCTGCTGGAAACCCTGCGCCGGTTGAAGCCCTGATGAGACATCTGCTGGCGGCATTGCTGCTGACGCTGGCGGCCGGCTGCGCGTCCGTGTCGCCCACCGTTCCCGCTGTTGCGCTGCCCCACGCCAACTGGACGCTGCAGGGGCGCATCGGCGTCCAGGCGGGCGAACAGAGCCTGTCGGGGAATATCCGCTGGCAGCATCGTGTGGAAGCGGATGAGGTATTGCTGATTTCGCCGCTGGGGCAAGGCGTGGCACGCATCGTGCGCAACGCCGAGGGGGTGACGCTTGAAGCGCCGAATCAGTCGCTGCGCCGCGCACCCGATGCCGAGTCCCTGACGCGCGAGGCACTCGGTTATGCGCTGCCGGTGGCGGGCCTGGCGTGGTGGGTGCAGGCGCGCCCCGACCCCGGGCGCAGCTTCGAGGCCACGCATGACGGCGCCGGGCGCATCGTGCAGCTCAAACAGGATGGCTGGGTGATCGATTACCTGCAATATGCTGCCGATGCACGTCCGCGCAAGCTGGTGGTGGCGCGCGAGGGGCTGGAAATCCGCCTGGTGGCGGACAGCTGGCAAGCCGAATGAGTCACGCCTATCCTGCCCCTGCCAAGCTGAACCTGTTCCTGCACGTCGTCGGCCAGCGCGCCGATGGCTACCACCTGCTGCAAAGCGTGTTTCGCCTGATCGACCGTGCCGACACCGTGTATCTTGAATTGCGCGACGACGGCCGTGTGGTGCGTGAAGACGACCTGCCCGGGGTGCCCGAAGAGCGCGATCTGAGCGTGCGTGCAGCGCGCCTGCTGCAGGCGCATGCACCGGCAGGCGCCGGAGTGAGTATTCGCCTCGACAAGGCACTGCCGATGGGGGGCGGGCTCGGCGGCGGCAGTTCCGACGCGGCCACCGTGCTGCTCGCCCTGAACCGCCTGTGGCAGGTCAATCTGCCGCGCGAAGCGCTGCAACAACTGGCTTTGCAATTGGGCGCCGACGTGCCCGTTTTCGTGTTTGGCCAGACCGCGTTTGCCGAAGGCGTGGGCGAAATCCTGCAGCCGGTTAGCGCGCCGCCGGCGTGGTATGTGGTGCTGATGCCGCCGGCGCAGGTGCCGACCGCCGCAATTTTTGCGGCGTCGGAATTGACACGCAACACGCCACCCCTCAAAATAGCGCCCTTTTCCGCAGGCATGGGTCGTAACGACCTGCAGCCCGTGGTCGTTCAGCGCTATCCTGAAGTCGCCCGTCATCTCGCATGGCTGGCCCAGTTTGGCGACGCGCGAATGACCGGTTCGGGTGCCTGTGTGTTTGCATCATTCGAGACGGAAGAAACGGCGCGCGACGTGCTGCGCCAACTGCCTGAAATGATGCAGGGTTTTGTGGCGCAGGGTCTCGACAGGCATCCCCTGTACGATTTTTGCGCCGGGTAGTGCCCATTGGGGAGTCGCCAAGTGGTAAGGCATCGGATTTTGATTCCGACATTCGCAGGTTCGATCCCTGCCTCCCCAGCCAGTTAAGCGAACAGCCGCCAGTGGCGGCTGTTTTTGTTGTTGTGCGGACCAGCCAAAACGCCGGAGACTCGCGTGTCCATAGACAATCTGATGGTGTTCAGCGGGAATGCCAACCCGCGTTTAGCCAGTGATGTGGTGCGTCATCTCAATATCCATCTCGGGCGTGCCACCGTGTCGCGTTTCTCCGATGGCGAGGTGATGGTCGAAATCCTCGAGAACGTGCGCGGCAAGGATGTGTTCGTGCTGCAGTCGACCTGCCAGCCGACCAACGACACGCTGATGGAAGTGATGGTGATGGTCGATGCACTGAAGCGCGCCTCGGCTGCCCGCATCACGGCAGCGATCCCGTATTACGGCTACGCGCGGCAGGATCGGCGCACCCGGTCGGCGCGGGTGGCGATCACCGCCAAGGTGGTGGCCAACATGCTGCAGGGCGTGGGCGTAGACCGTCTGCTGACGATGGACCTGCATTCGGACCAGATCCAGGGATTCTTCGACATCCCGGTCGACAACATTTATTCCAGTCCGATCCTGCTGGGCGACATCTGGAAGCGCGACCATCCGAACCTGATGGTGGTGTCGCCGGACGTGGGCGGGGTGGTGCGGGCGCGGGCAATCGCCAAGCGGCTGGAATGCGATCTGGCGATCATCGACAAGCGCCGCCCCAAGCCCAACGTGGCGAAGGTGATGCACATCATCGGCGACGTCAAGGACCGCACCTGCATCATCATGGATGACATGGTCGACACGGCCAACACGCTGTGCGAGGCGGCCACCGCACTGAAGGAGCACGGCGCGAAAAAGGTCATGGCGTATTGCACCCATGCCGTGCTGTCCGGCAGCGCCGCCGAACGCGTGACGAATTCCGCGCTCGACGAGCTGGTGGTGACCGACACCATTCCGCTGCGCGACGACGCGCGTGCATGCAAGAAAATCCGGCAATTGTCGGTGGCTGAATTGCTGGCGGAGACCATCCGCCGCATCAGCAATGAGGATTCCGTCAGTTCACTCTTCATCGAGTAGGGCTGGCTGAATGCCCCTGGTCGCGGGGGCTTTTGGGCATGCATTGCCCTTTTTGACAATGCATCATCAAGCAGTTAATTGGAGAAAATCTATGAATATCGAAGTCATCGCCGCCAAGCGTGAGTTGCAAGGTACGGGTGCGAGCCGCCGTCTGCGTCACGCGGGCAAGGTCCCCGGCATCGTCTACGGCGGTACTGCCGCCCCTGTGCAGATCGAGCTGGACCACAACGCGCTGTACCACGCGCTGCGCAAGGAGGCCTTCCATGCCTCCGTGCTGACCCTGAATGTCGACGGCGCCAAGGAAATTGTGCTGCTGCGCGACACCCAATGGCACCCCTACAAGCAGCAGGTGCTGCACGTCGACTTCCAGCGCGTCGACAAGGATCACAAGATCCACGTCAAGGTGCCGCTGCACTTCCTCAATGCCGACGTGGCGCCGGGCGTCAAGACTGGCGGCGGCAAGCCTCACCACATCGTGACCGAACTCGACGTGCAGTGCCTGCCCGGCAGCCTGCCTGAGTTCATCGAAGTCGACATGGGACAGCTCGAAGTCGGTCATTCGATCCATGCGAACGATCTGAAATTGCCCGCAGGTGTCGAACTGGTTGCCCACGTCAAGCAGGAAAACCCTGCGGTGGCGTCGATCAATGCACCCAAGGGTGGTGGCGCTGAAGAGGCGCCTGCGGCGCCTGCGGCGTAACCAGGCTGCACAATTCCCGGGAATTTTCATCCCGGTGGATTGTGGGCCATGTGCGGCATGACAGCGCCTCGCCTGATTGTCGGCCTTGGTAACCCCGGGCGCGACTACGAAGAAACCCGGCACAACGCCGGGTTTTGGTTTTGCGCGCGCCTCGCGCAGGCATGGGGCATGTCGCTGACGCATGAGTCGCGTTTTCACGGCATTGTCGGGCGCCGTCCCGGAAACGTCTGGATGCTGCTGCCGCAGACCTTCATGAACCGCTCCGGTCAGGCGGTCGGCGCGCTTGCGCGCTTTCATCGCATCGCCCCGGCCGACATTCTGGTGGTGCACGACGAGCTCGACATCCCGCCCGGCCAGTTACGCCTCAAGTTCGGCGGAGGCATGGGCGGGCACAACGGCTTGAAAGACATCACCTCGCATCTGGGGACGCAGGACTACTGGCGGCTGCGCATCGGCATCGGCCATCCCGGCGACCGCAATGAGGTCGTGAATTACGTCCTGAAGCCACCGCGCCGCGAGGAGCAGCGCGAGATCGATGCGGCGATCGAACGTGCGGTCGGCCTCATGCCACTGATCGAGCAGGGCGAGTGGAACGCGGCGACCCAGCGCGCCAATACCAACCCCTCAGCCAAACCCAAACAGGAAATCCCATGAGTCTCAAATGCGCCATCGTCGGATTGCCCAATGTCGGCAAATCCACGCTTTTCAATGCGTTGACCCAGGCAGGCATCGCAGCGGAAAACTATCCTTTCTGCACCATTGAGCCGAATACCGGCGTGGTCGAAGTGCCCGATCCACGTCTGGCGGCGCTGGCGCAGATCATTAATCCGCAAAAAATTGTCCCGGCCATCGTCGAGTTCGTGGATATTGCGGGCCTGGTCGCGGGGGCGTCCAAAGGCGAGGGGCTGGGCAACCAGTTCCTTGCCAATATCCGTGAAACGGACGCGATCTGCCACGTAGTACGCTGCTTCCACGATGAAAACGTGATCCATGTCGCCGGCAAGGTCGACCCGCTGTCCGATGTGGAAACCATTGCCACCGAACTGGCGTTGGCCGATCTGGCGAGTGCCGAAAAAGCACTGGCGCGCTACGAGAAACCTGCCCGGGCTGGCGACAAGGATGCGCAAAAAATGGTTGCCGCCCTGAAGCCCGTGGTCGCCACCCTGAACGAAGGCCGCCCCGCCCGCGCCGCCGGACTGGATGCGGAGGGGTTGGCCGCGATCAAATCCCTGTGCCTGATGACGGTGAAACCCACGCTATATGTCGCCAATGTGGACGAGGATGGCTTCCATGACAACCCCATGCTCGATGCCCTGTGCGCGTTTGCTGAAAAAGAGGGCGCACCGGTAGTGCCGGTTTGCGCGGCGCTGGAGGCCGAGCTGCAGGAATTGTCGCCGGCGGAGCGTGTGGAATACCTGAAGGAACTCGGCTGGGATGAACCGGGGTTGAATCGCCTGATTCGCGCTGCCTACGATTTGCTCGGCCTGCAGACCTATTTCACCGCCGGTGTGAAGGAAGTGCGCGCCTGGACTATCCGTAAGGGCGACACCGCACCGCAGGCGGCAGGGGTCATCCACACCGACTTCGAGCGTGGCTTCATTCGCGCGCAGACCATCTCGTTCGAGGATTTCATCGCCTGCAAGGGCGAGCAGGGCGCCAAGGAAGCCGGCAGGATGCGTGCCGAGGGCAAGGAATACATCGTCAAGGATGGAGATGTCCTGAATTTCCTGTTCAACGTGTGAGATTATTGATTCGGCCTGATTTATCCGTGATTCATGCTGCATATTTTACGCGTGCA
>DAOMWT010000116.1:0-8023 GCA_035436705.1 Thiobacillus sp. | reverse complement strand
GACCGGCGGCAACGTCGGCCGGCTGGTGATCCGGCTGACGCCGCGCGGCGGCCGACCCGGTGCGGACCAGGTGATCGAGGAACTGCGTGCGCAGACCCGCAAGGTGAGTGGCGTCAACGTCACGCTGCAAAACCCGGCTTCGATCAACGTCGGTGCGCTGGCGTCGAGCAGCGACTATCAGCTGACCCTGACCTCGGGCGACTTCGAGGCGCTGAAAGCCGCCTCTGCCGCGGTCGAAAAGCGGCTGGACGCGCTGCCGCAGATCGAGGACGTCAACAGCAACCTGGAGCTGCGCAACCCGGAGCTGCGCGTCAGCCTCGATCAGATCGAGGCGGCGCGCCTCGGCGTGACCGCGCAACAGGTCCAGCAAACCCTGTACGACGCGCTGGGGGGGCGCCGCATCAGTGAAATCTACGGCACCAGCGACCAGTACGTGGTGAGCGTCAAGGCGCTGCCGGAAGCCCAGCTCAACCCGGCGATCATCGGCCAGTTGCCGCTGAAGACCGCGGCCGGCACGCTCACCCGGCTCGATGCGGTGGCGCGGGTGGAAGCCGGAGTCGGGCCGATCGCGGTGCATCACTACGGCCAGCAGCCCGCCGTCACGCTGTCGTTCAACCTCGCGCCGGGCGTCTCGCTCGATGCCGCGCTGGCGGCCGCGTTCGAAGCGGCAAGGGACGTCGTGCCAGCGGAAGTGGCGCTCGAATTCACCGGCGCTGCGCAGAAATTCCAGGAATCGACGCTGCAACTGCCTCTGCTGCTGCTGTTCACCGTCGTCGTCATCTACATGGTGCTGGCGGTTCTGTACGAGCACCTCGGGCATCCGCTCACCATCCTCACCGCGCTGCCGCTCGCCGGTTTCGGTGCGCTGCTGGTGCTGCTGCTGATGGACGAGGAACTCAACATCTTCAGCTTCGTCGGCATCATCCTGCTGGTCGGCCTGGTGAAGAAGAACGGCATCATGATGATCGACTTCGCGCTGACACGGCAGCGCGCCGGGATGGGCGCCGAGGACGCCATCGTCGAGGCCTGCCTGGTGCGTCTGCGGCCGATCATGATGACCACCTTCGCCGCCATCTTCGCCACGCTGCCGATCGCGGTCGGCTTCGGTGCCGGCGGCGAGGCGCGCCGTCCGCTCGGCATCGCGGTGGTCGGCGGACTGCTGTTCTCGCAGTTCCTCACGCTCTACATCACCCCTACCTTCTATGTCAGCATGGCGCGGCTGGAAGCGGCCTTGACCCGCTGGCGAGCCCGCCTCGCCTGATCACATCAGCCAGGCCAGCGCGGCATAGCGCGCCAGCTTGCCCAGCGTCACCAGCAACAGAAAACCTCCCACCCCGACACGCAATACCCCGGCGACCAGGCACAGCGGGTCGCCGATCAGCGGCAGCCACGCCAGCAGCAGGCTGGGGCGGCCGTAGCGAAGGAACCAGCGTTCGGCCCGGGCCATGCGGCGTTCATTTTTTTCGCTGCCGCGCGGCACAACGCGCCGGCCAAAACGTCCCATGCAGTAGGTAACGAGGCTGCCGAGCACGTTGCCGGCGGTGGCGGTCGCCACGCTGGCCAGCGGGTCGGCCCCCTGGTGCAGGCGGACCAGCAGCAGCGCTTCGGAGCCGCCGGGAAACAGGGTCGACGACAGCAGCGCCGAGCCGAACAGCGTCCAGTCCATCAGTGGTCGATTGCCTGACGCGCAGGCACGGCAGCGGAGCGGACTGGGGGCGGCGGATGAAGCATGGCGGGCTACGCTGGATGGTGGAGCGGCAAGTGTGGCACAGCCGATGCGTGGAAAGACCATGGCGATTGATACTTTCAATCGTTGTTATCAAGATTATCCGTTGGATCGATTTATCGATAAGTCATAACATTGTTCCTGTCTTGATTGACAACGCAAATCAACCACACAGGAGCGAATCATGCAGAACCCGACATCCCCGACCATGCAGAACCTCGAAGCCGCCTTTGCCGGCGAGTCGATGGCCCATATCAAGTACCTGTGGTTCGCGCGCCAGTGCCGCAAGGCCGGCGACGAAACAACCGCCAGGGTGTTCGAGGACACCGCCGCGCAGGAAATGCTGCACGCTTTCGGCCACGCCGAGCTGCTGTTCGCCGACGAGACGATGACCCCGGCCAAGTGCCTGCAGTACGCGATCGAGGGCGAGACCTACGAATACGCCGAGATGTACCCGAAGTTCCGCCACGAGGCGATGATCGAGGGCAATACCGCTGCGGTGGCCGAGATGGACGAGCAGATCGTCGAATCGAAAGAGCATGCCGAGATGTTCAAGAGCGTACTGGACAAGGCCGCCAAGCGTTTCGCCGCGCTGGCCAGGGTGGAAGAGAAGCACGCGAAGCACTACCAGGCGCAAAAGGACGCGATCACGGCCTGAGCGGATGGCCGAAGATTATTTATAAATTGAAAGGACACATCATGAAAACCTGGCAATGCATTGTTTGCGGTTATGTTTACGACGAATCCAATGGCGACCCGGAGCACGGCATCGCCCCCGGCACCCGCTGGGAGGATGTCCCTGAGGACTGGGAATGTCCGGATTGCGGGGTCGCCAAGGCCGATTTCGAGATGATCGAAGTCGCCGTCGCCTGAGCATCGTCAATCCAGGAGAGACCGCGCGCCACGCGGCCTCCGCTAATCAGGAGCCTCTCATGCACCCTATCGTTATCGTCGGTTCCGGCCTCGCCGGCTATACGCTGCTGAAGGAAATCCGCAAGCGCGACGCGGCCGTGCCGGTCACGCTCGTGACCGCGGACGACGGCGCCTTCTATTCCAAGCCCAACCTGTCGAACGCGCTCGCCGCGGGCAAGACCGCCGCGGCGCTGGCGAGCGCCAGCGCGGAGAAAATGGCGGCCGGGCAGAATGCGACAGTGCTGACGCACACCCGCGTCACGGCAATCGACACGCAGAGGCAGCGCATCCGCAGCGACGGCGGTGAACTGGAATTCCGCCAGCTGGTTCTTGCCCTCGGCGCCGACCCGATCCCGCACGGGCTTGTCGGCAGTGGTGCGGCGGACGTGTTGGTGGTGAACGACCTCGCCGATTATGCGGCTTTCCGTGGCGCCATCGATGGCAAGAAGCGCATCACCGTTCTGGGCGGGGGCCTGATCGGCTGCGAGTTCGCCAACGATCTGGTGCACGCCGGGTTCGCGGTCGACGTGGTGCATCTGGGCGGCTGGCCGCTGGAGCGTCTGCTGCCGATTGAAGCTGGCCAACGGCTGGCCGGCAGCCTGGCCATGCTGGGGGTACGCTGGCATTTCGGGCGCACCGGAAAAGGCGTCGAAGCGGCCGCGAACGGCTATCGGGTCGTGCTCGACAATGGTGAGGTCATCGAAGCCGATGTCGTGCTGTCGGCGATCGGCCTGCGTCCGCGCACCCAACTGGCGCAGGCGGCAGGCATCCCGGTGGGACGCGGCATCCAGGCCGATCGGCTGCTGCAAACCGGCACCGCCAATGTGTGCGCAATAGGCGACTGCGTCGAAATCGAAGGGCTCAATCTGCCTTATGTGCAGCCGCTGATGGCGCAGGCGCGCGCGCTCGCCGCCACGTTGACGGGTACCCCGACCGCGGTGGCGTATCCGGCGATGCCGGTGATGGTGAAAACCCCGGCGCACCCGGTCGCCGTGCTGCCTCCCAGGATCGGTGCGCTGGGCGGCTGGAAGGTTGAATGCAGCAGCGCGGGCGTGTGCGCACTGCACACCGACGCCGCCGGTCGCCTGCAGGGTTTCGTGCTCACCGGCAGCGAAACCGGCAGGCGCAATGCGCTGGTCAGGGAACTTGCCGCATGAGCCGGGAGGGGGCAGGGAGCACGGTAGTGATGGACTCCACGCTGACCTGTCCCGTCTGCGGGCACGTCAAGACCGAAACCATGCCCAGCGACGCCTGCCAGTGGTATTACGCGTGCGAGGCGTGCCACACGCTACTGAAACCCAAACCGGGGGACTGCTGCGTATTCTGTTCGTATGGCAGCGTGCCCTGCCCGCCGGTCCAGACGGGCGGCAAGCCGGACGGCTGTTGCCCGGGCTGAAGCGTTGTTCGCGCGGGGTCTCAGAGATCTTGCACGCCTCCACCGGCAAGCCGCGCAATCCAGCCCGGCCCGGCGGCGCTGCCAGCCATGCCTTCCCTGATGTTGTCGATCCGGGTGAACCCCGCTTCGCGCAGCGCATGCTGCATGTGGGCGGTGCGGTTGCCGGCGCGGCAGACAGGCCGATCGGCGCGTTCCTGTCACCCTTCACTTCGGTGGCCAGCGCTGGACCACCACTATCCCGGGAGCAGGCATTGAGTGACAACAGCACCAGGGCGGTCGCGGTCGCGACGAACAGGCGTTGCACAGGCATGCGGGGACTTCGGCAGCGAGAAAGTAACACCCGATAGTTTGTCCGGGCGCGCATACATTCCGTGGCCTTGCCGCATGGTCATCCGCAGCGTCTTGCGCGAAAATGCCGCATGGACATCTTCCGCATCTTCCACCTGCAATGCGCGCGGCGTCTGCCCGCGCTGCCCGCATCGCATCCCTGTTCGCGCCTGCACGGCCATTCGTTCGAGGTCGAACTGACCGTCAGCGGCGACCTCGATCCGACGCTCGGCTGGGTGCTCGATTTTGCCGACATCGGGGCGGCCTGGCAGCCGATCCATGCCGCGCTCGATCACCGTAATCTGAACGACATCGCCGGACTGGAGAACCCCACCAGCGAAAATCTGGCGCAGTGGCTGTGGCAGCAACTCAGGCCTGTGCTGCCCGGATTGTCGCGGATAAAGGTGATGGAAACGCACGATTCGGGCTGCATCTACAGCGGACCGGCCTGAGCGCCTGCGGGGAGGGGTGCGATTCCGCGCGCCTTTTCCAGCGCGGGATGCGGTCGGGTTGCCTGACCCCGGATGGTAGGAACATCACTTGCAATATTCTAATGATCGCGAGAATATTGTCTTCATGGACAAGCGCAAAACCAAAGACCTGCTCTACGAACAAGTCGCCCGCATCGGCAAGGCGGTTTCCAGCCCCAAGCGGCTGGAACTGCTGGAAATCCTCGCGCAGGGCGAGAAGACCGTCGACGCCTTGGCGGCCGAAGCCGGCATCGACATCAAGCTGGCGAGCGCGCATCTCAAGGTGCTGAAAGAGGCGCGCCTGGTCGAGACGCAGCGCGACGGCCGTTTCATCGCCTACCGGCTGTCCGGGGCGGACGTTGGTGCGCTGTGGGTCAACCTGCGCACGGTGGCGGAAGAACACCTGGTCGAGCTGAAAGTGGCGATGGACCAGATCTTCGCCGCACCGGAAAAGCTCGACGCCGAAACGCGGCGCTCGCTGATGGAGAAGGCGCGGCGCGGCGAGGTGGTGGTGATCGACGTGCGCCCGTCGGCCGAATACGCCAGTGGCCACCTGCCGTTTGCGCGCTCGATGCCGCTCGACGAGATCCGCCAGCGCATCAAGGAGCTGCCCGCCGACCGCGACATCGTCGCCTATTGCCGCGGGCCGTTCTGCATGATGTCCGCCGAGGCGGTGGCGCTGCTGAAAGAGCACGGCTACCGCGCGCAGAAGATCGCCGACGGCATCCCCGAATGGCAGGCGGCCGGTCTGCCGCTGGCATGACCTTGAGGCGTCCGGCCATGAACACCCTGCCTGCCCCGAATTAATACCCAGGAGACTGCCATGTTTTTCCGTCAACTGCTGGCGAAGGACGCCACGCTTTCCTACTTTTTCGGCTGCGGTTCCTGCCATGTCGGCGTCGCTGTCGACCCGGTGCTCGGCGACGAGGACTGGTTCATCGACGAAGCCGCCAGACAGGACGTCAAGATCACGCACGTGATCGACACCCACGTCCACGCCGACCATTTCTCCGGCGGCCGCGCGCTGGCCGAGAAGACCGGCGCGCTGTATTGTCTGCACGAATCCAACAGCAGCCGTGTGAAGTTTCTTTTCGAGCCGCTCAAGGATGGCCAGCGCATCGACGTCGGCAATGTCGTCGTCGACGTGCTGCACACCCCGGGCCACACCCCCGACTCCATCTGTTTGACGGTGGCCGACAAGCGTCGCGCCACGACGGACGATGCGGCACCGTGGTTCGTGCTGACCGGCGATACCCTGTTCGTCGGCAGCGCAGGGCGGCCCGATCTCGCCGGCAAGGAAACCGAGATGGCCGGGCAGATCTACGACACGGTGCACCAGCGTCTGCTGACGCTGGCGCCCGAGGTCGAGCTGTATCCCGGTCACACCTCCGGCAGTGCCTGCGGCGCCGGCATATCGGGCAAGCCCATGTCGACGATCGGCTTCGAGATGCGCTGGAATCCCATGCTGGCGATGAGCAAGGATCAATTCGTCGCCGCCCTGACCGAGACCATTCCGCCGCGTCCCGCGGAGATGGACCGCATGGTCGCCTTCAACCTCGGCAACTGAACATGTCGCTCGCCCAGAACGCGGCGGACTACCGCTACGGCATCCGCCACAACTTGGCCCAGTTCGCGCATCAGCTGGTGCAGGTGTTTTTCGTCGGCCTCACCATCGGCATGTTCCGCACCGTGGTGCCGGCGCTCGCCGAAACCGAGTTCGGCGTGGCCAAGGGCTCGTTCATGATGCTGATGGCCTTCGTCACCGCCTTCGGCTTCGTCAAGGGCACGCTCAATTTCGTGGCGGGCCGGTTGTCCGAGCGCCTGGGACGCAAGAAGGTGCTGTTCATCGGCTGGCTGGCCGCGGTGCCCATCCCGTTCATGATCCTGTATGCGCCGAGCTGGAGCTGGATCGTCGCGGCGACCGTATTGCTGGGGGTGAACCAGGGCCTCGCCTGGTCAATGACGCAGACCGCCAAGCTCGACCTCACCACCGCCGATCAGCGCGGCCTCACCATCGGGCTGAACGAATTCTCAGGCTACTTCGGCGTGGCGGTGGCGGGCATCGTCACCGGCTATCTGGCCACGGCTTTGGGTCCGCGCGAAGGGCTGATGCTGTTCGGCCTCACGGTAGTAGCGCTGGCCGGCCTGATGACGCTGCTGTGGGTGAAGGACACCCTGCCGTGGGCGCATGCCGAAGGCAAAAAGCATGCTGCCGGATTGATGACTGGCCCGAAACCGCGCTACCCGACCAATATCGCGAACACGCCCGGCACCTGGGAGGTCTTCACCCTGATGTCGTGGCGCGACGCGCGCATGGCGTCGATCAGCCAGGCCGGTCTGGTGGAGAAATTCGTCGACGCGCTGGTGTGGGTGTTCTTCCCGGTCTATCTCTACCAGCACGGCCTGTCGCTTGCCGGCATCGGCTGGGTGGTCGGGGTCTACGGCTTCGTCTGGGGGCTATCGCAGTTTGTCACCGGCCACTGGTCCGACCGCGTCGGCCGCAAGAAACCCATCGTCGCCGGTATGTGGCTGTGCGGCGCCGGCGTGGCGCTGGTGCTGCTGGGCGAGGGCGAATTGTGGTGGTCGTTCGCCGCCGCGGTGATGGGCTTCGGCATGGCGCTGCTGTATCCCACCCTGTCGGCGGCGGTGTCCGATATCGCCCATCCCAACTGGCGCGGCTCGGCCATCGGCATCTACCGCTTCTGGCGTGACCTCGGCTACGGCATCGGCGCGCTGCTGCTGGGCGCGGTGGCGGCGCTGGCCGGCGGCATCGAGGCGGGGTTCTGGTTCACCGCTGGCGCCATGTTCGTGTCGGGCCTGGTCGTATTGCTGGCATGCGAGGAAACGCACCCGCGCCTCAACCCGGATGCCGATTGAAGTTAAACCCTCCTGCAGCGCATGCTGGAAGGGGCGTAAGCTCCCATCGATCGTGTCTCTGAATCGGAACTCGCCGTGGACTTTGCCGAACCTGACGGGCGCAGCCCGATGACCGCCTCGTCCCGCAGCAATATCCTGATCCTGGCGCTGAGCCAGGCCTTGACGCTTTCCGCGGTCGTCCTGTCCATGGCGCTCGCCGCGATTCTCGGGAGCATGCTCGCGCCCGACAAGGGGCTGGCGACGCTGCCGGTGGCGGCAATGGTGATCGGCACCGCCATCGCCTCGCTGCCGGCGGCCATGCTGATGCGCCGGCAT
>DAOMWT010000115.1:0-8061 GCA_035436705.1 Thiobacillus sp. | reverse complement strand
ATTGACTTTCCTGTTCACTTTCAAATCTGCGATTCGTGGCGTCAAACCGTGGTCGGTTTCATCCATTGGTGCCAGTTATCGATGCATTTGGCCGCGAAGGCAGGATTTGGTCAGCATAGCGGTCAACCGGGAAGCGAAACACACCCCGCAAGTTGATGCTCTCCAGCCTGGTGGGCGCAATCTTCCCGATCAGTTCCGGTGGAATGACCTGGCGGCGGTTCGACCAGCGATCCAGGACCGCCTGCATCTGTGAGGTATTCCACGCCATCACGATGTTGGCCATCAGGCTCAACGCATCGGCCACAGCCTGCATTTCATCGACACGTTTGGCCTGCGCCGGGCTGATCCGGCCGGTATAAATGGCGCGCTTGAGGGCGTTAACAGCCTCGCCCCGATTGAGCACCCGGCGCAACTCGTTCCTGAAAGCGTCCTTGACAAAGTAGTCAGCCAAAAACGCCGTACGCAGCAACCGCCCCAATTGCACGCCAGCCTCATAGATTGGATCGCCCTGGGCGGCAGAACCGAACCGCGCAAGAGCTGCCACCGCACTGGCATGTCCGCTCATGACCGAGGCTGCCAGGTGCACCAGACTATCCCAATGCTTTTCGATCAAAGCGACGTCGACATTGGCTTCGCACACCGCAGCGATTTCTGCGGGCACTTTGGTGCCGCGTGGCACAAAGAGGTGGCGCTGTTTGAGTTCCTTCAACCGCGGGCAAAGATCAAAACCAAGCAAACGGGCATGTGACATGGCAAAGTCGGTGTAGCCATGGGTATCCACAGCAAGCTGGCTGGTCTCCAGCTTTTCTTGGCGGATGACACCTTCAATGGCCACGCCCGCCTGGCGCTCATTGAGCACAAAGGGCTGCGCATGGAAGATGCCCCACCGGTCTTTTACATGGGAGTAGATTCCAATGGAAGGTGTGTTGCGCCGAGGATCAAGCCGGGCTTGCCACACCCGTTTGGTGGTCTCCATGCTCATCATGTCAGAAGATGCCAAATCGGACCGCCCCCAGGTGGCGGCAATCGGGTGTCGCTGCATGAATTCCAGCACAGCCTGGCAGGCCTGGCTCAGACGCCGTTCGTCCCGCGCCCAGCGCATGGCCTGGCGAATGCTGGTGGCAGACAATTGCGGAATCATGCGCGCGCATTCGACCGCAGTCAGACTGGTGCCGTGGGCCATGATGCCGGCATAGACCATCAGCAGCTCGTCGGTAGAGCGCGGCTCACGTCCGAGCATGATCCAGCTAAAGCGCACCTGGGCGTCAACGGCCAGAATCACTTCCGGCAATTGAACCTCACCGATGCGGTGATCCAAAGCCGCGCGCAGCTTGGTCACTTCTGGGTCTTCGTCCTCTGCGGGCAATGGCGACAAATGGAGTTCATCATCCACGCGCAGTACGCCACTGCGGGCTGCAGCGGCCACCGCATCGACACCGGCAGTTACTCTGGCCAGCAAAGGCTTCAAGAAAGTGGCAGCCTTGCTGGGTAACGATAGACGGGCATAGTGTTTCTTGGACTCTGCCTGCCAACGCTCGTCCGTGAAGAACAAGCGCGCACGACCCCGAAAGCTCAGGCTGTGCTCAATCCAGACCGAGCCATTGCGCACCGCGCGGCGCAGGGCAAACAGGGTGGCCACCTCCAACGCCTGAAACGCCCGTTCCCGGTCTGGGCTGGAGATCGAAACCTGCCAGATCATTCCCAGACTTGGTGCCACCACTTCAACTGGCAGCTTTCTGGATCCTTTGAGATATAAAGCTTGCAGCTTGGCAAGGTACTCGATGGCAGGATGCTCGCCGGTGGCCTGCCAGGGCAGCTTTGCAATGGCGACGAGCAACGACCGCACGGGGCGAATTCCATCAATCAATCCCTCGCGGACCAGGGAGGCCCTGCTCGGTGGTTTGCGTTTCTGGGTTTCGGTGATCAAGGCTTCAAGACGGGCACGCAACTCAGCATCTGGCACCGCACCTTGCGCGCTCAAGGCAACAAGTTCGCCGAGCAGCGTTTTGTACATTGCGGCCCAATTGACGGTAGCGGGGACATCGGCGGCAGCCTGACGCCACAGATCGGCGATCCGGCGCTGCACCATAAGGATCAACTGGTCTGTGGTGGTGAACAGGCAATACCGAAGAAAGCATGCGACCTCCACGGTGCGCGCTGGCTCTTTGATCTTGGCTCCGGCTGAGGGCGGCCTGGAGACAAGTCGGCGCGCGTAGCGGCGCAAGATGAGATCGGGGATGTCTGCCAGGTGCTTATGAACGTCCAGCGTGTAAAGCAGGTCGATGCGCTCCAGTACCTCGCTGATTTGGCGGGTTGAGTGTTTCGCCGGTGCAGCCCATAGCCAACTCTGCTGGGTTTGTCCATCTGGGCGCAGCTCTGAAACTGAGGCTCGCCAGCGATCAAGTGTTGCTGGATCAACGCTGGCGGCGATGGCGGTGCCTGTTTCAACTTCAAGCTGGGCAAGTGCCGCCGCAATCAGTGTCCGAATTGCCCGCTCGTGCACGATCACCAGCTTGTTCTTGTACAGCCATTGACGCGCCCGCACGAGTAGCTGATCGCGGTCGGCGCAGCGCGCCACTTCGTCGCGCAGTTCACGTACCAGTGAGCGGCGCTGGTGCTCGCTCATCCACTGGAATCCAAGGACCGTGCAGGCTACTTGTTGGTGATCGAATAGCGTGCGCCCGCGTTCATACATGGCTCTCAGCGAGGCGACTTCTGGTGCTGCAATGCCAAGCTCGTTGCCAAGGTGGCGCCACAAGGCTACTGGAATTACCCGAAAGGCACCGAGCAAACGCCCACTCATGCGCAGGAAACCAATATGGAGCGCCAGACCAAGCTTGTGGGAATCACCTCGGCGTGCATTGATTGCGTCGCGCTCGGCACCATCGAAGGTGAAAAATGCCTTCATCTCGAAGTCGCTGATATCGCGGGGGAGCCCACGCATCCCCAAAAACGTTGTGTGCCAACCCTGCATCGTGAACCTCAAAAGTGGGAGGCCACCATACCCGTTTACAAAGCGAACAGGAAAGTCAATGAAATCAACGGTCTACCCAGACCACCCCCGCGCCAGTGCTAGCTTTGCGTACCGTCACTTATTGCACTGAAAACGAGGAGACCCCAATGACCCCCATTAATTTTAGTTTCTCCCATTTTGGGAGATGCGTCAACCGCCTGCGCGCGGTCTGTGAATGCATGCGGTCACTCTCGGTTCGCCTGAGATCGTCGTCGAAGAGCTGATCAGGCCTGACCGTCAAGCCCATGCAGTTTCAAAATGACCGAGAGAACCTATTGGGTGACGTTGCCGCATTGAAGTCATTGGATGCAAGCATCATTTTCAGAGGCTGCTTTGGGGTCATTAGCTCAACCGTCACTACCGGCCAGGTACAAATGAGCGGGAAAATACGTTACTGGACGGCCGCTGTAGGCCAGTAAGCTGCCGGCCGTCGAGCTGGGATGATCGGCAAGTGATCGGCCTGAACGGCCATTCGCGTGCTAGCCAGTCTCGGTCGGCAATGCGCCGGTTACCGGCCACTCGACCATGAATCATGTTGAACGGCAGCTTCCCGATCTGACGAACTCACCCTTTCGACCCGTTGCGAAGCAACGATGAAACCGGGCGACCCCGGCTATGTTGCTGTAAGCAGAATCGCCTCGATCACGCCGACGATGTCCTGGGACTTCTGCGCATCCAGCGCGTCGGGATGCGGTGAGGCGAACCGGCCGCTGTCGTTGTCGAAGTAGCGACCGGTCGCCTCGCCGAATTCATCGGACAGGGCGGCGCGAACCAGGATGTCCGCGCCGATGCCGATATCGGCGCCCGCCACGCCAAAGCCTTCGGTCACCATTTTCGTGCCGAGCATCGATCCCGGGTTGACCGCAACGATTGTCGGGCCGCGGCCATCGAGCGCAAGCGCCAGACTGCGTGACCACATCGTCAGCGCCAGTTTGCTTTGTGCGTAGGCGGCGTAGTCGTCAGCGAGTTTGATCCGTCCCGCCAATGCATCCAGATCGACCGGGGACTGGGCGGCGGACGACAGATTGATCACCCGCCCCGATGCGCCGAGCAACGGCATCAGCTGTTGCGTGAGCCGATACGGCGCAAGGGTATTGACCGCGAACCGCACGTCGAGTCCATCTGGCGTGGTTGTCTCGGTGGTCTTGAAGACGCCGGCGTTGTTGATCAACACGTCCAGCCGCGTGTGCCTGGCGCTCACAGCCTGCGCGAGCGTCGCCACGTCGGTCAGACGCGACAGGTCCGCAACATAAGCTTCGACGCGCCCGCCGCCGGACAGCGCAGTCAAAGCCTGCCGCGCGTTCTCAAGCTTGTCCGGATGGCGCCCGTGCAGCAACACGTGATGGCCCAGCGTGACCAGCTTGCGGGCGGCTGCCAGCCCGATGCCATCGGTCGAACCGGTGATGAGTATGGTTTTGGACATGATCGGGTTTCCTTATTCAGCGATGCCCGCCCCGGTATGGTCGGGCAGGAGGGTGTCGGCGAGACGCTTCAGCGTGTCTTCCGTGTCCGCCTGATTGAAGCGCAGATTCAGCGCCACATGGTTGACGCCGATTTCTTCCATGGATTTCAGATACGCGCGAAGCGCGTTCACGCCCAGCCGGAATCCCAGGTGGATCGGCTGCGGCGGCGCAAGGGGATCCTCGACCAGATCGACATAAAGCGACTGCACCGCGGGTTTCGCCGGGCCGCCCGCTGCCTCGACGCGCGCCCGCCAGTCGCCGATGATGCGTGCCTGCGCAGCGATACTGCGCGGGTAGGTGATCCAGCCATCCCCGTGCCGCGCGATCCAGTCCGGGTCCTGCTGGCTGCCGCCGGTGATGAGGAGCGGCAGTTTGCCGGCCGCCGGTTTGGGCAGCATGTCCATGCCGTCGTGCGGGCTGCCATAGGCATTCTCGAACGCCGGCGCGTTTTCCCGCATGCGCTCGATATAGCCGAAACTGTCGCGAAACCGCGCGCCACGATCATCGAACGGCAGGTTGAGCGCGGGATACTCTTCCGGCCGATCCCCCGAAGCAACCCCCAGGATGAGTCGTCCGCCCGACAGCACATCGACGCTCGCCGCCGCCTTGGCAACATGGGCCGGATGGCGCAGCGGCAACACGAGGCTGGCAACCCCCAGCGCAATCCGCCCGGCTTGGCCCGCCAACAGGCCAAGATAGACAAAGGGATCGTAGAGTTGCCCGGCATCGCCGAAAGTGGGCACGTTGAACGGCACGTCGCGCAGCCATATCGCGGCGAACCCGAGCTGCTCCGCCAGTTGCACTCGCTCGATGTGCCGGTTCATCGTGGGCACCGGCGCGTGCGGATAGCTTTCCAGCGGCGCCACGAGCCCAAGGCTCAACCTGTTCGGGCGAAACACGGCGTTGTATCCCCGGTTGATCGCCGGGAATGCCGCGTGGTCACCCTGCGCAGTCATCATTGACGCACCTGTCACTCAGGCAAAACCTCAACGACCACCTTGCCCATGGCTTGCCCGCTGGTCAGGCGGTCATGCGCCTTGCCGACTTCTTCGAGGCCGAACCGCGTTTCATCGAGCAGGGGCTTCAATGCGCCGGCATCGGCAATCTCGGCCAGCTTGGCCAGAATGGCGCCGTGCGCCTCGCGCTTATGGTCGTACAGCATCGGGATCAGCATGAAGACGACGTGCAGCGACAGGCCTTTGAAGTGGGCGGGCGACAAATCCAGTTCCAGCAGCGACACCGTGGTGGCGACCTGTCCGTTCAGGGCGGCCGCTGCAAAGGAATTCGTCATGTTCGCGCCGCCCACCGAGTCGAACACGACATCGAAACCTGCGCCGCCGGTGTGTTTGGCAACATAGTCCGCCACCTGCTCGGTCTTGTAGTTGATCGGAGTGGCGCCATAGCCTTTGACGACAGCCGCCTGCTTGTCGCCAGAAACCGTCGCATAGACATCCGCGCCCAGGTGCCGGGCCAATTGCACGGCGACATGTCCCACGCCGCCCGTGCCGCCGTGCACCAGGATCTTCTGGCCGGCCTGCGCGCCGGCGCGGTGCAGGCCTTCATAGGCGGTAATGCCCACCAGGGGCAACGCTGCCGCCTCGCGCATCGAAAGCGTTTTCGGTTTGTGGGCAATCAGCCTCGCATCGGCCAGCATGTATTCCGCGAGCGCGCCTTGCAGGTCGGCGAGTCCACCGGCGCAGCCGTACACCGCATCGCCCGGCGCAAAGTCGGTGACGCCCGCGCCGACCGCTTCAACGGTGCCGGCAAAGTCCATTCCCAGCACCGCGGGCAAGTCGGGCGACAGCGGCAGATCCTTGCCCATGTGCCGGATCATCGTATCGACCGTATTCACGCTGGTGGCGGCCACGCGCACCAGCACGTGCCCCGGTTTGGCAGCGGGCAGGGGAATTTCGCTTAGCTGGAATGTAGCGTTGTCGCCGTATGCATTGAGTGTCATGGCTTTCATCGTGCGTCTCCTCGGGGTGGACGATCAGGGTGTGAAACCACTATATCTATTCTGAAAAAATTTAAAAACGGCATAAAATCGAGTTCAGAATTCGTAAAATGGATATAAATGCATGGACACCGAAAGCGTTCGGCTGTTTGTCCTGGCGGCCGACAAACTCAACATCAGTGCCGCCGGCCGCGAACTCGGCATGGCGCCCGCAGTCGCCAGCGCCAAACTGGCCAAGCTGGAAAAAACCCTGGGGGCGGATTTGTTGCGGCGCTCCACGCGCAAAGTCGCCTTGTCGCTGGAGGGCGCAGAGTTCTTGCCCTATGCCAGGGAAATTCTCGCCCAGGAGAGTGCGGCCCACGCCGCCTTGGGGCGCGGCAATGTCACGGCAACAGGCATCCTGAGGTTTACCGCGCCCAGCACCTTCGCCCAGCTTTATATCGCGCCCATCCTGCCCGAGTTTCTGGCATTGCATCCCGGCATCCATCTCGACCTGCGGCTCACCGACATGGAATTCGACCTGATCCAGGGCAGCTTCGATCTGGCACTGCGCTATTCCGAGCTCGCGGACAGCAGCCTCAAGGGACGCAAGCTCGCGGACGACACACGTGTCCTGTGTGCCTCGCCCGGCTACCTGAAACAGCATGGCACGCCCACGCACCCAGACGATCTCGCCACCCACCAGTTGATCGCATTCAAGGACCTGTCACCCACCCAGCTGATTGGGCGCGACGGCCAGGCTGGGCAGTTCAACCCGCGCCTCGCCGGCTGCCGGCTCATCGTCGATGACGGCCTGAGCCAGAAGATCGCCACCCTCGCCGGGGCCGGCATCTCGATGAACGCACTGTGGAGCGTTCACCGCGAACTCGCCGACGGCTCGCTGGTGCGCGTACTGCCCGACTACAAGGCCGACGACCAGACGGCCCTGTGGCTCGTCTATCCGAAATCGAATGTGCTGACCGTCAAGGTCAGGATATTTATTGATTTTTTGTTAGAGAAGTTTGGCAGCGTACCGGCTTGGAGCGAGGCAGGATAGGGGGTGTCGGGATAGGGCATCACTGTTATTGATGGCTGCTCATCGGTGCGGTCACTTAAGTACCCCACCGCGAACGACGGTTCAAGACTGGAAATAGACATCATTATCATGCGCCTCAAATTACTTAGGCTATGCACTTCTGTCCATCGCTCAAATGATCAGAATAATGGAATTAGTTTATAGCCTTGGGTCTGCCATCCAATCAGGGAAATGAAGCCATCGCCTACAAGCGTAAGGCCAGGCAATACGGTTTCATTGGGGACCTTGAACACCTTCGTGGCAATGGCACAGATTTCCTGCCGGACCCCGAGTTTGTTCAATTCTTTTACCTGTTCGGCAATCGCCTTGAGAGCGTCACCCTGCTCCAGTTCCAGTTCATCATCTGGCTTGGTGCTTAGAAAACGTACGGTCGGCCCAATGTAGACAATCACGAAACGGGGCTTAACTCCTTGACGAGTCAGCCCAGCATGGGTGCCCCTGATGATCTCAAGGTAGAAGGCGGTTTTCTTCGGATCGCTGAAGTCGACCAGGAATACGCCTTTTGAATCGCCCCGGGTTTTGAGGAGGCTCCTTTCCTTGAGAAGATGGAGCCATG
>DAOMWT010000114.1:0-8074 GCA_035436705.1 Thiobacillus sp. | reverse complement strand
GCGGCGCCGACGGCCTCAACAGCCACAACCTGTTCGGCGTCAAGGCGGGCGGCGCTGGAAACCGGCTGGGGCAAGGCCGAAATCCGCGGCGCCGACGGCCTCAACAGCCACAACCTGTTCGGCGTCAAGGCGGGCGGCGCGTGGCGCGGCCGCACGGTCGACATCGTCACCACCGAGTACGTCAACGGCAAGCCGCAGAAGCAGGTGGACAGTTTCCGCGCCTACGACTCCTACGCCGATGCTTTCCGTGACTACGCCAACCTGCTGCGCGCCAATCCGCGCTACCGGAATGTGATTGCGCAGGGGCAGGATGCGGCCGGGTTTGCCCAGGGTTTGCAGCAGGCGGGCTATGCCACCGACCCGAACTACGCCCAGAAACTGATGAGCGTGATCAGGCAAGTCGACCAGGTTTGACCCCGGCGGCTCAAGAATCCGGCGATCCCACCGATTCACCTGTCAAGCGTAGCGATATTTTGTTTCCCACCCCAATCCTGGCGACCCGATAGATGGCAACCAACATACTCAACATCGGCCGGAGTGCTCTCGCTGCCGCGCAGGTGGGGATCAACACGACCGGCCACAATATCGCGAATGCGGCGACGCCGGGTTACAGCCGCCAGGTCGCGGTCCAGGGCACGGCCCAGCCGCAGAACTTCGGTTTCGGCTTCATGGGACAGGGCACCGAGATTGCCACGGTCAAGCGTGTCTACAGCGAGTTCCTGGGCAGCCAGACACGTTCCGCGCAAACATCGAAAAGCGGGCTCGACAGCTATTACGCGCAGATCAAGCAGATCGACAACCTGCTGGCCGACCCGGCTTCCGGGCTGTCGCCTGCCTTGCAGGGGTTTTTCAGCGGCATTCAGGAGCTGTCCTCGAATCCGGCGGCGATCCCGTCGCGTCAGGCGGCCTTGTCGTCGGCCGAGACGCTGGTTTCGCGTTTCCAGAGTCTGGCTGGACGGCTCGACGAGATCGAGCAGGGCATCAACAGCCAGATCACGTCGAGCGTCAACGGCATCAACAGCTATGCGCAACAGATTGCGCAGCTGAACGACACCATCGGCCGTGTCCAGAACGGCAGCGGCCAGCCCGCCAACGATTTGCTCGATCAGCGTGATCAGCTGATCCTGGATCTGAACAGGGAAATCAAGGCGACGGTCGTCAAGCAGGACAACGGCCATTACAACATTTTCATCGGCAACGGCCAGCCGCTGGTGGTGGGAGTGAACGCCTACGCGCTTTCGACCGCGGCATCGCCCACCAACCCGGAACGCACTGAGGTGGCTTACCGGACGGCCGGCAAAACGGTGGTGGTGGGCGAATCCAGCCTGGTCGGCGGCAAGCTGGGGGGGCTGGTCGAATTCCGCAGCCAGACGCTCGACTCCGCCCAGAACGCCCTGGGCCGCGTTGCCATCGGCATGGCCGACACCTTCAATGCGCAGCACCGCCTCGGGCGCGACCTCAATGGCAACCCGGGTGGCGATTTCTTCACGCTGCCGTCTCCCGTGGTCGGCGCGAACAGCGCCAATACCGGCGACGCCGCCATTTCCGCCAGCATCGGCAATGTCAATGCGCTGACCACCAGCGATTACCGGCTGCAGTACGACGGCGCCGACTACACCCTGACCCGGCTGTCCGATAACAAGAAATTTCCCCCCGGCGCACTCCCGCAAACCGTCGACGGCATTGAATTCAGCCTGGCGTCCGGCACCGCCGCCGCGGGCGACAGCTTCCTGATACGCCCCACCGTCAACGGCGCATCCGGCCTGGCGGTGGCGATCACCGATCCGGCGCAGATCGCCGCCGCGGCCGCCTTGCCCGTGACGCCCGTCGGCACGTCGGCGGCGAGCGCCAATGCCGGGGACGTCGCCATCGGCGGCGCCACGGTCGACAGCAGCTATACGACGCCGCTTGCCGCACCGGTGACGTTCACCTATAAGGTCGACGCAGTGAACGGCGATGGATTCGTCCTGTCGACCCCGGTGACGGTGACCGATTCGGGCACCCCGCCCACCACGACTGCCTATGCCGCGGGCGACGTCGTGCCTTATGTCGAAGGCGCGACGATCAGCTTCGGCGGCATCAGTTTTGTCCTCAGCAGCCCCACGGGCAGCGCGCCGGCCGACGGCGACAGCTTCACCGTGGCGGCCAACCCGTTCGGCGTCGGCGACAACCGCAATGCCTTGCTGCTCGGCGCGCTGCAAACCGCCAATACCCTCGGCGGCGGCACCACCAACTTCCAGGGGGCCTATTCGCAGCTGGTCAGCCAGATCGGCAACAAGACCCGCGAGCTCGAAGTCACCAGCAGCGCGGCCGGCAAGCTGCTCTCCGAAGCGCAGCGCTCCCTGCAGACCGAATCCGGCGTCAATCTGGATGAAGAGGCGACCAATCTGCTGCGCTACCAGCAGGCCTACCAGGCCGCCGCCAAGGTCATGCAGATCGCCAGCGAGATGTTCGACGCGCTGCTCACCATTGGCCGATAAGGGATCCCGACATCATGCGCATCAGCACCCAAACCCTGTATGAGACGGGCGCCGCCCGCCTCAGCGAACTGCAGTCCGGCCTTGCCAGGACACAACAGCAAATCTCCGCCGGACGCCGCGTGCTGACCCCGGCAGACGATCCCGTCGCTGCCGCGCGTGCGCTCGAGGTGACTCAGTCGCAATCGATCAATACGCAGCACGGCGTCAACCGGCAGAACGCGAAAAGCGCGCTCGGCGCAGTGGAGGGCACGCTGTCGGGCGTGACGACCTTGCTGCAGGACGTGAAGGCCAGCGTCATCGCCGCAGGCAATCCCACGCTGAGCGACACCGAACGCGGTTTCATGGCGACCGAGTTGCGCGGCCGCCTCGATGAACTGCTGGGACTGGCCAACAGCCGCGACGCACTGGGCAATTATCTGTTTTCCGGTTTTCAGACCACGACGCCCGCATTTTCAAGAGATCCAGTTAGTGGCGCGGTGCAATACGACGGCGACCAGGGACAGCGGCTGATACAGGTCGACAGCACGCGCCAGATGGCGGTGAGCAACCCGGGGCAGGCCGTTTTCCAGGGCGGCGGACAGGATGTATTCGCCACCCTGAACGCGCTCATCGTGCAACTGGAAACGCCGGGCACCGCCGGGCTTGACGCCACGCTGGCAACCGCCAACGGCGATCTGGACCTGGCGCTGAACAACGTGCTGACGGTGCGCGCGTCGATCGGCTCGCGGCTGCAGGAAATCGATGCGCTCGACAGCGTGGGCGAAGACCGCAAGCTGCAGTACAGCCAGACGCTGTCCGAGTTGCAGGATCTCGATTACGCCCAGGCGCTGACCCAGTTGTCGCAGCAACAGTTGACGCTCGAAGCCGCGCAGAAGTCGTTCGTGAAAACCTCCGGACTGTCGCTGTTCAACTTCCTGTGAGGTCCAACATGCTTCCCCAGGAATCCCCATCCGGCGAATTGCCGATGAATACCCAGGTCATGCGCCTGTTGTCCGGCGTATCCGTCCATGGCGATCAGCACCTGGCGGAGGTCGAGCGGGACCTGGTGCAGATGGATGTATTGCTGGACGAGGCCATCAAGAAGCTGTGCACGAATTTCATGGCGATTCATCACGCGGTCGACCGGCAGCAGGAAGCCTTGAACGGCCTGCTGGCCGGCAGCATGCCGGCGTCCGAGTACGCGGCGCGCTTCGAGGCGCTGCGCGGCGAGATCGGCCAGCATGTCGGCGCCGCCGTGACAGGACTGCAATTCCAGGACATGACCAGCCAGCTGATCGGCCGCATGGTGCAGCATCTGGCCGGCCTGCGCGACGTGTTCGGCGCGCTCGATACGAACGGTGCCGCCTTGCCGGAAAGCGGGAATGAAGCGCTGCTGGCCCTGCTGGGCGATATCGGCAAACGGGTTGGCGTGCGTAGCTCAGGCGTGCGCAGCACGGTGAACCAGCGCCACATGGAAAGCGGCGACATCGAACTGTTTTGAAATGACGGAATACGCGGGCGCATGCCCGCCCATGCAAAGAGCGGGAGCAACAATGAGTAAAACAATACTTGCAGTGGACGACTCGGGATCACTGCGCCAGATGCTGTCCTTCAGCCTGAAGGCTGCGGGCTACGGCGTGGTCGAAGCGGTGGATGGACAGGACGGCCTGGACAAGGCGAGGAAGCAGACGGTCGACCTGGTGCTCACCGACCAGAACATGCCTGGCATGGATGGCCTGAGCCTGATCAAGGCACTGCGCGGGATGAAAAATTACCAGAATGTGCCGATATTGATGCTGACCACCGAGGCCGGCGACGACATGAAGGCAATGGGCCGGGCTGCCGGCGCCAATGGCTGGCTGGTGAAGCCGTTCGACCCGGCACGGCTGACCGAGGTGGTGAAAAAACTGATCGGCTGAGGATGCAGCGAACGAGCCTGCAGCGAATAAATGACGGAGCTTGAAAATGACTATTGATATGAGCCAGTTCTACCAGGTGTTTTTCGACGAGGCAGACGAGCTGCTCGCCGAGATGGAGAAACTGTTGCTGGCTCTCGACGTGTCCGCGCCCGACGGCGAGGACCTCAATGCGATCTTCCGGGCCGCGCATTCCATCAAGGGCGGCGCCGCCACGTTCGCCTTTACCGATATCACCGAAGTCACCCACATGCTGGAGTCGCTGCTCGACAGGATACGCAAGGGGGAAATGGCGTTGACGCCCGAGCATGTGGATGCCTTCCTGGCGGCCAAGGACGTTCTGACCATGCAGATGGATGGCCATCATCATGGATCGAGCGTCGATCAGGATGCGGTTGGCAGCGTCTGCCAGCGACTGAAGGCGCTGTCGCAGGGCATCGTTCCGCAAACGCCGGCCGTCGAGGCCGCTCCGGTGGCCGCTGCCGAGCCCGCCGCACCGGTTGCGGATGCAGACGGCAACTACATTTTTCGCATCGAATTGCCCGCAGTGCCGCAGCGCGATGTCGATGCGCTGGCGGCGGAACTGGGCTTGCTGGGAACGATCGGCCAGGAGTGCCTGGCCGATCAGCGCGTGGTTTTCACGCTGACCACCAGCGAGAGCCAGGACAACATCGTCGCGATTTGTTCGTTCGTGCTCGATCCGGATGATCTCAAGATTACGCTGGACGCTGCCCCGGCGGCCGCGCACGCCGAGTTGCAAGGCGACAGCGAAGCGAAACAGCCGGTCGAGGAGCCGGGTTATGGGATTTTCGAACCGCAGAAGGCGGAGGTAGCCAGCCCGTCCCTCCCTGTCGCCAAGCCGGAGCAAGCCGCGACCGGTACGCCCGCAGCCGAAGCCAAGAATTTTGGCCGCCGCGCGACCGACAAGGAAGGCGGCAGCCAGGAATCGTCGTCGATCCGGGTCGGCATTGAGAAGGTCGACCAGCTGATCAACCTGGTCGGTGAACTGGTCATCACCCAGGCCATGATCGAGCAGCGCATCGGCGCGCTCGATCCCATCGCCCACGAACGTCTGCTCAACAGCGCCAGCCAGCTGGCGCGCAACACGCGCGACCTGCAGGAAGCGGTGATGTCGATCCGCATGATGCCGATGGATTATGTGTTCTCGCGTTTCCCGCGCATGGTGCGCGATCTGGCCGGCAAGCTCGGCAAGAAGGTCGATTTTGTCACCCACGGCGCCGCCACCGAGCTCGACAAGGGGCTGATCGAACGCATTGTCGACCCGCTGACCCACCTGGTGCGCAACAGCGTCGACCACGGCATCGAAATGCCCGAGAAGCGCCGCGAGAACGGCAAGAGCGAAACCGGCAAGCTGAGCCTGTCGGCCGCGCATCAAGGCGGCAACATCGTGATCGAGGTGAGCGACGACGGCGGCGGCCTGAATCGCGAGCGGATTCTTGCCAAGGCGAAGCAGCAGGGTCTGGATGTATCGGACACGATGCCCGATGCCGACGTCTGGAATCTTGTTTTGGCCCCTGGATTTTCCACTGCGGAAGTGGTGACCGACGTATCCGGCCGCGGCGTGGGCATGGATGTGGTCAAGCGCAACATCGCGGCAATGGGCGGCACCGTAGATATTCGTTCGGTTCCCGGCAGCGGCACCACGATGGCCATCTCCCTGCCGCTGACGCTGGCCATTCTCGACGGCATGTCGGTCAAGGTGGGAGAAGAGGTGTACATCCTGCCGCTCGGCTACGTCATCGAATCGCTGCAGCCGGCATCGACCGACGTCAAGGAAATTGCCGGCCAGGGCCGGGTGATCAAGATACGCGGGGAATATTTGCCGCTGATTCCGCTGTACCAGATCTTCGCCATCGAACCGTGTTTCACCGAGCCGTCGCAGGGAATCGTCGTCATTCTCGAAGCCGACGGCAAGAAGGCCGCCTTGCTGGTCGACAGCCTGGTCGGGCAGCAGCAGGTGGTCGTCAAGAACCTCGAATCGAATTTCCGCAAGGTGGCTGGCATTTCGGGCGCCACCATTCTGGGGGATGGCGGCGTTTCCCTGATTCTCGACGTTTCCGCGCTTTTGCGCTCAAGCCGCCAGCTCAGCGCCGATCCCATCTTTTACTGAGGCCGGATCACCCATTTGGGTAAAAAAAGGATTCACACCATGTCCTACACCACACAGACACAAGCACAAGCCGGCGCCGGAGAGATTGCCGGGAAAGAGTTTCTGGCCTTCACCCTGGGGCAGGAAGAATACGGCATCGACATCCTGCGGGTGCAGGAGATCCGGGGGTACGAACCGGTCACCCGCATCGCCAACGCTCCCGACTTCATCAAGGGCGTGGTGAACCTGCGCGGCATTATCGTGCCGGTCGTCGACATGCGTATCAAATTCAGCCTGGGCACCCCCACCTACGACCAGTTCACCGTGGTGATCATCCTCAATATCGGCGGCCGGGTCATGGGCATGGTGGTGGACAGCGTCTCCGACGTCACCACGCTGTCCCCGAACCAGGTGAGGCCTGCGCCGGAAATGGGGACTTTCGACAGCGATTATCTCATCGGCCTTGGCACGCTCAACGAGCGCATGCTGATCCTGGTGGATATCGACAAGCTCATGTCCAGCAGCGAAATGGGATTGATGGAAAAAATCGCAGCCTGACAGGCGGTCGAGATTAAGCAGTTACTACCCAAAAATCCGGGAGCCTTAAATGTTTGAAAATCTGAGCATCAAGTCGCGGCTGGTATTCGTTATCGGCTTTCTTTCCGTGCTGTTGGTGGGTATCGGAATGATGGGCCTGACCAGCCTGAACGTCACCAATAACGCCTTGAGAACAGTCTACGAAGACAGGATGGTTGCGCTGGGCCTGCTGGAACGCATGTCCATGCTGATGAACCAGAACCAGATCACGATTGCCGAAGCAACCGCAGGCCAGTTGACGGCTTTCCCTGAAGATACGTCGCTGGTCGACAAGAAAACCGAAGGGGTGAGCAACACGATCAAGGAAATCGACGGAATCTGGAAGACTTACATGGCGACCCAGTTGACGGCCGAAGAAACGAAGCTGGCCGGGGAACTGGATGCCAACCGCAGAAAGTACGGCCGCGAGGGCATGATCCCTGCCATTGCGGCATTGCGCGCCCACGATTTCCAGCAGGCCGGGGAAATATTGCAGGGGCCGCTGAGCCAGACATATCCCGCAGTGCGGGAAAGCATGGAGGCGATCAATCGGCTCCAGCTCGACGTGGCGAAAGGCGAATTCCAGTCAGCGCAAACCCGCTATGCCCTCGTGCGCACCGCTTCGATTGCGGTCATTGTCTGCGGCGTGCTGCTGGCTGCGTTTATCGGTCTCTGGCTGATTCGCGCCATTTCGCGTCCGCTGAACGAGGCGGTCAGGCTGGCCGAAAGTGTCGCCGCAGGGGATCTGACGCAGCAGATCGACGTGCATTCGCAGAATGAAACCGGCCAGCTGATGCAGGCGATGAAGAACATGAACGCCAGCCTGGCGGACATCGTCAGCCAGGTGCGCACCGGGACCGAGACCATATCGGTTGCCTCGCGCGAGATAGCGACGGGCAACGCGGACCTCTCCTCGCGCACCGAATCGCAGGCCAGCTCACTGGAAGAGACTGCCAGTTCGATGGAAGAGCTGACCAGCACCGTCAGGCAGAACGCCGAGAACGCCCGCCAGG
>DAOMWT010000113.1:0-8223 GCA_035436705.1 Thiobacillus sp. | reverse complement strand
GCCCGGCTTACGCCGCGCAGCGTGCAGCTGCGCCTCGACCGCTGGGCCCGGCAGGCTGGCCTCGGCCAGCACGTCCACCCGCACATGCTGCGCCACGCGTTCGCCACCCACGTGCTGCAGTCATCCGGCGATCTGCGGGCAGTACAGGAGATGCTCGGCCACGCCAGCATCAGCACCACCCAGGTGTATACCCACCTCGACTGGCAGCATCTCGCTAAGGTATACGATCAGGCGCATCCGCGCGCGCGCAAGAAATCCTGAATCTGCTGCCGGGTGTGCGTGCTCGCACAGTCCGGCGCTCCCGGCTTTACAGTCCCTTCAGGAATGGGGAATGCGGCCGATTCATTCCGTATGTGCGCCATTCCCTCCTCCCGGCTAGTTCGCCTTGTGCAGGACTTACGCCCTGCCTGCCTCAGCACGCAGGGCCGGATCATGGGTGCGGTATTGCTCATCCTGCTTGCGGCTTTCGTCCTGGCCGGGCAACAGGCGCTGCGCATCGCCCGCCAGGATGCCGGCGCCGCCTTGCGCGTGCAGGCATCGGCACAACTGGCGGCGCTGTCTCAGGCAGTGGCCGAAGCGGCCAGCAGGGGAGATGACAGCGTGGTGCAGGCGCGGCTCGACATTCCGATTGCGCAGGGCAACCTGCAGTATGTGGAATACACCGCGCCCGATGGCCACCTTCTACGTCGACAGGCGTCGCCGTTTCCCGTAAACCGTCCCGGCTGGTTTGCCGGAATGGCCGATCTGGTCGCCCCCGTCATGCAGGCGCCCCTGGTCGTCGACGATGCCTACCATGGCCGCCTGCTCATCCAGCCGTCCGTCCATGCATACGAGGACTTTCTGTGGCATCTCGGCAGTCGCCTGTTCATGCTGCTCGGTGCCGCTTTCATCCTGCTCGGCTGGCTGACTTACGGGCTGCTCAAAATCAACCTGAAGGGCTTGGACCGGCTGCGTGCCACCGCGCGCCGGATCGAAGCCGGGGATTACAGTGCGCGGATTCCCGTTCGGGCCGGCAGTCCGCCCGAACTGCAGGAGACCCTGTGCGCTTTCAACCATATGAGTGCAGCGCTGGAGCGCCTGCTCACCGACCTCAAGGAGCATCAGAAGGCCCTTGATAGCGCCGCCAGCGTGTCCGAAACCGATCTCGCCGGCAACATCACCTTCGCCAACGACCTGTTCTGCATCGTCAGCGGCTACACCCACGAAGAACTCCTCGGCCAGAGCCATCGCATCCTCCGTTCGGGCCGGCATGACGCCGCATTTTTTGCCCAACTGTGGGAGACCGTCTCGCGCGGGCGAACCTGGCGCGGCGAAATCTGCAACCGCGCCAAGGATGGCCGGCTGTTCTGGACCGCCTCGACCATCACGCCGATCAAGGGCGACGACGGCCTGCCGCTGAAGTATCTGTCGATCCACGTCGACATCACGCAACACAAGCTTGATGAAGCCGCGCTCAGTGAGGAAAAGGAACGCTGGCAGGTCACGCTGCAATCGATCAACGACGCCGTCATCGTCACCAATACCCATAATCACGTGGTCTATATCAACCCGACCGCCGAGAGCCTGCTCGGCATCGCGCTTGAAGATGCCGTAGCGAGCCCGCTGAAAAGCCTGCTGCAATTCGATCGGCCGGGCGGCGACGACGAAGCCCCGGTCTGTTTCCTCGCGCCCAATTCGCCGCAACTCGGCCAGACCGGCTCTGCCCGCCTGCAAACGCGCCTGGGGCAGGACCTGGCGATCAGCTACAGCTGCGCACCGCTGACCGGCAACGGCGGTTTCGGCGCGATCTACGTGCTGCGCGACGAGACCGAGAAAAAGCAGCTGCTCGACAGCCTGCGCGAGATGGCCTTCCACGACACCCTGACCACGCTGCCCAACCGCCGCGCGGTGGAAGGCCGGCTGGCACGCGCCCTGCGCACCGCGCGCGAGCAGGCACAACAACACGCGTTCTGCTACATCGATCTCGACCAGTTCAAGCTGGTGAACGACACCTGCGGCCATTCGGTGGGGGACGCCCTGCTGATGGACATTGCGCAGACCATGCAGGCAGCCTTGCCCGAGCATGCCTATCTGGGCCGTCTGGGCGGCGACGAATTCGGCCTTATCCTGTTCGACACCCAGCCCGACGCGGCCAGCGCGGTCTGCCGGCAGCTGGTGCAGCGCATCCGCGACTTCCGTTTCGAACACAAGGGGCGGCGTTTCACTCTTGGCGCCTGCGCCGGAATCGCGCCCATCACCCAGTCCGCGACCACCGCCGGCGATCTCATGATCCAGGCCGACATGGCGTGCTACCGTGCCAAATCCGAAGGCAGCGGCCGGATCATGCTGTACGAGGCGGACGAGATCGGGTTCCGCCGTCTGGAGGCGGAAATGGGCTGGGCCGCCGATTTCGCGCAGGCACTGGAAGCCAACCAGTTCCTGCCCTACCGCCAGCTGATCCAGCCGGTTTCCAGCAGCGGACAGCCGCATTACGAGGTGCTGATCCGCTGGCAGCGCAATGGCGTGATCGAGGGGCCGGCCAAGCTGCTGCCCGCGCTCGAACGCTACGGGCAGGCGCCGATCCTCGACCGCTGGATGCTGGAAGCCGTGGTGTCCTACCTGGCGGCGCAGCCCGGCGACCATGCGGTGTATTTCATCAACCTGTCGGGCAAGACGGTGGCCGACGAATCCTTCCTCGGCACCGTCTGCCATCTGCTCGACCACTATGGCGTGGCCGGCGAACGCCTGGGCTTCGAGGTCACGGAAACCGCGGCGGTGGTGAATCTGGCGGATGCGCAACGCCTGATCCACGGCCTGCGCGAACGCGGCTGCCAGTTCGCGCTGGACGATTTCGGCCGCGATGCCTCCTCGTTCTTCTACCTCAAACACCTGCCGGCCGACTTCCTCAAGATCGACGGCGCCTTCGTGCGCGGCATGCTGGACGACCGCCGCGACCAGGCCATCGTGCGTTCGATCGCGCAGCTGGCGCGTGACTTCGGCATGCATTCGGTTGCCGAGCAGGTGGAAGACGCCGCAATGGCCGCGCTGCTAAACGACATCGGGGTGGATTATTTGCAGGGCTACCACATCCATCGTCCGGAAGCCTTGCCGCACTGGCAACCGGTTTCGCATGCCGGCACTGTGCGGCCGCCGCAGCTGACGCTGGTCAGATAGCCCTCAGACAATTACGCTATCCGCCGCCCCGTCGACCGGGTCCGGGTAGCGCATTTTCAGATTTTCCAGCGCCTCGATCAGTAGGCTGGACACCATCAGATTGCGCGCCAGCTTGCTGTTGGCCGGGATCACGTGCCACGGTGCATGCGCCGTGCTGGTGGCCGACAGCGCCGCCTCGTAGGCGGCCATGTAATCGTCCCACTGCGCACGCACCGCGAGGTCGCCCGGCTGGAATTTCCACTGTTTCTCCGGGGTGTCGCGGCGCTCTTCCAGGCGCTTCTTCTGCTCGTCCCTGGAAATATGCAGATAGAACTTGAGGATGGTCGTGCCGGTTTCCGCCAGCATTCTTTCAAAGTCGTTGATCTGGCGGAAGCGCCGTCTGCATTCGGCGGCATCGATCCAGCCATTCACCCGCGTGATCAGCACATCCTCGTAATGCGAACGGTTGAAGATGACGATCTCGCCGGCGCCCGGCACGTGGTGGTGCACCCGCCACAAATAGTCGCGCGCCAGCTCGTGCGGCGTAGGCGTCTTGAAGCTGGCCACGCGCACCCCCAGCGGATCGACGCCCTGGAACACGTGACGGATGGTGGAATCCTTGCCGGCCGTATCCATCGCCTGCAACACGACCAGGAGCTTGTGCCTGCCTTCGGCGTACAGCAGCTCCTGCAGCGTTTCCAGGCGTTCACGGTAGTCATCCAGACGCTCGCGCGCATCGGATTTTTCCTTGCCGACGATCGCGCTGTCGCCGGCATCCCATTTCGACAGCTTGACCCTGGTATCCGGGGCAATACGGGTCTCGGCAGGCTTCACAGGCGCTCCCCGGGCGGAATCAGGCTCATCCAGCCGCCCACCGCCTGGCGGATCTCGTCCAGGGTGAGATGCCGCATCAACGCACGATTGCCGGGCGCCATCTGGTTCCAGGCGCAGCTCATGCCGCGCAGATTCGGCTGTGCCGCGTCGCGCAGGCGGAATTCGGTTTTGAAATAGAGGAAAGTCGGATCGCCGTCGTCGGCAACGAACCTCGCTTTGACGAAAGGCGAAGCCATCGCGACTGGGCTGACGCTGCGGGTCACCCGCCATACCTCGAAGCGCCCCGGCTGCAGCGTCTGCGCTTCGGCGCGCACCGTGTTCAATTCCACCACGCAGAACGGGGCATACTCCTGCACGCTGTTACGCGCCACGATGCGGCCGTATTGCAGGCGCACCGTGGCGGCGTCCGGCGGAATCGTCAACGGCCGGTTCAACTGCACCGCCCAGCCTGGTGCATAGGCGTAATACGGCGACGCCGGGTCAGGCGACTGCAGTCCCGCACAGCCGCCCAGCAGCAGCACGAGTCCAAGTCCGATCGTCTTCATGCGGCCTCCTTGCAACTTGCATCCTATTGGTTTGGTTTAACCCGAAACCACGCCGCATACAAGGCCGGCAGGAAAAACAGGGTGAGAAAGGTCGCCGCGACCAGGCCGCCCATGACCGACACCGCCATCGGGCCCCAGAAAATCGAACGCGACAGCGGGATCATCGCCAGCACCGCGGCAGCGGCGGTGAGGCTGATCGGGCGCATCCGCCGTACCGTCGACTCGATGATCGCATCCCATTGCGACAGGCCGCGCGCGATGTCCTGCTGGATCTGGTCGACCAGGATCACCGAGTTGCGCATGATCATGCCGGCCAGCGAGATGATCCCCAGCAGCGCGACGAAACCCATCGCCTGGCCGCTCAGCAGCAGCGCGATCGCCACCCCGATGATACCGAGCGGCGCGGTCAGCACCACCAGCAGCGCGCGCGGGAAACTGCCGAGCTGCAGCATCAGCAGGCTCAGCGTGGTGATCACGATCAGCGGCCACGATGCGCCGATGGCGGCGTTGGCCTTGGCGCTGCTTTCCACCGGCCCGCCGACTTCCAGCCGGAAGCCGTCCGGCAGCCGGGCCTTGAATGCGGCCACCTGCGGCGCGATGGTATCGATGATGGTGGCAGGCTGGGTCTTGCCCACCGGGTCGCCGCGCACCGCGATCGTCGGCAGACGGTCGCGCCGCCAGATCACGCCGTCCTCGAACACCGGCTCGAGGCGGGCGATCTGCCCCAGCGTCACGCTCTGGCCGTTGAAGCGGCCGACGGGAAGCGACTTCAATGCATCGACGTCGCGGTGTTCGTTGCGCGGCGTGCGCAGCACCACGTCGATCAGCAGGTCGTTTTCGCGGAGCTGGGTGACGGTGATGCCCGACAGCTGCAGCGCCACCAGCCGGCCGACCAGATCGGAACTCAGCCCCAGCGCCTTGATCTTGTCCTGATCGAGTTGCGCCTTGACCGCCAGCGACTGCTCGTTCCAGTCGAGGTTCACCGCCGTCACCTGCGGCTGCGCCGCGACGATTTTGCGCAGTTTCTCGGCTTCGATCTTCAACTGCGGAATATCGGGGCCGCTCAAGCGGTATTGCACCGGATAGCCGGCTGGCGGGCCGTATTCGAAGCGCACCGCGCGTCCGCGCACATTGGGAAAATCGGTCTCGAACAGCCGCTGGATGCGGGCGAGTTCGCGTTCGCGCGCCGGCACATCCTTCGCGATCACCACCAGTTGCGCAAAGTTGCGGTTGTTCAGGCGCTGATCCAGCGCCAGCACGAAACGCGGCGCCCCCTGGCCGATATAATTGAGGACATGGGCCACGTCCCGGTCCTGCCGCAGCAAGGCTTCGAGCCTGAGCGCTTCGGCGCGCGCGGCATCGATCGAGGCGCCTTCCGGCAGCCATAGCTCGATCAGGATTTCCAGCCGGTCGGACTGCGGGAAGAACTGTTTTTCGACCCGCTGCATCGCGGCCAGCCCTACCGCCAGCGCGATCACCGTCAGCGCAATCACCGTCCGACGATGCGTCACGCACCAGGTCACCGCGGCGCGGAAGCGCCGGTAAAACGGCGTCAGGTAGGCGGCGTTTTCATCGGTCACGTACTGGCTGGGCTTCAGCAGGGCATGCCCCAGATAGGGGGTGACCACCACCGCCACCAGCCAGGACGACAGCAGCGCGATCGTGGTCACCGCAAAAATCGCAAAGGTGTATTCGCCGACCACCGATTTGGCCAGCGCGATCGGCAGAAATGCCGTGGCGGTGAGCAGGGTGCCGGTGAGCATGGGAAACGCGGTCGACTGGAAGGCATAGGTGGCGGCCTCGAAGCGATTCCAGCCGGCTTCGAGCTTGTGCGCCATCATTTCCACCGCGATGATGGCGTCGTCCACCAGCAGGCCGAGCGCGATGATGAGCGCGCCGGTGGAAATGCGGTGCAGGTCGATGTCGAACAGCCACATCGCGCTGAAAGTGATCGCCAGCACCACCGGAATGGACAGCGCCACCACCAGGCCGGCGCGCCATTTCAGCGCCAGGAAGGTCACCACCAGCACGATGGCGACGGCTTCGAGGAAACTCTGCATGAAGAGCTTGACCGCGTGGCTGACGATGCCGGGCTGGTCGTGAATCTGGCGGATTTCCAGACCCACCGGCAGCGTCTTTTGCAACGTCTCCATGGCGGCGGCGACGGCGCGCCCCATGGCCAGCACATCCCCGCCGTCGGCCAGCGACACTCCGAGCAATACCGCCGATTCGCCCTGCGAGCGGATTTCGGTGGCGGGCGGATCTTCATAGCGGCGCGTCACCTCGGCGATGTCGCCCAGCCGCAGGCTGTGCGCGCCCACCCGGATCACGGTTTCGCGCAGGCGCTCCACCTCGGAATACGCCCCCGATATGCGCAGCGGGATCGACAGCACATCGTTTTCCACCCGGCCATCGGCGACCACGCTGTTCTGCTCCTGCACCGCCTGCATGATCTGCTGCGGGGTGAGGCCCAGCGTGGCGAGCTTCTCGGTGGGAACCTCGATATAGATTTTTTCCGCCACGATGCCGAACAGTTCGACCTTGCCGACGTTGGGCAGGCGGCGCACTTCGCGCTGCGCGTCTTCGGCGGCGCGGCGCAACTCGGCGCGGCTGAAGCCCTCGCCGGTGAAAGCGTAGATCGAACCGAAGGTATCGCCGAACTCATCGTTGAAAAACGGCCCCTGCACCCCGGCGGGCAACTGCGGCCCGAGGTCGCCGATTTTCTTGCGGACCTGATACCAGGCCTCCGCCACATCGCGCCCGCGGACGGTCTCCTTGAGGTTCACAAACAGCGCGGTTTCGCCCGGCTTGGCGTAGCTCTGCACGAAATCCAGCTCGGGCATTTCCTGCAGTTTTTTCTCGATGCGCTCGGTCAGCTGCTCGGACACTTCCTGCGCCGTCGCACCCGGCCATTGCGCCTGGATCAGCATGGTCTTGAAAGTGAACGGCGGGTCTTCGGCCTGCCCCAGCTGGATATAGGAACGCGCGCCCAGCAGCAGGATCAGCACGATGAAGAAGCGCACCAGCACCGGATGCTCGATCGCCCAGCGCGACAGGTTGCCGCGCCGCGGCTCGAAGCGGGGCGGGGCGCTCATGGCCTGGAAGGCGCCAGACGCACCTGCTGGCCCGGCGCGATCTTGTGCACGCCTGCGGTCACCACCCATTCGCCGGCCGCCAGCCCCGCCGTCACCACCGCGCGATCGCCGCTCAAGCCGCCCAGCTGCACGCTGCGCGGCGCCACTTTCCGGGTTCGGCGATCAACCACCCACACCTGCGGCTGACCGTTGATTTTGAACAGCGCGGTCTGCGCCACCGACAGACTCGGCGCAGCCTCGCTGCCGACGTCCACCGTGGCGGTCATGCCGAGTTTCACCCTCTCATCCGGCTCGATGAAACTCACGCGCGCGCTGTACGTCCGGCTCGCGGCATCGGCCATCGGCGACAGCTCGCGCAAGCGGCCGGCATAGTCCGTCCCCGGCGCCGACCACAGCCGGATGCTCAGGTTCCGCGCCGCACGCAGGGCCGCGAGCGCATTTTCCGGCACGTCGATGCGCACTTCCCGTTCGCCGCTGCGCGCCAGTTGCGCCACTGGCTGCCCGATGTCCACCACCTGCCCGGCTTCAAAGGAAATCGCCGTCACCACCCCCGCGTGCGGCGCGGTCAGCCGCGTGTAGGCCTGCTGGTTGCCCTGGCGCTCGGCCTCGGCGCGCAG
>DAOMWT010000112.1:0-8234 GCA_035436705.1 Thiobacillus sp. | reverse complement strand
CCCGCGACCCCCGGCGTGACAGGCCGGTATTCTAACCAACTGAACTACCACTCCATGGGCACGACTGCGGCCGTCGGTGGGATGCCCCCGCGCGACCCGCCAGCCGGTACCGCGACGCTGGTGGGTGCTGAGGGGTTCGAACCCCCGACATTCGCCTTGTAAGGGCGACGCTCTACCAGCTGAGCTAAGCACCCGACAAAGACCAAAATTCTACAACAGATTTCCTAGTCTTGCCAAATGCATATCGTAATTTTTATTAATTAATGGCGTCTTTCAGACCTTTGCCGGCACGGAACTTCGGCACTTTGGCAGCCTTGATCTTGATGGTTGCGCCGGTGCGCGGGTTACGGCCCGTACGCGCGGCGCGCTTGCCGACATAGAAGCTGCCAAAACCCACCAGCGTCACCATGTCACCCTTCTTCAGCGTTTTCTTGACAGCTTCAACCGTTGCGTCCAGTGCACGACCGGCAGCTGCCTTGGAAATATCAGCCGAGTCGGCAATGGCATCGATCAATTCGGATTTGTTCACGTGTTGTCCCCTTCACTCAAGTGGCACAGGAAAACCCTGTGGGCGCTTTTATAGCAACCCGCAAAACCTTGTGTCAAGCGGTTTTCCGGGCTATTGACAAAAAATCCCGCGGCTGGCGCGGGATTCCGACGAGCGGTTGGAAAATACTCAGTGTTTGAGCGCCGCGGCGGCGGTCCCCCCCTCTTCCGGAACGGCAATCGCCGGTGTTTCCGCTTCCGGTTCGTCCTGCAGGGGCTCGGGCGTGTGCTCCAATGCCAATTCAAGAACCTGATCGATCCACTTGACCGGATGAATGTCGAGTTTGTTCTTGATGTTGTCAGGAATCTCGGTCAGGTCCTTGACGTTTTCCTGCGGGATCAGCACCGTCTTGATGCCGCCACGATGCGCGGCCAGCAGCTTTTCCTTCAGGCCGCCGATCGGCAGCACTTCACCCCGCAGCGTAATCTCGCCAGTCATCGCAACATCCGCGCGTACCGGAATCCCGGTGAGGATCGACACCATCGAAGTACAGATTGCGATACCCGCAGATGGCCCATCTTTCGGCGTCGCGCCTTCCGGCAGGTGAATATGGATATCGTGTTTCTGGTAAAAATCCTCCTGGATACCCAGCTTGCGCGCACGCGAGCGCACCACGGACAGCGCGGCCTGGATGGATTCCTGCATCACCTCGCCGAGCTTGCCGGTGGTCGTCATCTTGCCGCGCCCGGGCAGGGAGACCGCCTCGATGGTCAGCAATTCGCCGCCGACCTCGGTCCAGGCCAGCCCCGTCACCTGCCCCACCTGGTTGTTCTTTTCTGCGATGCCGAAGCTGAAACGCCGCACGCCGAGGTATTTTTCCAGATTGCGCGACGTGACCTGCATCTTGGTGCTCTGCTTCTTCAGCAACAGGGCCTTGACCGCCTTGCGGCAGATTTTTGAAACCTCGCGCTCCAGGCTGCGCACGCCGGCCTCGCGCGTGTAGTAGCGCACGATGTCGCGCAACGCCGACTCGGCAATGGCGAGCTCGCCTTCCTTGATGCCATTGACCTTGAGTTGTTTGGGTACTAGATAGCGCTCGGCAATATTGATTTTCTCGTCCTCGGTGTAACCCGACAGGCGGATCACTTCCATCCGGTCGAGCAACGGTGCCGGCAGATTGAGCGAGTTGGCCGTGGCGACGAACATCACGTCGGAAAGATCGTATTCGACCTCGATGTAATGATCCTGGAAGGTATGGTTCTGCTCGGGATCAAGCACTTCCAGCAACGCCGACGACGGATCACCACGAAAATCCTGCCCCATCTTGTCGACTTCGTCGAGCAGGAACAGCGGATTTCTCACCCCGACCTTGGTCAGGCTTTGCAGGATCTTCCCCGGCATCGAACCAATGTAGGTGCGGCGGTGCCCGCGAATCTCGGATTCGTCGCGCACGCCGCCAAGCGCCATGCGAACGAACTTGCGATTGGTCGCGCGGGCGATGGACTGTCCGAGCGAGGTCTTGCCTACGCCAGGCGGCCCCACCAAGCAGAGAATCGGTGCTTTCACCTTGTCGACGCGCTGTTGGACCGCGAGGTATTCCAGGATGCGCTCCTTGACCTTGTCGAGGCCGTAGTGATCCTGGTCGAGGACTTTCTCGGCTTTGAGCAGATCCTTGCTGATCCTGGTTTTCTTTTTCCACGGCAGGCCGACCATGGCTTCGATATAGCTGCGAATCACGGTGGCTTCGGCCGACATCGGCGACATCATGCGCAGCTTTTTCAATTCGCCCATGGCTTTGGTTTCGGCCTCCCTGGACATGCTGGCATCCTTGATGCGTTTTTCCAGTTCTTCCAGCTCGGCACCTTCTTCGATGTCGCCCAGTTCCTTCTGGATCGCCTTGACCTGCTCATTCAGGTAGTACTCGCGCTGGCTTTTCTCCATCTGCCGCTTGACACGGCCACGGATGCGCTTTTCGACCTGCAGGATGTCAAGTTCGCCTTCGAGCAGGCCTAGCAGATGCTCCAGGCGTTTGTTGACACCGATCATTTCCAGCACTTCCTGCTTCTGCTCCAGTTTAAGCGGCAGATGCGCAACGATGGTGTCGGCCAGACGGCCGCCTTCGTCGATTCCCGCCAGCGAGGTAAGGATTTCCGGCGGAATTTTCTTGTTCAGTTTGACGTACTGGTCGAACTGCGTGAGCAGGGCGCGGCGCATGGCCTCGACTTCCACCAGTTCCTCGCCCTCGGCGGGCAGAATTTCGGCGCGCGCAGCGAGATGGGTGCCGGTATCGGTCACCTCCAGCACGCGGGCACGCTGATTACCCTCCACCAGCACCTTGACGGTACCATCGGGCAGCTTCAGCATTTGCAGTACGGTGGCCACGCTGCCGGTATCGTAGAGATCCTCCGGCGTGGGGTCGTCCTGGGCTGCCGTCTTTTGGGCGACCAGGAGAATGCTCTTGCCGGACTCCATCGAGGTTTCCAGCGCCTTGATCGACTTGGGCCGGCCGACAAACAACGGGATGACCATGTGTGGGAACACCACCACATCCCTAAGCGGCAACAGCGGCAGATCGACCTGTTCCTTGGATACGTTGTCGCTCATCATGATTTCCTGGTAAGGGTTGAGGAAAGGATGCGCGGGCATTCAACCACGCTCTACCCGTAAAAGGCAGGCCGTGTTTGTAAAGCCGATAAATCGGCAACAACCACGCTTAACCATAATTGGGGGGCATAGGTTGGAATTCAAGATGGCTGACAGGTTCCCCGTCAGCGCCATCGATTCAGGCTCCGGCTGCCAGCGGCTGGTCGCCCTGTTCGGAGTAAATCAGCAAGGGTTTGCCCTCGCCGTTGATCAGGCCGTTGTCCACTACCACCTTGCTGACCCCTTTGAGTGAAGGCAGATCGTACATGGTATCGAGCAGGGCATGCTCGATGATCGAACGCAGGCCACGTGCACCGGTACGGCGATTCAGTGCACGCTTGGCGATGGCGTTGAGCGCATCGTCACGGAATTCGAGCTCGACACCTTCCATCTTGAAGAGCTTGGCGAACTGCTTGGTCAGCGCATTCTTCGGTTCGGTCAGGATCTGTACCAGCGCGGCCTCGTCGAGCTCATCCAGCGTCGCCACCACCGGCAAACGCCCGACGAATTCCGGGATCAGGCCGTATTTGATGAGATCCTCGGGTTCAACCTGGTGCAGCAACTCGGCGTCACGCTTGGTTTCATCGACATTCTTCACCTGCGCGCCAAAGCCGATGCCGCCTTTCTCGGTGCGGCCGCGGATGACCTTTTCCAGCCCGCTGAATGCGCCGCCGCAAATGAACAGGATATTGCTGGTGTCAACCTGAACGAATTCCTGATTCGGATGCTTGCGCCCGCCCTGTGGCGGTATCGAGGCAGTGGTGCCCTCGATCAGCTTCAGCAGCGCCTGCTGCACACCTTCGCCCGACACATCACGGGTAATCGAGGGATTGTCGGCCTTGCGCGAAATCTTGTCGATTTCGTCAATATAAACGATGCCTTGCTTGGCCTTGTCGACATCGTAATCGCACTTCTGCAGCAGCTTCTGGATGATGTTCTCGACATCCTCGCCCACGTAGCCGGCTTCGGTCAGTGTGGTGGCATCGGCGATCACGAAAGGTACGTTCAACAGGCGCGCCAGTGTCTGCGCCAGCAGGGTCTTGCCCGACCCCGTAGGGCCGATCAGGAGGATATTGCTCTTGGCCAATTCGACTTCGCCGCTACCGGAATTGCTGCGCAGACGCTTGTAGTGGTTGTAGACCGCGACGGCGAGCGCCTTCTTGGCCTGTCCCTGGCCGATCACATACTGATCGAGAATGCTGCTGATTTCATGCGGCGTCGGCAGGTCGGATCCTGCCCCCTTCTGGTTGCCGGTCTGCTGGATTTCCTCGCGGATGATGTCGTTGCATAGCTCGACGCATTCATCGCAAATGAACACCGACGGCCCAGCAATCAGCTTGCGCACTTCGTGCTGGCTTTTGCCGCAGAAAGAGCAGTAGAGAAGTTTGTCACCCGAGCCTTTGTCTGCCATGCCAGTTCCTTGCTTAATTGCCTGATGCCTCAATGCGGCTGGTCAGCACCTTGTCGACCAGCCCATACTTCACCGAATCTTCCGCGCTCATGAAGTTGTCGCGATCGGTGTCGCGATCGATTGCTTCCAGACTCTGTCCGGTATGCTTGGCCAGCATATCGTTGAGGCGCGCTTTCAGATACAGGATTTCCTTGGCGTGGATTTCGATGTCCGACGCCTGCCCCTGGAAACCGCCCAGCGGCTGATGGATCATCACGCGCGAGTTCGGCAGGCAGTAGCGCTTGCCCTTGGCACCTGCGGTCAGCAGGAACGCGCCCATGCTGGCCGCCTGGCCGATGCAGAGCGTGGACACATCCGGCTTGATGAACTGCATGGTGTCATAGATCGCCAGGCCGGCCGAAACCGAGCCACCAGGCGAGTTGATGTAGAAATAGATGTCCTTGTCGGGATTTTCCGACTCCAGGAACAGCATCTGCGCGACCACCAGGTTGGCCGTCGCGTCGTTCACCGGGCCGACCAGGAAAATCACTCGTTCCTTGAGGAGGCGCGAGTAAATATCGTAGGCACGCTCGCCGCGGCCGCTCTGTTCGACGACCATGGGGACCAGCCCCAGCCCCTGGGGCTCGAAGGGCTGTGAATTGGAAATACCGTGTTCGAAATCAATGCGCATCAGGCACGTCCCATCAAATCTTCAAAGGAGGTTGTCACGTCTTCCACTTGGGCCTGACCTGCAACCCATGCTACCACATTCTCTTCCAGCGCCAGGGACTCGATCTCCTGCATCCGCTGCGGGCTCTGGTAGTACCACTGTATCACCTGTTCCGGCTCCTCGTAGCTCTGCGCCTGTTCCTGAATCAAGGCGCGGATCTGCTCCGGCTGCGCCACCAACTTGTTCGCCTGCACGATCTCGGCCAGGATCAAGCCCAAGCGGACACGGCGTTCGGCCTGCCCAGTAAACATATCGGCAGACAGTTTCATGGTCTGAACCCCGCGCGATTGCATATCGGCCTCGGTCATCTTCTGCAGACGGTCGGTCTCCATCGCCACCAGGCTCTGCGGCAGATCCAGCGTGCTTTTCTGCAGCAGCAACTCCATCGCCTGCTCTTTCAGTTTCGCCTGCACGCGGCGTTTCACTTCACGCTCCAGATTGGTCTTGACCTCGGCCTTGAGTTTCTCGACGTCACCGTCCTCGACTCCCAGCGCCTTGGCAAACTCCGCATTCACCGGCGGCAGCACAGGAGCCTGTACGTCCTTGACCTGCACCTCGAAATGCGCGGCCTTGCCGGCGAGTTCCTTGGCGGCATACTCGGCCGGGAACGTCAGATCGAATCCCTTGCTGTCGCCCGCCTTGAGCCCGGTCAGGCTCTGTTCGAAATCCTTCAGCAAACGGCCCTCGCCGATTACCGCGGCGAAGTCTTCGCCCTTGCCGCCTTCGAATGCCGCGCCATCCACCGTGCCTTGATAGTCGAATTTGACCAGGTCGCCTTCCATTGCGGCCCGATCGGTCGCCTCGAAGCTGCGGCGCTGCTTCTGCAGCACCTCCAGCGTCTTTGCGACATCGGCCTCGCCCAGGCTCACGATGGGGCGGCTGAGTTTGCCTGTATTCAACACGTCGATCTTCACTTCAGGATAGACCTCAAAGCTGGCGCTGAAAGTCATTTCCGCTGCCGTCGCCTGCCCCGCCTTCGGTTCGAAGCGCGGATAACCCGCGATTCTCAACTGGTGGGCCTGCACGGCCTCGCCAAAGCGGGATTGCAGGGTTTCACCCAACACTTCCTGGCGCACGCCGGCGCCGTGCTGACGCACCACTGCGCTCAGCGGCGCCTTGCCAGGACGGAAACCATCCATCTTGACGTTGCGTGCCAAGCGCTTCAGACGGCTCTGCACTTCGGTTTCCAGCTGATCCATGGGCACGCTGATATCCAGGCGCCGGGCCAGACCTTCGAGGACTTCAAGATTTGCTTGCATCAAAATACTTCCTGGCTGAATTGAAATGTAAGGGTGAACGGCATAAAGCCGATGGTGCGAAAGGGGGGACTCGAACCCCCACGCCTTGCGGCGCTGGAACCTAAATCCAGTGCGTCTACCAATTCCGCCACTCTCGCGGCTTGGCCGCAAAACTATCGACCAATAAGTGTAATATAATCAAAGCGATGCTGTCACCCAAGCTAACCCGGCATCCTGCCTAAGTCATTATTCCCATTCCGTTTTTTTGTTGCCGGTGCCGGTCGATCACTACGAAAACTTCCCCGTTGCGTCCTGGTTGCTGCCCAAACGGCTGCGCAAACCGGTCGAAGCCATCTACCGGTTTGCCCGCACGGCGGACGATATTGCCGACGAAGGCGACGCCTCCGCAGCAATGCGTCTTGAGCAGCTGGCGGCATACCACGCCGAACTGGACCGCATCGAACGCGGCGAGACCTCAAGCCATCCGGTTTTTGTGCCGCTGGCTGCCGCAATCCGCGATCACGCCATTCCGCTGGCACCGTTTCGCGACCTGCTGTCGGCGTTTGCGCAGGACGTGGAAAAAAAACGCTACGCCAACTTCGGCGAAGTCATGGACTACTGCCGCCGCTCGGCCAACCCGGTGGGGCGCCTGATGCTGCATTTGCACGGCGACCACGACCCGCGCCATCTGGCCTATTCCGACGCCATCTGCAGCAGTCTGCAACTGATCAATTTCTTGCAGGACATCGCGGTCGATTACCGGAAAGACCGCATCTATCTGCCGCAGGATGAACTTGCCGCACACCGCATCGGCGAAATGCAGATCGCGCAGGGCGACACGCGCGGGTTGTGGCACATGATGATGCACAAGCAGATCGAACGCGCGCGCAAGCTGCTGCAGGCCGGTGCGCCGCTCGGCCGGGCGCTCAAGGGACGCATCGGGCTGGAACTGCGCGTGACCATCCTCGGCGGTGAAACCATCCTGCGCAAACTGCATGCCGACCCCGGCTGTATATTCCACGATCGCCCGGTGCTCACCAAAAAAGACTGGGGCATCATGCTCTGGCGCGGATTTTTTTGACCATGGATGTCCATCAGTATTGCCAGGAACGGGCTGCCGCCAGCGGCTCCAGCTTCTATTACAGCTTCGTCTTCCTGCCACCGGACACGCGGCGCGCGATCACCGCGTTTTACGCCCTGTGCCGCGAACTCGACGACGTGGTGGATGAGTGCCACGAAAGCCAACTCGCCCTGACCAAGCTCGACTGGTGGCGCGAGGAGATCATGCGGTTTGCGGCCGGCGCGCCGGAGCATCCGGCCACCCGCGCCCTCCTCGATACCGCGCAAGGCCGCAATGCACCCGCTGCCCTGCTGCTGGAAATCGTCGACGGCATGGCGATGGACCTGGATCATTTACGCTACCCCGACTTCAAGTCCCTCAATCTGTACTGCTATCGCGTGGCAGGCGTGGTGGGCGAAGTCGCGGCTGCGATTTTCGGCGGGCCGCGCAGCGCGGACGATCGCGCGGTCCGCCGCTATGCACACGAACTGGGGCTCGCGTTCCAGCTCACCAACATCATTCGCGACGTCGGCGAGGACGCGCGACGCGGACGGATTTATCTGCCGCAGGATGAACTTGCACGTTTCGGCGCGCGCGAAGCCGACATCCTGGATGGCGTGGCCACCCCCGCATTTCAGGCGCTGATGCAGTTCCAGTTCGAGCGCGCCGCCGCCTACTACGAGCGC
>DAOMWT010000111.1:0-8273 GCA_035436705.1 Thiobacillus sp. | reverse complement strand
GGCTGCCGCCGCCGGATCGATGGAAGTCGCGAGCGAGATGGCCGACGACCCCGCGCTGCGCAGCTGGATCGACGCCGAAGTGGCGCGCCCGCTCGACCCGGCCGACGTGGCTGCCGCCGCCGGATCGATGGAAGTCGCGAGCGAGATGTATCTGGTGAGCGTGCTCGCGGTGGATGCCGAAAGCTTCATGGAGCGCGCCTACCTCGACGCATTGGCGACGCAGCTGACACTGCCTGCCGAACTCAAGGCGCAGCTGGAAACCGAGGCGAAGCGGGCGCTCGCCGCGGCCTGAATGCTCAGTGCCCGGCGCCCCAGTCGACCACCCCGAAATAGGCCGTCGCCAGCACCACCCCACCGAACACGATGCGGTACCAAGCGAACAAGGTGTAGTCGTGGCGGCTGACGAACTTGATCAGCGTGCGCACGGCGATCAGGGCGCTGACGAACGCCGCCGCCCCGCCGACCATGAACAGCGGGACGTCGTGCACGTCGAACAGGTGCCAGTTCTTGTAAAGGTCGTACGCCGTGGCGGCGAACATGGTGGGGATGGCGAGCAAGAAGGAAAACTCCGCCGCTGCCTTGCGTGACAGCCCGAGAAACAGCCCGCCGATGATGGTCGCGCCCGAACGCGAAGTGCCGGGGATCATCGCCAGCGCCTGCGCGAAGCCCACCGCCAGCGCGCGCCGCCAGTTGAGATCGTCCACCGTCGGCGTGCTGACGGCATGCCTGCGGCGCTCCGCCCACAGGATCAGCACACCGCCGATCACCAGCGCCGACGCCACCACGATCGGGTTGAACAGGTAGCCCTTGATCTCTTTGTAGAACAGCAGGCCCAGCACTGCCGCCGGCAGGAAGCCCGCCATCAGGTTGATCGCCAGCCGCCGCGAGGCTGGCTCGGTGTGCAGCGTCGCCGCCACGTGCGAGAGCCGTACCCGATATTCCCACACCACCGCAAATATCGCCGCCAGCTGGATGGCGATCATGAACACCTTGGCCTTCTCGCCGTTGAAACCGAGCAGCTGCCCCGCCAGAATCAGGTGTCCGGTGCTGGAGATCGGCAAGAATTCGGTCACACCTTCGACCAGGCCGAGGATGAGGGCGTGCAGGATCAGCGTTGGGTCGGCCATGGCGGAACACAAAAAAAGCGCGCCACACCGGCGCGCCCATGATTATAGAGGCAGCGTGCGTAAGCCCAGTTAATACACGGTATCGTGGCCGCCCACATTCACCGGAATAATCTGTTCATCCTGAATCAGGATTTCCAGCGTAATGCGGTAAGACAGATTGATCGAAACCGAATGCAGGGTGTGCAGTTTTCCGCTCAGGGCATGCAGGCGCAGTGACGGATGGTGAGGATTCAGCTCAAGCAGTTGCAGGGTTTTGAGATACTGCTTTTCCAGATCGGGGTGCCGCTTGAGAAACCGTGCGGCGCGTTTCGTGTACTGATCGGTAAAAATCAGCCGATAACTCATGCCGACGATTTCACCTGCGCCACATGCGCTTCTGCCGACGACTCGGTAAAGCGTCCCGCCGCCAGATCGGCGCGTGTCTCGGCCAGCGCCGCCTCCAGCTCGCACTCGCGCAAATAGTGATACTGCGCGATATCCATCACCACGAAGCGTTCCTTGCCGCGCACCGAAACAATCGCCTCGGAGTGCTCGGCAAGCACCGACTCGATCGCTGCGATGCCTTTGGTTTTAAGATCGTTAGCAGTTAGTTGGGACATGGCATGCACTTTCAGTACGGTTAACAGTGTTGTTAATGATGCCACACGAAGGGCGATTTATCAAGCGAAAGCCTGATGTCGCCGAATGCCTACCTGACAGCCTCGTCCGCCTTCACAAACGCCAGAATCACCTCGCGCACCACCTTGCGCTGCGCGACCGGGAGTTTGAGAAAGGCCTCGAACACTTCGCGCTCCTGATAGCCGATGCCTTCGTCCCAGCGTTTTTGTTTGGCGCGTACCCGGTCCTCGATCTCCGCCCCATATCGCAGCGTCTGAGGTGAAACGCCCAACCATAACGCCAGTGCTTCCAGCTTGTCCTGTCGTGGCAGCGATTCGCCGAGCAACCAGCGACGCACGCCGTGCAGGGTCATCGGCTTGCCCAAGTAGTGCAAATTGAATTCGCGCTCCAGTACCGAAGGCTTAGCTTCATAGCCCGCCGCCACCATTGCGGCGCGTAACCGTTCCGCAAATTTTTTGCTTGCGCTGTCCATGCCAGGAAGTTACCGGCGGCTGGCTGTGCAAGGGTAAGTGCACACTCCTAATAGTTACGTATGCAACGTAACTAATGGTAAAGTTCGCGCGACCTTTCCCTACGCAACAGCACGCATTCCATGCCCAAATCCCTGCTCGAACAACTGCCCGAAATCGTTGCCAAGGGCAGGCAGCAAGCCGAGAAAATCCTCGAAAGCATTGAAAGCCGCCACCGCGTGCAACTGCAGACGCGCGAAATCGTGCTGCCCGCCAGGGACAGTGCCGAACACGACTGGGTTACCGCGCAAGCCCGGCAAACACGGCGCGATGTCATCGCTCCCGCGCAAGGCGCACTACTCGACCCCGTGCAGCCCGGCCTTTCCGCAACGCCCGAAGCGCCGTGGGCCAACCGCCTGATCTACGGCGACAACCTGCTCGCCATGGCCGCGCTGCTGGCGGGCGACGACACCACGCCCTCGCTGCGCGGCAAAGTCGATCTGATCTACATCGACCCGCCGTTCGACTCCAAGGCCGACTACCGCACCAAGGTCACCCTGCCCGGCATCGAACTCGAACAGAAGCCCACCGTCATCGAACAGTTCGCCTACTCCGACACCTGGAGCGACGGCACCGCGTCGTATCTGGCAATGATGACGCCGCGCCTGATCCTGATGCGCGAACTGCTGGCCGACACCGGCTCGATCTACGTGCACCTGGACTGGCATGTCGGGCATTACGTGAAGATCGTGTTGGATGAGGTGTTCGGAAAAGACAACTTCCAAAACGACATCACTTGGATTCGTACTGCGTCACACAACGACACAACAGGTAAATATGGTCGAACAAAGGATTCGTTGTTTTTCTATGGAAAAACAACGAACTACCCATTCGCAAAACAGTACCTGCCTTACTCCAAGGAATACATTGATGCTGAATGGAACTTGCTTCCGTCTGGCCGCTATTGGAAGTCAGAAAACATGCTCGACCCGCAAGGGAAGATGGAGCTTTTCGAATTTCACGGCACGCCTGCCCGTTGGCGCACAAGCAAAGAAAAAATGGAAGCGCTGTGGAACGCCCCTCAAACGGAAGTACCCAATAGCCATGGCCGAATAAAACTCGGGAAGAACGGACTGCCAATCAAACGTTGCAAGATCACCTTTCTCGACGAATTGCCCGGCGTTCCACTCAGTGACGTGTGGACAGACATTTCTTATGTAGCGGGAGGTTCAGGCCAAAGCGTAAATTACGCCACCCAAAAACCCGAAAAGCTCATCGACCGAATCATCCGCACCTCCTGTCCAGAAGGCGGTCTCGTCGCCGACTTCAACGGCGGCTCCGGCACCACCGCCGCTGTCGCCGAAAAACTTGGCCGCCGCTGGATCACCACCGACCTCGGCAAGCCTGCCTGCATGATCATGCGCAAGCGCCTGATCGACCAGGATGCGCAACCGTTTCTGTATCAGGCCATCGGCGACTATCAGGTGGAAGCCGCGCGCGCGATGCTGGGGCGGGACTTCCGCATTGGCGACCTGTCGCAGATCGTGCTGTCGCTGTATGGCGCGCTGCCCTTGTCGCCGGAGGATAGCCCGCAACGCAATCTCGGCCACGTTACCGCTGGCGGCAGCAAGACACTGGTGCTAGCCGATTCGCCCAACAAACTGACCGGCACGGCGACGCTGAAAAAGGCCATCGCGCAACGCGACTCCCTGCTGGGCGGCTGGGACCGCGTAGTGGTGCTGGGCTGGAATTTCGAACCCTCGATCGGCGAGACGATCACGGCGCTGAATGATGAACGGCTCGAAGTGCTGGTGATTCCGCCCGACCTGATGGACCGCTTGAAGAAGAAGGGCGGACTGGAAAAGCTGCGCGGCTCAGTGCGGTTTTCTTCCCTGCAATATCTGACGATTCATCCGGTTGAACGGCAGAGGAGCGGCGAGCAGGAAACACTGATGGTCAAACTCAGGAACTATGTATTGCTGTCGCCCGAAGCGATCAATCTGGACGAAGCCAACCGGGCAAAGCTGCAGGCCATTGCCAACGCCGAACCGCTGGCACTGATCGAATACTGGGCGGTGGACCCGGATTACGACGGCCGCGTGTTCCGCTCGGTGTGGCAGGACTATCGCGGCAACACGGCGAATGACGGCGACCCGCTGCGGGTAGTGACCCAGGCCACGCTGACCGTCCCCGCCAAGCCCGGCGCGCGCCGGGTGTGCGTGCGGGTGGTGGATGTGTTCGGCTTCGAGGCGGAAGTGGTGACAGCCGTGGCCGCAGCATGAGCACCAGGACGGAGAACCAGCTTGCACTGTCTGCCGGGCTGACCGCCAAAACCAACGCGCTGTGCTTGGGCCTCGAATCCGGCGCGGCTGAAATACTCGACCTCGTTACCCCCGTGACTTCCGAGTTGCTGAAGTGGTGGTTCGGCGACGACATGGTGGTGGCGCGTGGCGGGTTGAATTTCCACGCCGGGCAAAAGCAGGCGATTCTGAATGCCATCGTGGCGCACGAGGTGTTGGGCGCGACTACGCTGCTGGATCTATACAAGCAAGCTGTGCCCGATGCGCTGCTAACTGGCAGTCGCATGAGCGAAGTCGCACAAGCCAAACACGCGCACCCCAAATACTGTTTGAAAATGGCGACCGGCACGGGCAAAACCTGGGTGTTGCAGGCGCTGCTGATCTGGCAAATGCTCAACAAGAATGCGGCTTTGAACGAGGGTGTGGACGATCCGCGCTTCACCCGGCAGTTTCTGATCGTCGCCCCCGGTTTGATTGTGTACGAGCGGCTGCTGGATGCGTTTTGCGGCAAGCTCATGGGCGGTGTGCGCGATTTTGCCACCTCGGACGTGGCGCAATTTGCCGACCTGTTCATTCCGGATTCGTACCGCGAGCAGGTGTTCGGCTTTGTTCGTGGCAACGTCTGCGCCAAGGATGAGATCGGCCTGAAAGCCACCGGCAACGGCATGATCGCAATGGCCAACTGGCACTTGCTGGCGGAAGGCGACGAGGTGGAGTCCGATGAGGACATGCTCAGCCCCGGCGCGCCGCCGGAGCCCAAGCAGGTGATCGGCACCGTGCTGCCGTTGACGCCGGGGCGTGCCACCGGCAACAGCCTGGACGTGCTCGACCGCCGCTACGCGCGTGGCAATGTGCTGGAGTTTCTGACCGGGCTGCCCGAGCTGATGGTGTTCAACGACGAAGCGCACCACATCCACGAAGTGAAGCGCGAAGGCGAAACGACCGAGGTGGAATGGCAGAAAAGTCTGTCGCGCATTGCCGCGAACAAGGGTCGCCGCTTTGTGCAGATGGACTTTTCCGCCACGCCTTACAACGACGTCGGCAGCGGCAAGAACAAACGAAAGCTGTACTTCCCACACATCGTCACTGACTTTGATTTGAAGAGCGCGATGCGGGCCGGGCTGGTGAAATCGCTGGTGCTGGATCGGCGCAAGGAGATCGGCGCACTGCCGCTGGAGTTCAAGGCTGAACGCGATGAGGATGGCAATGCCATATTGAGCGAAGGCCAGTGCGTGATGCTGCGCGCGGGGCTGTCCAAGCTGAAAAAACTGGAAGTGGGTTTTGCCAAAATCGACCCGACGCGCCATCCCAAGATGCTGGTGGTGTGCGAAGACACCACAGTGTCGCCGCTGGTTGCCGCGTTCTTGCAGCAGGAAGGCCTTGGCGACGACGAGGTGATGACCATCGACTCCGGCAAGAAAGCCGAGCTGGGCGAAAAGGACTGGGTGCCGGTGCGCGAGCGATTGTTCAACGTGGACAGGCACGCCACGCCGCGCGTGATTGTGAGCGTGCTGATGCTGCGCGAAGGCTTCGACGTCAATAATATCTGCGTCATCGTGCCGCTGCGTTCGAGCCAGGCGCAGATTCTGCTGGAGCAAACCATCGGACGCGGCCTGCGGCTGATGTGGCGCGACCCGGAATACGATGAAATCAAGCGCGACAACCGCGAACGTCTGAAGAACGGACAGGAACCCGGCAGTCTGATCGACGTGCTGTCCATCGTCGAGCACCCGGCCTTCCAGTCGTTTTACGATGAACTGATCAGCGAAGGGCTGGTAGGAGAATCCACCGAGGATAGCGACAGCACCAGCAGTACCGGCGACGTGATCGCGGCGGAACTGCGCGAGGGCTACGAGGCTTTCGATTTCGCCATTCCTTTCATCCTGCGCGAAGCCGACGAAACCATGGATCACGCCGCGCTGGATGTGACGAAGCTGCCGGCCTACACCGCCATGACCCCGGAACAGCTCACCGCCATGCTGGGCCGGGGCGATGTATTCGTGTCGCAGGACCTGCAAAGCAATACCCTGTTCGGCGATTACCGCGTGGACGGCGCGATCATGAATGTCTCCGGCTACAACGATTTTCTGGCGCGGCTGACGCGCCGCATCAGTCAGGCTTTGAGCCAGCCTCTGCCAAAAGGCAACAAGATCGCTGCGCACCTTGCCAACCCCTACTTGCAGGTCAACACGGCCGATCTCACCGGCACACTCGACGACTACATCTGGACCCGGCTATTCAGCAGCCCATTCAACCCGATGGAGGGTGAGAACTGGCGCGTGCTGCTGTTGCAACCGGTGGTCGATCACATCACCAAAGTGTTCGCGATGGCGTTGATCGAGTCCGAAGCACCGCACGTTTTCGGACAAACCGAAGTGCTGCACCGCCGCTTGTCCGAAGTGCCGAAGCTGATGATGCGCGAGAGCAGCTCGCTGCCTGTGAACAAGTGCATTTACGGACGGCTGGCTTTTCCTATCCGCAACGGCGGGCTGGAACGCGCTTTCATGGAATGGGCGCAAGCCGATGCAGGGATACAGGCATTTTGCAAAATCAGCGAAAACCGCCACACCTTCGCCCGCCTACGCTACGTGAAGGAAGACGGCTTGCCGGCGTTCTACTTGCCGGACTTTCTGGTGCGCACGGAATCGGCGATTTATCTGGTGGAAACCAAGGCGCAGCAACAAACCACCCATCCCAACGTGCAGCGCAAACTGAAATCGGCTACGGCCTGGTGCGAACGCATCAACGGCCTGCCGCCAGAACAACGCGACGGGCTGCCGTGGCATTACGTGCTGCTCGGGGAATCTCAGTTTCGTGATTGGCGCAGCAAAGGCGCGCGTCTCGGTGAATTACTGGACTTTGCGCGGGTACGTCCGCTCAACGATGCTTCGCTGCAGGGGCGGCTGGCCTTGTCATAAGTCCACCCGCGCCACACAGGTCAGACCTTGCGGTAAACCTCGGCGCCCTGCTTGACGAATTCAACCGCCTTCGTTTCCATCCCTTTCGCCAGCGCGTCGGCTTCATTCAAACCTTCCTTCGCCGCATACTCGCGCACGTCCTGGGTGATCTTCATCGAGCAGAAGTGCGGGCCGCACATCGAGCAGAAGTGCGCGACCTTGGCCGATTCCTTGGGCAGGGTCTCGTCGTGGAAGGACTTCGCCTTGTCGGGGTCGAGGCCGAGGTTGAACTGGTCGTCCCAGCGGAACTCGAAGCGCGCCTTGGAGAGCGCGTTGTCGCGGATCTGCGCGCCGGGGTGGCCCTTGGCCAGATCCGCCGCGTGCGCCGCGAGCTTGTAGGTGATGATGCCTTCCTTGACGTCGTCCTTGTCCGGCAGGCCGAGGTGCTCCTTCGGCGTCACATAACAGAGCATGGCAGTGCCGTACCAGCCGATCATCGCGGCGCCGATGCCGGAGGTGATGTGGTCGTAGCCGGGGGCGATGTCGGTGGTGAGCGGGCCCAAGGTGTAGAACGGCGCTTCGGAGCAGGACTCGAGCTGGATGTCCATGTTCTCCTTGATCAGCTGCATCGGCACGTGGCCTGGGCCTTCGATCATCACCTGCACATCGTGCTCCCACGCCACCTGGGTGAGTTCGCCGAGCGTCTTCAGTTCGGACAACTGCGCTTCGTCGTTGGCGTCGTAGATCGAGCCGGGACGCAAACCATCACCAAGGCTGAAGGCCACGTCGTAGGCCTTCATGATGTCGCAGATGTCCTCGAAGTGGGTGTAGAGGAAGCTCTCCTTGTGATGCGCGAGGCACCACTTCGCCATGATCGAGCCG
>DAOMWT010000110.1:0-8338 GCA_035436705.1 Thiobacillus sp. | reverse complement strand
GCCGTCGAGGGCATCGGCGCCGCCGCCTTCGACGGCGACGGTTTCGAGCACCGGCACGCCGAGCGCGTCGGCGAGCCGCGCGGCGTCGATGGTGAGGCCGCGCTGCTTAGCCAGATCGAGCATGTTCAACGCGACGACCATCGGCAGGCCGGTGCGCTTGACCGCGAGCGCGAGGCGCAAGGTCCGGCGCAGGTTGGTCGCGTCGACGACGACGATGGCGAGATCGGGACGTTTTTCGCCCTTCGCGCGGCCTGCGAGCACGTCGGCGGTCACGCGTTCATCGGGCGAGCGCGGGTGCAGGCTGTACGTGCCGGGCAGGTCGAGCAGGCGCAGCATCTTGCCGGAGGGCAGGGCGAAGCGGCCTTCCTTGCGTTCGACCGTCACTCCGGCGTAGTTGGCAACCTTTTGCCGGCTGCCGGTCAAGCGGTTGAACAGCGCGGTCTTGCCGCAGTTGGGGTTGCCGACGAGCGCAACGAGCGGCCCAGCGGGGTGCAGGTGGACGACGGCGGTGTGCATGATCAGCCGCCCTCGATTTCGACGCACGCGGCCTCGGCGCAGCGCAACGCGAAGGTCGAGCCGCCAACGCGCACGACCAGCGGATCGCCACCCGGCGCGCGCGCCATCAGCATCGCCTGCTCACCGGGCAGGAAGCCGATTTCTTCGAGCCAGGTTCGCCACTCGGGCAAGGCTTCCGGGGCGTCGACGCGGGCAATACGGCAGGGTGCAAGAAGGGCGGCTTGGTTCAGGGTTGGCATGGCGGGAGGAAAAAGAATGGGCGGGGGGGACTCAGCGATCCGTCCACTTGCGCAGCAGCTTGCTGCGGTTGAGCGCTCGCATGATGGGAAGCCGGAGTCCGCGCAGCTGTGGCTCGTCCACCGGGTGTTGCTGGATTTTCTTGACGCGCGCGGTCTGCGCGCCGGCCGACAGGGCGGTCGCCCGGTTCGCCTCGGCGGGCTGTGGGCGGATTGCCGCCAGCTCGCCGGAGGTCAATAGGTTGTCAAGGGTGACGATCACGTTTTCCCCGGAAGTCGTGGCGCAGGGTCAGAAGGTGTATTTCGCACCTACCTCGAATGCCCGTTCCGGGCCGGCATAGATGCCCTGGCGCAGACTGGCGATGTAGCGCTCGTCGGTCAGGTTCTTGATCGCGCCAAAGAGCTTGAACTGCTTGCTGACGTCGTAGCTGCCGGTGAGATCGACGGTGTAGTAGCTCGGAATCAGGCCCGACCAGATGGCGTTTCCGCTGCCGGCAATCGGCGTGGTGTTGTCGCCGGAACCGAATTGCTCATCGACGTAATTCCACGATAGTGCGGCGTTGACCGGGCCCGACGCGTAGCCGAGGCTCAGGTTCGCCAGGAATTCCGGCGAGTAAGGCAGGCGGTTGCCGTCGTTGATGCCGCCGCCGCGATTTTCGCGGTATTCCGAAACCGGAATCCAGGTCAGGTTGCCGTCCACGCTGAAACCATTCCTCAAACGGTAGCCCAGTGCACCTTCCAGACCGCGATGCAGGGTGCTGCCGGCGTTCGCATTCGCCAGGCCGCCGGAGATGGCCGGGGTGATCTGGTTGTCGAAATCCATCTGGAATGCGGTGAATTCATAACGCAGCGCGCCGCTCTGGCCGCGCACGCCGAATTCGACGTTGATGGAATGTTCGGCATCGAGTTGCTGGTCGAGACCCGTCACGATCGACTGCGAGTTGAGCGGCGGCGAGAACGCTTTGTAGACGCTGCCGTAAAGCTGGGCAGCGGGGTTCAGCTTGTAGGTCGCGCCGATCCCGGGCAGGTATTCGGTATTCGAACTGTCGCCGTTGTTGGCATTATTCTTGAGATCTTCACGCTCTTGCTTGTAGCTTTCAATCCGCAGGCCGGGGGTGACCGATAGCCTGTCGGTCAGATCGAAGCGGTTCTGCGCGAACAGCGCGTAGCTGGTGGCGGTGTCAATGCGGTCGGAGGTGATCGTGCCGGTACGCGGGTTGGCGCGGGTCGCGGCGATACCCTGATCGACCATCTCTTCCTGCATCACGCGCACACCGATTTCGGCCTCGCCGGTCATGCCGAATAGCTGGTTGGCGACAGTGAGGCGGGAATCCAGACCGATGCGGTCGAATGCGCGGTTGTTGCCGTTGACAGCGTTCGTGTAAACCCAGCTTCCGGCGGCTGTCGAGGCAGCGTTGTCGATAGCGAAACGCCAGTAGTCACGGTACATCTCGCTCCAGTAGACCACGGTGTTGAGGCTCATGCCGGGGCGGATTTCCCACATATGGTTGAGGTCGAGCGATTTGCGTTCGGTCAGGAAGTAGTCATCCGGCGCGGGGTTGTACTCGGCTCCGGCGTTGTATTCGCCAAGGAACAGGCCACGATAGGAAATATTGGCGTCGTTTTCGTAATAAGTGAATTTCGCGCCCAGCCACTGGTTATCACCCAGCGCCATGCCGGCCTTGACCATGAAGTCCTGCATATCGAAAGCTTTGTCCTGAAAGCCGTCGCTTGACGCGCGGGTGTAGAACAAACCGGCCCTGGCTTCTCCCGAAGGGGTCGAGCCGCCTGCTTCGATGGTGGCTTCGCGATAGTTGTGCGTGCCGGCGCGGCCCGAGACGGCGAAGCCGTCGATGGGATCTTTGGTCTTGTAGTTGATGACGCCGCCGATGGTGTTGGGGCCGTAGCGCAGCGCAGCGGCGCCCTTCAGCACTTCGATTTCGTCCATGCGCTGGATGCGCGGATTGTAGTAGCGGCCGTTACCAACGAACAGGCCGGGAGCGACGGGCACGCCATCTTCGAGGATCAGCGACTTGTAGTCTGCCGCGTTCAGGCCGCGAATGCCGATATTGGCGACAATACCCGTTTCTTCTTCGCCCTTGATGTATACCCCCGGAACCTTGCGCAGGGCGTCCTCGGTGGAGAGCGGCTGGATACGTTCGAGTTGCTCTTTGTTGACGATCGCGACAGAACCCGGTTGTTTGGCAATGGCTTCTTCGCCGCCCGAGATGACGTCGATGCGCGGCAGTTCAGCCTGGGCGGCAATCCCCTGGGCAGGGAAATTGAGGGCGAAGGCGACGGCCACGGCCAGCCGGGATGGGGTGAGTGCACGGGCCGTGCCCTGCTGCCTGAAAGTACGGGTGATACGGTTCATTGCTTGCTCCCTTGCGTCAGATAGGTCTGGCTGGCTTGACGCAAGGCATGCGGTTGGCTGGCTGGGGTTGAAAACGGACGATTGCGTCCTGTAGTGAAACCTTATTGAGTGTGGGGGTCGGTCACGAATCCCAGCTTGACGAGGCCGGCCTTCGCCGCATCGGCCATGATCTGCGCGACATGGCGATAGGCGAGGTCACCGTCGGCGCGCAGATGGATTTCCGGCTGCGGGGTCTGCCGCGCGGCGGCAGCCATGCGGGTTTGCCACGCCGCGGCGTCGACCGCCTCGGCATTCCAGAACACCGCGCCGTCGGCCTTGATCGACAGGTTGATTGTTTCGGGCTTCACCTCGTTCGGCTGGCTCGACGCCTGCGGCAGGTCGACCTTGACCGCATGCGTCATCAGCGGCGCGGTGATGATGAAGATGACCAGCAGCACCAGCATCACGTCGATCAGCGGAATCATGTTGATCTCCGCGTTGTCGCCATCGCCGCTGTCGTTCGTGAGTCCGCCGAAGGCCATCACGCGCCCCTTGCCGCGGGTGCGCTGTAGATGCGCACTTCGCCGTTGTCGACGCGGGTGTTGTTGCGCACGCCGGTGGACATGAAGGCGAACAGGTCGTGTGCGAAGCCGTCGACATCGGACAGCATGCTGCGCTTGGCGCGGTTGAAGAAGTTGTAGGCAAGCACGGCGGGGATCGCGACGGCCAGGCCCAGTGCGGTCATGATCAGCGCCTCGCCGACCGGGCCGGCGACCTGGTCGAGGCTGCCTGAGCCGCTCATGCCGATGTTGACCAGCGCGTGATAAATGCCCCATACCGTGCCGAACAGGCCGACGAAGGGCGCCGAGGACGCGATCGACGCCAGCATGGTGTGGCCGTATTCCAGGCGCGCGGTGTCCTGGTTGATCGCGCGGCGCAACGCGCGGGTGAGGAATTCGTCTTCCGAACCCGACTCGACCAGGCGCTGCCCGGTCTTGTTGCGGAACTGCTCGGCGGCCTTGAGACCGTGGTGGGTGAGATGCGAGAACGGGTCGTTGATGCCGTGGCCCTGCAGGTATTCGGCCACCGAGGCCAGGCCGGGCGCATTCCAGAAGCGCGCGAGGAAAGCCTGCGCGTGCTTCTTCATGCGCCAGTTGGCAATGCTCTTGCTGGCGATGAGATACCAGGTGATGACCGACATCGCGAGCAGTACGACAAGCAGAAAATGCGCGAGGCCGTCGGCCTGTGCGAGGAAATGGGCGAAGCCCAGCTGGGTTGGATGTGTTGCGGTTTCCATGACTTAGCTCCTGAGAGTGAATTGGATCGGCACGATGACCCAGGCGGCCACCGGCTTGCCGTCCTGGCGGGCGGGCTCGAATTTCCAGCTGGACTGAACCGTCTCCATGGCGGAGCGGTCGAGGCGCGGATAGCCGCTGCTTTGCGCCAGCTCCAGGCGCGCGACACTGCCGTCCGGGTTGACCAGAATGCTGAGGCGCACCGTGCCGGCCTCGCCCAGACGCCGTGACAGTGACGGATAGTGCGGCTTGGGATTGGCCAGGTAATCCGCCTGGCGTGGCGGCGTGGGCGGCGCTGGCGCAGGTTTGCTGACTTCAGCCGCCCCCGGCGCCGGCGCCGGGGGCGGCTCGGGTACGGGCACGGGTTTGGGTTCGACTGCCGGCACGGGCACATCCTCGATCACGGGCTGTGGCGCGGTGGCGGGCGTCGGCTTGGCCGCCAGTACCGGCGGTGGTGGTAGCGGTTTGACTACTACCGATTCAGGCGGCTGCGGCCTGGGTGTCGGTCTGGGCTGCGGCCGCGGCTTGGGTTGCGGCCTGGGTTGCGGCGCGGGCTGTGGTTTTGCGGCTTCGGGTGTGATCAGGCTGATCGTCAGCGGCCGCGGCGGCGTAATGGGTTCCGGGGAGTCGGTGGCGAACAGCAGCAGGCCGAGCAAACCGGCATGAGCGAGGCTTACCGTGAGAAGCGGGACGGGTGAAACGCGCGTGCGCTGGAATGTCGAGCGGGCGCTGCGTGCCGTTGCCGTGTCGTGATCGTTTTTGTATTCCGGCGAAACAGTAAGCGTGGCGGTCATCCCGGGCATACCCAGTTCAATTGCAAATGATGCCGGCCGGGGCCGCAGTCCGAGACTGGCGGCGATCCTGCCTGGCAGGGCTGGTCGCGTCCGGACCGAAGCTGCCGTGACGGGCCGTAAAGGTTATGACAATGATAATAATTCGCATTATTGAAGTCAACTTGGCAGCCCATGCTTGCATCAAAAATGTTGCGTAGTTGCACAAGGCCGTTGAAGAAACAGTGCGAATGGCGGAAGGACAGGGCTCGCAGCGGCAAGCCTCCATGCTTGATCCCGGTTCATTCCAGATGATTGGCGTATCCGGGTGGCACGGTTTTCGGATCTGGCAGGGCGGGCTCTGGCGTGCGGCTTCGGAGATGCTGCGCGGAATGCCTGGTCGCGCTGGCCGGATGAATCAAAGCGATCTTCAGTGGGCGGACGCGAAGACCAGGTAACGGGAGGCCGATGACATACGGGATTTCGGGATGGCGGGCGGAGTGGCGCGACATGATTTCCAGGGGTGTCGAGTCTGCGTTCATGTTGCCCGCTTGCCCGCGCGCAGGGGTAATTTCTCTCCGTCCATAGCGGTCTCGATCGGTGCGGCAAAGGCGTCGTGCGCAAGCCCCATGCCATTCAGCATCCAGACGCCGGCCCAGGTACGGGTGAATCGCTCGAAGCTTGCCCGGCCGTTCCACGCCAGGAGCAACGTGAATGCTTCGTCCCGGTCGCGAGGGTCTTTGAATTCGTGCGATACCAGCCCTATCGATTGCACAAGTGTTTCACGCGCTGCCTGATAGGCGTGCCGGAAGTGATCCTGGTAGCGCGGTACTACATGGAAGCGATAAGTGATCACGAGCATTGCTGTCCCTCCATGCCTTCAATCAGCATGCGCCGGCGGGTCGACCTGGACGTCCCGGGGTTGCGTTTGCCCGGACAGCAGGGATGTGTTCCCACATCGCATCGAACGGCTTGATGCGGTGACGTTGCCATCGGCAGCAGATTTCTTCGTCAGGCCGGGATGAATCCGGATGCGGCCAAGGTTGCCGGAGGAAATCACGATTTTCTGTCCGATGGGGGCAGCAACAGGCATGGCGGCCTCATGCGAAAACGCCTTTCTCGATGCTGGCCAAGGGCGAGCCAGGTGCCGGGTTCTGCCGCCGGTAGTGCTCGCAGCCCCAGTCTGTGACGGGGAGAGGGACGGGCGGGCGGCTTTGCACAGCCAGTGACTCCGCACACTCGTTGTCGAGGTCGTCGGCGATATTGCGGCAGGCTTCGCGTTCGGCCGGCGTCAGGTCGGCGTGTTCGGCCGCGCGTACCAGCAGGAAGCTGGCTGTAGTCTTGTTGCGTGTGCAGGGGTGGTGCAGCATGAGCAGCGCGGCGACCAGGAGTGATGAGGGGGGCGATGTATGCATGGGATTCCTTTCTCGGACGGCAGCGACAAAAGCCACGCCGGAATCGGTAAGTACGGAGAAGTCGTGCGATAGCGTGTGCGACACGTCTCCCGACATCGGGAACTGACGGTGCGGCTGTACGGACCCCGATGCGGTGGGCGCGTGCCGAATCGCCGCAGGCGCCGAGCAGCACTGCGCCGGAGATATCGAAATCATGGCTGAGGTTGGAGCAGGCATGGATTTCGGCCGGGCAGATGAAAGTGAAGTCGAGCGGCCAGAAAAAACAGCATCAGCCACTTGCCGGGATACCGCGCGCACGAGACGGGTTCGATGCGGCCATCCGGCAGCCAGGCTTCACTGGCTGGATACGGAATGGGGCGTCCGCTCGGGGTCATGGGAGACGTCCTCAATGCAGGGCAGGGTGCGGCGAGGAGGCGCCCGACACCGAGCGCCATGCGTGCGACAGGCGTTCGCACGCATTGGCAAGCGCAGGGCTGGTTGCGCTTGTCTGCATCCAGAGCAAATGCTGCTCGACCATGTGGGCGAGATTTTTACAGCCGGTCTTCTGGTAGCGGAGCATCAGCCACAAGGTTGCGGCGATGACGATTTCGTGGGTGTCGTGGAAATGCGGTGGGGCCATGCCAGTCTCCTTGAACTCGGGGCTGGCTGGCGCGTGTGCGCTGGCGGGCGGTAGGGAATTCCATTTTCAGGCAGCTGAAAATGGTGTGCGTGCTACTTGGTCAGAATCAGTTTGTCGTTCTTGGTTATGCGCAGGCGGTAGTGTTCGCCCTGGTGGCTGATCAGGATTTCCTGATGGCCCTGGAATAAAAGGCTCGTTGGGATGATGTCCGACGGAAAAACCCGTTGCCTGGGCTCGACCGGTAAACGGTTGGATGAAGAGGGGTGCGTTCGCATGGTGTCGGCGTCTGCTTCGGGTTGATCGGGGTTCATTCGACACGTTTGTTGCTGTTTTAAGTGTTACGAATAATAACGATTCTCATTTGTATGTCAAGCGCCAACGCACGGCTTTTTGCAGAAAAATATTCAGGGGTGGGGGGGACGATGGAGTGCGCGCACCAACGGCGCCGCTGCCGGCACTTCGGGCTGCAGGGTGACATGGCAGATGCCGTGCTGTGTGTCCAGGGTCTGGCGTGCTGTAGCGAGAATCGCTGGCCAGTCGGCCAGCGTGCGGATTTCCAGGTGGGCGGACAAGGCGATGGTGCCGGACGACAGGGTCCATACATGCAGGTCATGTACCCGCAACACGCCTTCGAGCGTGGCCAGGTCGTGGCCGACGGCATCGAGCCGGACATGCAGGGGCACCCCCTCCATCAGCACATGCACGACTTCGCGCAACAATCGCAACGCCGAGACCAGGATCAGCGCCGCCACCAGCAGCGATAGCAGCGGGTCGATCGGCGTCCAGCCGGTGGTGACGATGACGATGCCGGCGGTGATCGCCGCCACCGAGCCGAGCGCATCGCCCAGAACATGCAGCAGCGCGGCACGGCTGTTCAAGGTGTGCTCGCCGCGCGACAGCACCCAGGCGACGACGAGATTGACCGCGAGGCCGATGGCGGCGATGCCGATAACGGCGCTGCCGGCAATCTCGCGCGGGGCGCCGAGGCGATCGATGGCCTCGTGCACGATGTAGCCGATCAGGACCAGCATCACCAGGCTGTTGAACAGTGCAGCCAGTACTTCGGCGCGCACCAGCCCGTAGGAATGGCGGGTGCTGGGCGGGCGGCGCGCCAGCCAGGCGGCGCCGGCGGCC
>DAOMWT010000109.1:0-8662 GCA_035436705.1 Thiobacillus sp. | reverse complement strand
GCACTACCAGCCCATCCTCGACATCGGTGCCCGCAAGGTCAGCCACTTCGAGCTGCGCGACCCATCGAACTCATAAGGAGAACCTGCCATGCGATTCAAACGACCGCAGGTGCGCTATGCCGACACACCACAGCCGGCCACGCCGTACCAGGCTGCCGAACAGGTGTGGGACGAGCGCATCGGCTCGGCCCGCGCACAGGCGAAGAACTGGCGGCTGATGGCCTTCGGCTGCCTCGCGCTCGCGCTGCTGATGGCGGGCGGCCTCGTCTGGCGCTCGGCGCAGTCCATCGTCACGCCCTACGTGGTGGAGGTGGACCACGGCGGGCAGGTGCGCGCCGTCGGTGAGGCAGCCACGCCGTACCGGCCAACAGACGTGCAGATCGGCTATCACTTGGCACGTTTCGTCACGATAGTTCGCTCGTTGTCCATCGACCCGATCGTGGTGCGGGACAACTGGCTCGAAGCCTACTACTACACCACCGACCGCGGCGCGGCCGTGCTCAACGACTACGCGCGCACCAACGATCCCTTTGCGCGGATCGGCCGGGAAACGGTGACGGTGGAGATCAACAGCGTTGTACGCGCCAGCGACACGTCGTTCAACGTGCGCTGGACGGAGCGCCGCTACGTCAACGGCGCGGCGGCAGGGCTGGAACGCTGGACGGCGGTGGTCTCCATCGTGCTGCAAACGCCGCGCACCGAGGAACGGTTGCGCCGCAATCCATTGGGCATCTACGTCAACGGCCTGTCATGGAGCCGTGAACTCGACTCAACCGAAGGAGGCAGGCCATGAAACCGTCTTTGCGCTTTTATGCTGTTGCATTGATTGCCGTCACGCTGGCGGGCTGCGCCACGCCACGCAAGCCACCGAGCATCACGCTCGACGAGCCGGTGCAGGCGCAGCCCTTGCCCGAACCACCTCTGCCGATGGAAGTGGTTGCGGTGCCGGAGCCTTTGCCGCTACCGGGGCAGTTGATGCCGCTGCCCGAACTCGCGGAAACGGAGGTGACACCCGAGCCGGAGGACGAGCGCGTGCGCGTATCCCGCGCCAACGAGGAAGCGCGCATGGCGCCCACGCGCGAAGGCTACATCAATGCGATTCAGGTCTGGCCGTTTACCGACGGCGCGCTGTACCAGGTCTATACGAGTCCCGAGCGGGTCACGGTGATTACACTCCAGCCCGGCGAGGAACTGGTGACGGTCGCCGCCGGCGACACGGTGCGCTGGATCGTCGGCGATACGTCGAGCGGCGCCGGCGGCGAACTGCGCGTCAACGTGCTGGTCAAGCCGATCCGCACCGGCCTCAAGACCAATCTGGTCATCACCACCAGCCGCCGCACCTATCTGATCGAACTGACTTCGACCGAAAAGGCGTGGATGGCGTCGGTGTCCTGGGACTATCCGCGCGACCGCATGCTGGCCTTGCAGCGCCAGGCGCGGGCGGCGCAGACGGCGGCGCCGCTCGATACGGGCCTGTCGCTGGAGAACATCCGCTTCCGCTACGCGATCAGCGGTAGCAATACACCGTGGAAGCCGCTGCGCGCCTTCGACGACGGCGAGAAAGTCTACATCCAGTTTCCCGGCGGCATCGCACAGGGCGAGTTGCCGCCACTGTTCGTGATCGGCGCACAGGGCGATGGCCAACTCGTGAACTACCGCTTCCGGTCGCCGTACTACATCGTGGACCGGCTGTTCGGCGCGGCCGAATTGCGCCTGGGTGGCGACAAGGGCGACGTGGTGCGCATCGAGCGCACGGACGGCACGACGGGCGCGCGGAGGAACTGACCATGAGCCAGGACGATTCTCCGGACATGCTTGGCGCCGCCCCGAAGCTGGCGCCGGAACAAGTCGCCCTGCGGGCGCAGCCGCGTCCCGTCACGCGGTTGAACCGGCGCATGCTGGCAGTTCTGGTCGGCAGCGTGGCCGCCGCCGTATTGGGCGCAACGCTCTGGTCGCTGCAAGCACCGCAGCGCCGTGGCGCAGGCGAGCCGACCGAGTTGTACAACGTCGATCGCGTGTCGCGCTCCGAAGGGCTGGCGCAGTTGCCCATCGACTATTCGCAACTACCGCCGACCTTGCCACCGCTGCCGCCGGAGCTGGGCGAACCGCTACCCGGCGACCTCGGAGCACCGATCCTGCGCGCCGAACAGCGAGCGCAGGGTTACTCGCAACCGGGCTATGACCCGGCCGAAGCCGAGCGCCTAGCGCGGCTCAAGGAGGCCGAGGAAGCGGCGGCTTCGTCCGTGTTCTTCAGCACGGGCGGACAGCGCGCCGCCGTAGCCCCTCCCACTCAGAGCATGGCAGGAACCCCACCGCTGACCGGACTGGCGGGTTTCGATCCGCTGGCCGCCGGACCGGCTTCGACGGCCGCGCAGCCGGGCGATCCCACCGCCGTGCAGAACCGGCAGGACCAGAAGGAAGCGTTTCTGAGCAATGCCGGTCCTGTGCAAACCCGCAATTCTGGCAACCTGCAACTACCTGCCTCGCCGTATCAGGTGATGGCCGGCACGGTGATCGCGGGCGCACTGGTGACGGGCATCAAGTCCGACCTACCGGGCGACGTGATCGCCACGGTGACGGAGCCGATCTACGACACGGCCACCGGCCGCCATCTGCTGATCCCGCAGGGCTCGCGCATCCTGGGCCGCTACAACAGCCAGGTCAGCTACGGGCAGACCCGACTCCAGATGGTGTGGCACCGGCTGATCCTGCCGGACACCTCATCAAGCCAGCTCGACAACCTCGTGGGCACGGACCCGGCCGGTTACGCGGGCCTGGAGGATGGTGTCGATTGGCATTGGGATCGCATCTTCGCCGGCGCGGTGCTGACCACGCTGCTGGGCGTCGGCGCCGAACTGGCCGCCCCGGAGAATCGCCAGGGCGGGGATCGCGTCGTCATTGCCGGCCGCGACAGCGTGCAGGACAGCGTGAACCAGATCGGCCAGGAGATGACCCGGCGCAACATGAACATCCAGCCCACGCTGACGGCTCGCCCCGGCCTGCCGGTGCGCATCATCGTCAACCGCGACCTGGTGCTGCGTCCGTACCAACCGCTGTTCTTCAACAGGGGAGCCTCGCAATGAACACGAACAAGCTGCGGCTCGGGCCGTTGCCCAAGAGCGAGAGCGTCAAGCTGACATTCGCGTGTCCGGCCAGCCTGAAGGCCGACCTCGACCGCTACGCCGCACTGCACGCGCAGACCTACGGCGAGCCGGTCGATGCGATGACGTTGATCCCGCACATGCTGGAAGCGTTCATGGCACGGGATCGGGGGTTCAGGAAGGGGACGGCGGCGAAAGCGCCGTCAGTGCCCCGGCGGGACGCGCCGCCGACATAGGCGTGGCCACATCGGCGGCGACACGAAAGCGCAGGTCAGTGGCCTGCGCTTTTGTGTTTTTGGGCTATGGCTCGCAGGAGCCTTGTCATATCATCTGCACGGACATTGCCGGATGCTTGCTCAGCTACGCCGAGACCCGCAACCGCCTTGCTCTTATGTGGCTCCTAGCCTGCCAGAGCAGGACTGCCCGAGGGGCTGGCCCAGAAGCCAAAATCCTTGTCCGATATAGACTTAGGTGTTGTGCCTGTCAGCAGAGAGTTCTTGACAGGCGACATTTTTTATGGGCGCGCGCTACAATCCATCGCCTTTTCCGAGTGATGACCTCATGGCGCTCAAAGCCACCATCCACAAAGCCGACTTGCAGATTGCCGACATGGATCGGCATGTCTACGCCGACCACGCGCTGACCATCGCGCGCCATCCCTCCGAAACCGACGAGCGCATGATGGTGCGGGTGCTGGCCTATGCTCTTTACGCGCAGGACGGCATTGCCTTCACCAAGGGGCTGTTCGATGTCGACGAGCCGGAAGTGTGGGTCAAGAGCCTGACCGGCGAGATCACCCTATGGATCGACCTCGGCCAGCCCGACGAAGCGCGTATCCGTCGCGCATGCAGCCGCGCCGAACAGGTCATTGTGCTGTGCTACAGCAGTGGCTGCGAGGTGTGGTGGAAGCAGATTGCCAGCAAGCTGACGCGGTTTTCCAACCTGACCGTGTTGCAGCTGCCCGCCGAAGCCAGCCAGACGCTGGCCACCCTGGCGGAGCGCAGCATGCGCCTGCAATGCATGGTGCAGGACGGCGAAATCTGGATCAATACCGATACGCAGAATGTGGCGGTAAAGCTGACCGCCCTGCAATTGCCTGCGTGAATGCAGCCGTTGCCGGCTTGCCGGCCATGCAACGGCGTCCCCCCTTGCTGGGGCGTTTCATTTTTCGGGCGGGCAGTTTTTGATACAGACGGTTTCTGTCAGCCGCTGCCCGCCGCAGCCGACGAAACAGGCGTCGTAAGCGGGTAGGCAGCCGCAGTCGGCCTGGCAATTCGATTTTTCCAGCTGCGCCAGCACCCCGGTGCGGGTCGGCATCTGCGGCTCTAGATAGGGCGGCGGAAAATAGGGCCTCGGCCACGGATCCCACCAGTAGTAGGGATAGCGGTAGGGGTAGCTCTGCATCCAGCTGAACTGCAGCTGCATCTCGTAGTGGCGCAAGGCCGCGGCGTAACGTTTCAGCTCGAGTTCGTACTCCTTCAGCGCTTCGGTATAACGCGCTTCCACCTGCGGTTCGAGGGTTTTCACGCAAGCCTGATAGCGGGTCTGGCAATCGGACTGGCAGACCGCCTTCCTGGCTTCACAGCCTTTCACGCAAGTCTGGCCCTGCGCATCGTCCGGCGGGACCAGACGTACCGTCGTCCGGTATTGCGGCGTGGCGCAAGCTGTCAGAATGCCGAGCAAAACCAGCGCAATGAAGGGAGCACTCAGGACTGAAACGCGCATTCGGCTCTCATTAAAACACCTGCCTTCTCACAGCATAGGCCGTTTTCAGGATGGTTGCGGGTCGAGAAAGCGTGCTTCGAGTTCCTGCAGATTGAGTTCCTGCAGAATCTGCTGCAGGCGTTCGCGCGCGTTCTTGCGCGGCGCGCCGCTGTGGGTGGCGACGATCAACTCGTTTTTCAGCGAATGCTCCCAGCCAACCAGTTCGGTGACGGTGAGCTGATAGCCGTGCGATTCCAGTTGCAGGCAGCGCAGCACGTTGGTGAGCTGGCTGCCGAATTCGCGCGTGTGGATGGGATGGCGCCAGATCTCGGACAGCGGCGTCTTGCCGAACGACGCATTCTTGTGCTTTCTGAGCACCGCAGCGACCTCGGCCTGGCAGCACGGCACCAGCACGATGTGGCGCGCCTGCCTGGCGAACGCGAAGCGGATGGCATCGTCGGTCGCGGTGTTGCAGGCGTGCAGCGCAGTGACGATGTCGATGCGCGGTGGCAGGGCGTCGGTGGTGATCGATTCCGTCACTGTCGTGTTGAGGAAGCTCATGCGCGCAAAGCCCAGCCGTGCCGCCAGGTCGCGCGATTTCTTCACCAGTTCGTCGCGCGTTTCGATGCCGTAGATGTGGGCGCTGGCGCGATCTTTCAGGAACAGGTCATAGAGGATGAAGCCGAGGTAGGACTTGCCCGCGCCGTGATCGGCCAGCGTCAGCGTGTCCTGCCGGCCCAGCACCTCGTCCAGCAGCGGCTCGATGAAATGGCATAGGTGATGCACCTGCTTCAGCTTGCGGCGGCTGTCCTGGTTGAGCTTGCCGTCGCGCGTCAGGATGTGCAGTTCCTTCAGCAGTTCGATCGACTGGCCGGGGCGCAACACCTCCGCCAGCGGGTCGATGTAAGCGGCTTTCGGCGTACCTGCGGCGGGTGCGGCGCGCTTCATGCCGCCCCCAGCAGGCGCACTTCGCGTTGCGGCAAGGGGATGGGGATGCCGTATTCGCGGAAGGTTTCCAGCACCGCCTGGGTGATCTCGCCCGATGTGGTGTGAAAATCGGCCACCGAGGTCCATGGGCGGATCGCGATCTGCACCCTGAAGTCCGCCAGCGCCAGCACATGGATCAGCGGTTCCGGTTCCCGCAGGATTTTGGGGTGCGCCGCCAGCAGGTCGCGGATTGCCGCCAGCGCCCGCTTGATGTCGGCATCGTAGGCCACGCCGACCACTACGTCGAGCTGGCGCAGGGTACCGAAGTTGTGCAGGATCTCACCGGAGATCTTGCGGTTGGGGATGACCACGCGCGAGCGGTCGGGATGGCTCAGCACCGTGTTGAACAGCTTGATTTCCTCGACCATGCCTTCCTCGTCGGCGATGGAAATGTATTCGCCCACCTTGAACGGCCGGGTGAAGATGATGGTCAACCCCGCCGCCAGATTGCCCAGCACCCCCTGCATCGCCAGCGCGATGCCGGCGCCTGCGACGCCCAGCCCGGCGATCAGCGGCAGCAGCTGCACCCCCAGATTCTGCAGCGCCATGATGAGAAACAGGCCCAGCACCAGGATGCGCAGCATGCGTACCAGCAGCAGGCGCAGGGTGGCATCGAGCCCAAGCTTTTCCAGCATCGAGTCGGCCGCCCTGCCCACCCAGCGCCCGACGTAATAGCCCGCCGCCAGAATCAGCAGCGCCGCCAGCAGCCTGGGTCCGAACTGGATGGCGAGGTCGATCGCGGTTTGCTGGGCGTGTTCCAGCGTTTGCAGTTGTTCGTTCATGGTCGGCGAGAGCGGGAAGGAAGTCCGAAGGGTATCAAAACCGCCAGCCGGGCAGAACCGCTCCGTATTTATTCTGGAAGCCGGGTTTCCAGGATAATGCCGGCTTGCTGAAAGGTTTTTTACCGTGTCCGTCATCAATATTTCCTGCTACAAGTTCGTCACCCTCGCCGATCACGAGGCGCTCAAGACCGATCTCACTTCGCGTTGTCTCGAACTTGGCCTCAAGGGCACGATTCTGCTCGCGCCGGAGGGTATCAACGTATTCTTGGCCGGCCCACGCGCAGCGATCGACGCCATCGTCGCCCATCTGCGCTCCGATCCGCGCTTCGCCGACCTCGCGCCCAAGGAAAGCCTGTCGGCCGAGCCGCCATTCAAGCGGATGCGGGTGCGGCTGAAGAAGGAAATCATCACCATGAAGCATCCGCTGATCCGTCCCCAAGCAGGGCGCGCGCCGTCGGTGGCCGCAGCCACGCTGAAGCAGTGGCTGGACCGTGGCATGGACGACGCAGGCCGCCCGGTAGTGATGCTGGATACCCGCAACGACTATGAAGTGGCGGCCGGTACTTTCGACCGGGCGGTCGATTACGGCATCGGCGTCTTCAGCGAGTTTCCGCCGCGCCTGGCCGCGCATTGTGCCGACTATGCCGGCAAGACCGTGGTGTCGTTCTGCACCGGCGGTATCCGCTGCGAAAAGGCTGCCATCCACATGAAGGCCATCGGCATCGAGCACGTGTACCAGCTCGAAGGCGGCATCCTCAAATATTTCGAGGAGGTCGGCGGCGCGCATTACCGCGGCGATTGCTTCGTGTTCGACGAGCGCGAGGTGGTGAGCGCGGATTTGCAGCCGGCCTCCGGACGCCTGCACCGCTGACCTCAAGGGTTCAGTTCATGGCCCGGATCGACTGCATCGGCGGCACGCGCGTGATGTGGCGCGTGGTGAGCCAGCCGCTCATCCCCACCAGCAGCGCGCCGGCCGTCGGCAGCGCCAGCCACAACCATGGGTGCAGGCGCAGCGGCAGGTCGAACAGGCGCTCGGCGATCAGCGCCATGGCGATTTCTGCACAGATGCTGGCGAGCAGACCGGCCAGCACGCCGAGCGCGATGAATTCGCTCCACAGCCCCTTCGCCAGGTAGGCGCGCTGGGCGCCCAGCGTACGCAGCAACACGGCTTCCTGCCGGCGTGCGTCGAGGCTGGCCAGGAGCGTGGCGACGACCACTGCCATGCCGGCAGCGAGCAAAAATCCCAGCAGCAGCTGAATGGCACCGATGATCTGCGCGAACACGGCTTCGATGTTGGCGATGAGCTTGTCGAGCGCGAGCACGGTGATGCCGGGGAAGCTTTTGACGAAGCCGGGCAGCACGCGGGTCGCGTCCGGCGGCACGTAGACGCTGGCGATGGCACTGGCGGGCAGGGCGTCGAGCTGGCCGGGGGCGAAGATGACGAAGAAGTTGGGCTGCATCGAGTCCCACTTCACGCTGCGGAGGCTGGTGATGCGCGCGGTGAGCGTCTGGTCGCCGACCTGGAAGCCGAGCTGGTCGCCGACCGCAAGACGTAGCCGTTCGGCCATGCCGGACTCGACCGAGATTTCGGCGGCGTGACGCTGGCCGTGCCAGCGCCCGCCCAGCACGGCGTTGTTGGCCGGCAAGGTGGCAGTCCAGGTGAGATTGAGCTCGCGCCGCAGGGTGTTGCTGTCGCGCGCGTCCTCGGGCAGCGTGTCGGCGATCGGCGCGCCGTTCTTGCTGACCAGGCGGCCGCGCACCATGGGATAGAGCGCGGAGGCCTGGAGGCGGTGCTGCGACAGATAGGCGGCCACCGCGTGCTGCTGCTGCGGCGCAATGTTCACCAGAAAATAGTTGGGTGTGTGCGGCGGCAGTTGCTGGCGCCAGCCGGCGACGAGATCGCTGCGCACCAGCGCCAGCAAGGCCACCAGGAACAGCGCCAGGGTGAAGGCGCCGAGTTGCAGCGTGCTGTCGAAGCGGTGGCGCAGCAGCTGCGCGAGGCCGAAGCGCAGCGGGCCGTGTGCCATGCGCTGGACGCCGCCCCCGGCCAGCAGCGCCAGCCGGGCCAGCAGGGCCAATATCGCGACC
>DAOMWT010000108.1:0-8703 GCA_035436705.1 Thiobacillus sp. | reverse complement strand
CGGCGCTGCGGCCGGGCGACAGCCTGGGGCTGCGCGGGCCGTACGGGCGCGGCTGGCCGTTGCGGGAAATGGAAGGACGCGACGTCGTGCTGGTGACCGGCGGACTCGGCTGCGCACCGGTCGTCTCCGTCATTCACTACATCCTCAGGCGCCGCGAACGCTACGGCAAGCTCGTCGTCATCCAGGGGGTGAAGCATGCCGAGGACCTGATCTGGCGCGAGCAATACGACCGCTGGGCCACGCTGCCGGATACCCAGGTTCTGCTTGCGGCGAGCCAGGGCGGGGCGCTGTGGCCCTGGCATGTCGGACGCGTGACGGAATTGTTCGAGCAGGCCCGGTTCGACCCCGGCCGCGCAGCGGCGCTGATGTGCGGGCCGGAAGGCATGATGCGTGCCGCTGCCGAAAAGCTGCTGGCGCGCGGCCTGCCCGAGTCGCGTCTGCATCTGAGCATGGAACGCAACATGCAATGTGCCGTCGGCCGCTGCGGCCATTGCCAGTTTGGCGGGGCCTTCGTCTGCCGCGACGGCCCGGTGTTCGACTGGGGCCAGGTCAAATCCTTGCTGGAGCACCGGGGATTCTGATGCGCGCGCCGACAAGACCGCGCGTGGCGGTGCACAAGTTCAGTTCCTGCGATGGCTGCCAGCTGGCCTTCCTCAACCTCGGCGAGGATCTGCTCGCGCTGGCCGAACGGGTCGAACTGGTGCACTTCGCCGAGGCCGGCCCGCTCGACCCGGATGCCGAAGTGGACCTTGCGTTCGTCGAAGGCAGCGTGTCCACGCCGGAAGACCTCGAACGCATCCAGCGCATTCGCCGCCACAGCCGCATGCTGATCGCCATCGGCGCCTGCGCCACCGCCGGCGGCATCCAGGCCCTGCGCAACGGCGCCGACGGCGCACAATGGATCGCGCAGATCTATGGCCGTCCCGATGCGGTCGCCAGCCTCGAACGCTCGACGCCGATTTCCAGCCACGTGGCCGTGGACTTCGAGCTGTGGGGCTGCCCGGTCAGCGGCCCGCAGATACTGGCGGTGGTGAATTCCCTGCTGCTGGGGGTGGCGCCGCGCGACGACGCCGACAAGGTGTGCACCGAATGCAAGCGGCGCAACTTCACCTGCGTGATGGTGAGCCGCGGCATCCCCTGCATGGGGCCGGTGACGCGGGCCGGCTGCGGCGCCTTGTGTCCCGGCCTGGGACGCGACTGCTACGGCTGCTACGGCCCGGCGGAAAACGCCAACACCGACGCGCTGGCGGCGCAGTTCGGCCGCCAGGGGCTCGATCCGCCGGCCGTCGCCCGGCGCTTCCGGTCGATCAACAGCCAGGCGCCGGTGTTTCTGGCGGCGGCGGACAAGGCAAGGATGAAACGCGATGAGTGAACAGCGCCGCAGCGTGGCCATTCACGTCCCCGTGCTGACCCGGGTGGAAGGCGAGGGCGCGCTCGACCTGCGCATCGACAACGGCGAGATCGCCCAGCTGCGCCTGCGCATCTTCGAGCCGCCGCGCTTCTTCGAGAAATTCCTCGAAGGCCGCAGCTACACCGAAATCCCGGACATGGTGGCGCGCATCTGCGGCATCTGCCCGGTGGCCTACCAGGCCACCGCCGCGCAGGCGCTGGAACGGCTGTTCGGCGTCGAACTCGGCCCGTGGGCGCGCGCGATGCGCCGGGTGTTCTACTGCGGCGAATGGATCCAGAGCCACAGCCTGCACATCCATCTGCTGGCCGCGCCGGATTTCTTCGGCTGCAGCAGCGTCATCGAACTGGCGCGCATCGCCCCCGAAGAAGTGCGCCGCGGCTTGCGCATCCAGGCGCTGGGCAACGAACTGATGGATCTGTTCGGCGCGCGTTCGGTGCATCCGGTCGGCATTCGCGTCGGCGGGTTTCACGGCGCGCCTTCGGTCGAGCGCATCGGCGACATCCGGGAAAAGCTGCGCGCGGCGCTGCCGGAAGCCGAGGCGCTGATCCGCTGGGCGGCCGGCATTGCGGTGCCGCAGGACGATCAGGCCTTCGTCTGCGTCGCCATGCGGCACCCGCTCGACTACGCCATCGAATGCGGCGACATCGGCGCCAGCGACGGCCTGCATATCGGCGCGGCGGCCTACGACGAGCATTTCGCCGAGCGCCACGAAGCGCATTCCACCGCATTGTTCAGCAGCTATCGGGGGCACGCCTATCTGGTCGGGCCGCTGGCGCGGCTGAACCTCAACCACGAGCGGCTGCCCGCGCGCATCAAGGCGCTGCTGGCCGCAACCGGCCTCGTGCTGCCCAGCCGCAACCTGTTTCACAGCCTGCTGGCACGCGCAGTGGAAATCCTGCTGGCATTGCACGAAGCGTTGCGCCTGCTCGACGGCTATCGCGTGCCGGACTCGCCCTGGGTGCCGGTCACCCCGCGCGCCGGCGTGGCCGCCGGCTGCACCGAGGCGCCGCGCGGGCTGCTGTGGCACCGCTACAAGATGGACGCCGACGGCTGCGTGGTCAGCGCGCGCATCGTGCCGCCGACCAGCCAGAACCAGGCACGGATCGAAGAGGATTTGCGGCTGTCGCTGCTCAACTTCGGCCTCAATCACCCGGACGAGGCGCTGCGCCTGCATTGCGAGAAAGTCATCCGCAACTACGATCCCTGCATTTCCTGCGCCACCCATTTCCTGCGCCTGAAGGTGGAGCGGACATGAGCTGGGTGCGCATCCTCGGCATCGGCTCGCCGTCGGGCGACGACCAGGCCGGCTGGCTGGTCGTCGATGCCTTGCTGGCCGGCGGCATGCGGGCCGGCGAGGCGCTCGTCATCGAAAAACTGGATCGACCGGGCGCAGGCCTGATTGGCCTGCTGGGAGGCGCCGACCGGGTCATCCTGGTCGACGCCATGCAAAGCCATGGCCAGCCCGGCCGGCTGGCGCGATTCGATCGGAAGGACTGGCCCCGGTACGGCCATGGCCTGTCCAGCCATGGCTTCGGCGTGCTGGCAGCGCTGACGCTGGCGCGCGAACTCGACGGCCTGCCGTCGCGGCTGGAGCTGTACGGAATCGAAATCGCCGCGGCGCATCCGGGCGCGGCGCCGCGGCCCGAGATTCAGGCCGCCGCGCGGCAACTGGCCGCGATCATCGCGGCCAGCCTGGGAGGCTGAGGCGGCTTACAGATCCTCGCGCCGCAGCATGAACACGAACTGGTCGCCGCGCTCGGTGTCGAGCCAGGTGAAGGGCAGGGTGGGGTAGGCGGCTTCGAGGACGTCGCGGTTGTGGCCGATTTCCACCAGCAGCAGGCCGCCGGGGTTGAGATGGGATTGGGCTTGAGCCAGAATCCGCCGGGTGGCGTCCAGGCCGTCTTCTCCGGAACCGAGCGCCAGCGCGGGTTCCGCCCGGTATTCCGGCGGCAGCGCGGCGACCGATTCGGCGTTCACGTAGGGCGGGTTGCTGATGATCACGTCGTAAGTGCGGCCGTTCAGCGCCGCGAACAGATCGGACTCGATCAGCTCGACGCGATCCGCGAGGCCGTAATCGGCGACGTTCTTCGCGGCGACGGCCAGCGCATCCCTGGATAGATCGACTGCATCGACGCGGGAATCGGGGAAGGCCAGCGCCGCCAGGATGGCGAGGCAGCCGGAGCCGGTACACAGGTCGAGCGCACTGCCCACTGCATGCGGATCCTCGACCCACGGCGCCAACTGTTCGTGCAGCAGCTCGGCGATGAAGGAGCGCGGCACGATCACGCGCTCGTCGACATAGAAGCGGTGCTCGCCCAGCCAGGCTTCGCGCGTGAGATAGGCCGCGGGAATGCGTTCCTTGATGCGGCGTTCGATCACCGCCTGCACCTGTTCGGATTCGCCATGCGTCAGGCTGGCATCGAGGAACGGCTCGAGCCGGTCGAGCGGCAGGTGCAGGGTGTGCAGGATCAGGTATGCCGCTTCGTCGAAGGCGTTGTCGGAGCCGTGGCCGAAGCACAGCCGCGCCTCGTTGAAGCGCGACACCGCGAAGCGCAGCCAGTCGCGCACGGTGATGAGGGATTCGGTGTCTTCGAAATGTTTCATGCGCCGATTTCTTATAAGGATTAGCCCAGCAGTTTTTCCAGCGTCTTCTGGTAAATCGCTGCCAACTGCTCGATGTTCTCCACCGCGACGTGCTCGTTCAGCTTGTGGATGCTCATGTTGAGCGGGCCGAATTCGACCACTTCGCGGCAGATGTCGGCAATGAAGCGGCCGTCCGAGGTGCCGCCGGAGGTCGACAGTCCGGGGGTGAGTCCGGTGACCTCGCGGATCGCCTCGCTCAATTTGTCGCACAGCGGCCCGCGCGGGGTGAGGAAAGGATTGCCCGACAGGCTCCAGTCGATTTCGTAATCGAGGCCGTGGCTATCGAGGATTTCGTGCATCGCGTCCATCAGGCCTTCGGCCGTGCTGGCGGTGGAAAAGCGGAAATTGAACTGGATCTCGACCACGCCGGGAATGACGTTGGTGGCGCCGGCGCCGGCATGGATGTTCGATATCTGCCAAGTCGTCGGCGGGAAATAGGCATTGCCCTCGTCCCACATGGTGTCGGCGAGTTCGGCGATGGCCGGCGCGGCCAGATGGATCGGGTTCTTCGCCAGATGCGGATAGGCGATATGGCCCTGCACGCCCTTGACGCGCAGCGTGCCGGACAGCGAGCCGCGGCGGCCGTTCTTGATGGTGTCGCCGAATTCGGCGGCGCTGGTGGGTTCGCCGACGATGCAGTAGTCGAGCGTTTCGCCGCGCGCTTTCAGCGCCTCGACCACGCGTACCGTGCCGTCGGTGGCGGGGCCTTCCTCGTCCGAGGTGAGCAGAAAGGCGATCGAACCGGGGTGATCGGGATGCGCGGCGACGAAGCGCTCGGTGGCGGTGACGAAAGCGGCATCCGAGGTCTTCATGTCGGCGGCGCCGCGCGCGTAGAGCTGGCCGTCGCGCACCGTCGGCTCGAACGGGTCGGACAGCCATTGTTCCAGCGGCCCGGTCGGCACCACGTCGGTATGGCCGGCGAAGCAGACCACCGGCGCGGCGTCGCCTTTGCGTGCCCACAGGTTGTCGACGCCGTTGTGGCAGTGGCGCTCGATGCGGAAGCCGAGTTTCTGCAGGCGGGCGGCGATGAGATCGTGGCAGCCCGCGTGATCCGGGGTCAGCGATTTGCGCTTCAGCAGTTCGACTGCAAGCTCGAAAGTTTCATTGGCCATGTAGGCTTATTCTCCGAACAGGGCTTGATAGTGTTCTTCGGCAAAGCCGACATGATAACTGCCATCCCGCTCCAGCACCGGGCGCTTGATCACGCTGGGCTGGGCCAGCATCAGGGCAATGGCGCCGGCTTCGTCGGTGACGGCGGCTTTTTCCGCATCCGTCAGCTTGCGCCAGGTGGTGCCGCGCGTATTGACCAGCGCCTGCCATCCGGTTTGCGCCACGACCTCGCGCAGCCAGGCGGCATCGACGCCCTGTTTCCTGAAGTCGTGAAAGGGGACGTCATGCGCGTGATCGGCAAGCCAGGTGCGGGCTTTTTTGACGGTGGAGCAGTTGGGGATACCGTAGAGCTTCATGCTATTTCTGTCGCCCGGGTCGGAATCGGCCGCCCGTGGACGTAAAATCGGGAAAAACAAGCCACGATTCTACCCGACCTGATGCATCCCGCCGTTCATTCCCACACTGCACCGCCACCGCCCGGCGATCCCAGTCTGCGCTCCCTTGGCCGGCTGTTCCCCTATCTGTGGGAATTCCGCGGTCGCGTGCTGCTGGCGCTGGCGCTGCTGATCGGCGCCAAGCTGGCGTCGGTGGCGGTGCCGCTGGTGCTGAAGGAAATCATCGACGCGCTCGACCGGCCGCGCCCCGAACTGGTGGTCCCGCTGGCCCTGATCCTGGGCTACGGCGTGTTGCGCTTCGCCAGCACCACCTTTGCCGACCTGCGCGACGTGATCTTCGCCAAGGTCACCCAGCGCGCGATGCGGCGCATCAGCATGGCGGTGTTCAAGCACCTGCACGCGCTGTCGCTGCGCTTCCATCTTGAGCGGCAGACTGGCGGCATCACCCGCGACATCGAGCGCGGCTCCAAGGCGCTCTCCAGCCTGGTCGGCTATCTGTTGTTCCGCATCACTCCCACGGTGCTGGAAATCCTGATGGTCGCCGGCATCCTGTTCGTCAAGCTCGACTGGGTTTTCGGGGTGCTGACGCTGGTCACCCTGGCCGCCTACATCGGCTTCACCGTCACCATCACCGAATGGCGCACCCAGTTCGTGCGCCGCGCCAACACGCTCGATTCCGAAGCCTACGGGCGCGCCATCGACAGCCTCTTGAACTACGAGACGGTCAAGTATTTCGGCAACGAGAAATACGAGGCCAGGCGCTACGACGCCAGCCTGATCGAGTGGGAGGACATGGCGCTGAAGTCGCAGCGCTCGCTGGGCCTGCTCAACACGGCGCAGGCCGGGGTGATCGCCATCGGCGTGACGCTCATGGTGCTGCGCGCCGCCGCCGGCGTGGTCGAGGGCACGCTGACGCTGGGCGACCTGGTGATGGTCAACGCCTTCCTGCTGCAGATGTTCCAGCCGCTCAGCTTTCTCGGCGTGATGTACCGCCAGATCAAGGAATCGATCACCGACGTCGAGCGCATGTTCGCGCTGATGCAGCGGCCGCGCGAGGTCGAGGACAGGCCCGATGCGCGCGATCTCGACGTGGCGGCGGGTGAGGTGAAGTTCGATCGCGTCAGCTTCGCCTACAATGCCGACCGGCCGATCCTGCACGACGTCAGCTTCACCATTCCCGCCGGCCGGACGGTGGCGGCGGTGGGCTCCAGCGGCGCCGGCAAGTCGACGCTGGCGCGCCTGCTGTTCCGCTTCTACGACGTCGGCACCGGCAGCATCAGCATCGACGGCCAGGACATCCGCCACGTCACCCAGGACAGCCTGCGCGCCGCCATCGGCGTGGTGCCGCAGGACACCGTGCTGTTCAATGACAGCATCTACTACAACATCGCCTACGGCTGGCCGGAGGCCAGCCGAGAGGAAGTGATCGAGGCCGCGCGCGCCGCACACATCCTGCATTTCATCGAAAGTCTGCCGCAGGGCTGGGATACGGTGGTGGGCGAACGCGGGCTCAAGCTCTCCGGCGGCGAGAAGCAGCGGGTGGCGATCGCCCGCACCCTGCTGAAGAATCCGGCCATCCTCATCCTCGACGAGGCCACCTCGGCGCTCGACACCAGGACCGAAAAGGCGATCCAGGCCGAACTGCTGGAAATCGCCCGCAGCCGCACCAGCCTCATCATCGCGCACCGCCTGTCCACCGTGGTCGAGGCCGACGAGATCCTGGTGATGGAAGGCGGACGCATCGTCGAGCGCGGCCGGCATCCCGAACTGCTGGCAAAGAACGGCGTCTACGCGCATATGTGGGCGCTGCAGCAGCAGGCCGAGGCCGAGGAGCACGCTGTCTGATGGCGGGGCTGCTGCTGCGACCGGGCGTGTCCCGGCGCGAGGTGTGGGCCTGGGCGATGTACGACTTCGCCAATTCCGGCTACACGACGGTCGTCATCACCGCAGTGTTCGGTGCGTATTTCGTCGCGGTCGTCGCCGGCGACGCGCCGTGGGCGACTTTCGCGTGGACGCTCGCGCTGTCCGTCTCGTACGCGCTCATCATGCTGACCGCGCCGCTGGTTGGCGCCTGGGCCGATGCCCATGCAAGGAAAAAGACGCTGCTGTGGCTGACCACGCTCGGCTGCGTCGGCGCCACCGCGCTGCTCTACTTCGCCGCGCCGGGCGCGCTTGCACTGGCGATTGCCGCGCTGGCCCTCTCCAACTATTTCTTCGGCACCGGCGAGAACCTCATCGCCGCTTTCCTGCCCGAACTGGCGCGGCCGCGCGCGCTCGGCAGGATATCGGGCTGGGGCTGGGCGCTGGGCTATGTCGGCGGTCTGGTGTCGCTCGGCGCGAGCCTCGCATACATCGGCTGGGCGCAGGCACGCGGACAGGATGCGGCCGAGTTCGTGCCGGTCTCCATGCTCATCACCGCCGCGATCTTCATGCTGGCGAGCCTGCCCGCGCTCCTGATGCTGCACGAGCGCGCCACGCCGAATGCTGGCAGCACGTCGCGCAATGCCTGGCAGCAGGTACGCCACACCCTCGGCCATCTCAGCCGGTTGCCCGACCTCAGGCACTTCCTCGTCTGCACCGTGCTGTACCAGGCCGGGATCGCCGCGGTCATCACACTGGCGGCGATCTATGCCAGCCAGGTGTTTCACTTCGACACCCAGCGCACCATCGTGCTGGTGCTGGTGGTCAACATCACCGCAGCGCTCGGCGCCTTCGCGTTCGGCCATGTGCAGGACCGCATCGGGCATGTGCGGTCGATCACGCTGACGCTAGTCGGCTGGATCGCGATGGTGCTGCTCGCCTGGAGCGCGCCCGACGAACGCATGTTCTGGGTGGCGGCCAATCTGGCCGGGCTGTGCATGGGGGCGTCGCAGTCGGCGGGGCGCGCGATGGTCGGGCTGCTGGCGCCACCCGCGCAGCAGGCCGAATTCTTCGGGCTGTGGGGGCTGGCGGTGAAGCTCGCGTCCATCCTCGGACCGCTGACCTACGGCGCAGCCAGCTGGATCACCCAGGGCGACCATCGCCAGTCCCTGCTGATCACCGGCAGTTATTTCGTTGCCGGGCTGTGGGCCTTGCGCGGCGTGCAGGCCGCTGGGGCTGCGGCATCACAGCTTCCAGTAATCGGCGATCCACGGCGCGGGCAGT
>DAOMWT010000107.1:0-8718 GCA_035436705.1 Thiobacillus sp. | reverse complement strand
CCGTCGGCCATGCTTGTGCCTTGCAGGGTGCTTTCGGCCCAGGTTTTCAGCGGAGCGATGCGCGGCGGGATCAGCGCCGGCAGACCGGCAGCCTGTGCCAGCGCGCGGGCGAAATCCTGTCCGGCGCGGTGGTTGGGAACCAGCACCGTCAGCCCGGAGAGATCGGGCAGGCGGTCGGAGTGGTGGTCGAGCAGGGCACGGGCGGCGGCGTGCGCCATGGGCGGGCCGCCCATGAGAATCGTTGCGATGCCCACCGGAGTTAATCTAAAAACGGCGGTTGGGTGCGCCCGCCCGGCGGGTGGCGCGGGGAGCGGTCAACTGCAGTTGATCGGCTCAACGTTCCAGGTACTGGCGCTTGTCCTTGACGCCGGCCCATTCGTCGGCATCGGGCGGCGGGTCCTTGCGTTCGATGATGACTTTCCACTCTTTGGCAAGCTCGGCATTGAGCGCGATGTAGGCACGCTGGTCGTCCGGCACGTCGTCCTCGGCATAGATGGCCTCGACCGGGCATTCGGCCACGCACAGGGTGCAGTCGATGCACTCCTCGGGGTCGATGACGAGGAAATTGGGGCCTTCATGGAAGCAGTCCACCGGACAGACATCGACACAATCGGTGTATTTGCACTTCACACAGGCGTCGGCTACAACGTAGGTCATTCGTATTTACCCTGATGATTTGAGAAATGCCCGGATGCTTGCAGGCGGCAATTTTGATGTAGCATATCGCCACAAAACCGATTTTTCCAGCATTACCACCTTCCCAAACCGTCCAGGCCGCATCCGGCCCACCGCGTACTTCAAAATAGGAGCCTCACCGATGAGCGAGCATGTTCATTACATATCCGACGATTCCTTCGAACAGGAAGTCCTGCAGGCGGGCGTGCCCGTGCTGGTGGATTACTGGGCAGACTGGTGCGGCCCCTGCAAGATGATCTCGCCGATCCTCGACGAAGTGGCCAAGGAATATTCCGGCAAGCTCAAGGTGTGCAAGCTCAATATCGACGAGAACCAGGCCACTCCGCCCAAGTTCGGCATCCGTGGCATTCCTACCCTGATGATCTTCAAGAACGGCAATGTCGAGGCGACCAAGGTCGGCGCCTTGTCCAAGTCGCAACTCACCGCTTTCGTCGACAGCAACATCTAAACGTCCTACCGGACGGCGCACCCGCGCGCCGCCTTACCGCAGTGCCGTCCGGCTTCTCTCCCCCTTCGCGTCCGGCTCTTTCAAGCGAGCCCACTCAGGCCCTTTCCATGCATCTTTCCGAACTCAAGCAGAAACCCATCACCGAGCTTCTCGAAATCGCCGCCACCAACGGCATCGACAATGCCAACCGCTTTCGCAAGCAGGAACTGATCTTCACCATCCTGAAAACACTGGCCAAGCGCGGTGAGAGCATCTACGGCGACGGCGTGCTGGAAGTGCTGCCGGACGGCTTCGGTTTCCTGCGATCGCCGGAGGCCTCGTATCTGGCCAATACCGACGACATCTACGTGTCGCCGTCGCAGATCCGCCGCTTCAACCTGCACACCGGCGACAAGATCGAGGGCGAGATCCGCACCCCCAAGGACGGCGAGCGCTATTCGGCGATGACCAAGCTCGACCTGATCAACGGCGAGCCGCCCGAAGCCAGCAAGAACAAGATCCTGTTCGAGAACCTGACCCCGCTGCATCCGGACAAGCCGCTCAAGCTGGAACGCGACATCAAGGCCGAGGAAAACATCACCAGCCGCGTGATCGACATCGTCGCGCCGATCGGCAAGGGCCAGCGCGGCCTGCTGGTGGCGCCGCCGAAGTCGGGCAAGACCGTGATGTTGCAGCACATCGCGCACGCCATCAGTTCCAACCATCCGGAAGTCGTGCTGTTCGTCCTGCTGATCGACGAACGCCCGGAGGAAGTCACCGAGATGAGCCGCACCGTGCGCGGCGAAGTCGTCGCCTCGACCTTCGACGAACCTGCCAGCCGCCACGTGCAGGTGGCGGAAATGGTGATCGAGCGCGCCAAGCGCCTGGTCGAGCACAAGAAGGACGTGGTGATCCTGCTCGATTCCATCACCCGCCTGGCGCGCGCCTACAACACCGTGCAACCGGCCTCCGGCAAGGTGCTCACCGGCGGCGTCGACGCCAACGCGCTGCAGAAGCCCAAGCGCTTCTTCGGCGCGGCGCGCAACATCGAGGAAGGCGGCAGCCTCACCATCCTCGCCACCACGCTGGTCGATACCGGCAGCCGCATGGACGATGTCATCTACGAGGAATTCAAGGGCACCGGCAACCTGGAAATCCACCTCGACCGCAAGATGGCCGAGAAGCGCCAGTACCCCGCGATCAACGTCAACCGTTCCGGCACCCGCCGCGAAGAGCTGCTGATGCCGCACGACATCCTGCAAAAGGTGTGGGTGCTCAGGAAGCTGCTGTACCCGATGGACGACATGGAAGCGATGGAATTCCTGCTCGACAAGATCCGTGCGACGAAGAACAACAACGAGTTCTTCGATTCGATGCGGCGCGGCTGATCCGGCAGCTTGCGCATCGCGCGCTGTTCCGCTACAATCCCGCGTTCTCCGAATTCAACCCGTTAAGGAATTGCCATGAAATCCGGCATTCACCCCGATTACAAGGAAGTCGCCGTGACCTGCTCCTGCGGCAGCACGTTCAAAACCCGCTCCACGCTGGGCAAGGAAGTCCTGCGCGTGGAAGTCTGCGCGGCCTGCCATCCTTTCTACACCGGCAAGCAGAAGATCGTCGACACCGCCGGCCGTGTCGAGAAGTTCCGCCAGCGCTATGGCATGAAGTAAGCCGGTCGGCACGGTGTGCATGATGCGACTGAAAGCGGCTTCGGCCGCTTTTTGCGTTCTGGCGGCGACACGACGGTATCATTGAACACTCCCCGATCAGGATGAGGCAAACGTGACTTCCCAAGCTTTCCGCCGTATCGCAATGACCGTTCTCGGCGCGCTGGCGCTGGCGCACTGCGCGCAGAATCCGGTGACGGGCGGCAAGGATTTCGTGCTGATGTCGGAGCAGCAGGAAGTCCAGATGGGCGCGCAGGCACACCAGGATGTGCTGAAGGAATACGCGGCACTGGACAATCCGGCGTTGCAGGCCTATGTCGACGAGGTCGGCCAGCGGCTGGCGAAACAGAGCCATCGGCCGAACCTGCCATGGCATTTCACCGTGGTCGACAGCCCCGACGTCAATGCCTTCGCCCTGCCGGGCGGCTATGTCTACATCACCCGCGGCATCATGGCCTATCTGAATTCCGAGGCCGAGCTGGCGGGGGTGGTGGGGCATGAAATCGGCCATGTCACCGCGCGCCACGGGGTGCGCCAGCAAAGCGCGTCCACCGCGGCAGGGCTGGGCGCGGTGCTGGGCTCGATTCTGGTGCCGGGGATGAACAGTCAGGCGGGCGCATCGCTGCTGCAAACGCTGGCGCAGGCCTGGACTGCCGGCTACGGGCGCGAGCACGAACTGGAATCCGACCGCCTCGGCGCCGAATACCTGGCCCGGGCCGGCTACAACCCGCAGGCAATGATCGAGGTCATCGGCGTGCTGAAAAACCAGGAGCTGTTTGCCGCCGAACAGGCCAAGCGCGGCGGCCGCCAGCCGCGCACCTATCACGGCACTTTCGACTCTCACCCGAGCAACGATGCGCGCCTCAAGCAGGTGGTGGGCGAGGCCGGCAAGTACACCGTCGCCAATCCGCGCGACGGCCGCAACGATTTCCTGCAGAAAATGGCCGGTGTGTATTTTGGCGACAGCCCCGACCAGGGCGTGATCCGCAACAATGCCCTGCTGCACGAAAAACTCGGGCTGGCGCTACAGTTTCCACCCGGCTGGCAGGTACGTAATCGCCCCGACCGGGTGGTGGCGACGAGCCCCCAGGGCGACGCGCTGGTCGAGCTGCAGCAGGGGCCGAAAAGCGACAAACCGCTGGAGACGCTGCAGAAAGGACTCAAGCTGGATGCCGGCGCGCGTTACGACAGCGGCAATCTTGGCGGCCATCCGGCCGCATTCGCGGCGGGCGCGCAGCAGGGCAAACCGGTGGTGGTGGCGGCCGTGGTGTTCAACGGCACGCAGTACCTGATCGCAGGCATGGCCAAGGACAAGCCCACGTACGAGCGCGAGCGCAGCGCCCTGCGCGCGGCGATCAACAGCTTCCACGCGCTCGGCGCGGCGGAGCGGCAGGCGGCGCGTCCCCATGTGCTGCGCCTGATGACGGCGCAATCCGGCACCACGATGGCGGCTCTGGCGCGGCAGTCGCCATTGGAAGGCGATGCCGAAAGCCAGTTGCGCCTGCTGAACGATCTCTACCCCGACGGCGAGCCCAGACCGGGGCAGCTCCTTAAAATTGTTCAATAAACGCCTGATCACGCCTCAGCACCCGCAAGGGGTAGGCCGTGGTTGTAAAGGCGCTGAAGCGCCAACAACCACGCTCCACCCGCAAGGAGCACGCCGGTGGGTGCCCCGCTGCTGCGCAGCGACCCTCCCGCAGCTCGGGCTGTTGCTGCTGTGCGCGGCCTGGCTGGTGCCGGGGCTGGTGGGACATGCGCCGTGGAAAGGCGGCGACGGCGATCATTTCGTCCGGCTGTGGCTGCTGCTGCAAAGCGGGACTGCGCCCCAGGCCGCCCCGGCTACGCCGCCCCTGTATTACTGGGTTGCCGCCGCAACCGCCTGGCTCACTTCACCCGTCCTGGCTTTGGCCGATGGCGCCCGCCTGGCTTCGGGTCTGTTCATCGCACTGGCGCTGTTTTTTGTGGCGCGCACGGCGCGCGTGCTCTACGGCGCCGAGGCTGGCTGGGCTGCGGTGCTCACCTTGCTGGGCTGCGTGGGCCTGCTGGTGCGCGGCCACGAACTCAACGCCTATACCGCCCAGTTTGCCGCCGCTGCTGTGATGCTGTACGGCATCGCCGGCCTGCCGCAGAATGCCCGCAGCGGCTGGGTGCTGGGTGGCGGCGCGGTCTTGATGCTGCTGGCCGGCGGCGCGGCGGAAGCCTTGCTGTTTCTGTTGCTGGCGGCATTGATGCCGCTGTTGCTGGCGGCGTACCGTAGTCCGGCGACGCGCCGTTCGCTGGCCTGGGGCGTGGGCGGTGCACTGTTGTTCGGCGCAGCCTGGCTGGCCTTTTTGGCAACCCAGCATATTCCCTTGATGCGCGCATTCAATCTGCAGCGCTGGCTGGGCAGCAACAGCCTGCGGCCGGGCTATTACCCCGGCATCCTCGGCTGGTACGCCTGGCCGGCATGGCCGCTGGCAGCGTGGGCGGTATACCGGGAACGGCGGCAATGGCGTACGCCGGGCATGGTGCTGCCAGTCGCGGCGCTGGCAGGCTTGCTCGGCCTGTACGCCCTGGCGGCCGATCCCGACGAGGAGCAGGGTCTCATCCTGCTGCTGCCGCTGGCGCTACTGGGCGCCGCCGGACTGTTCACGCTGCGGCGTGGCGCGGCCAACGCCTTGCTGTGGTTTGCGGTCATGCTGTTCGGCTTTATCGGACTGCTGTTCTGGATCTACTGGAGCGCGCACGATCTCGGCAGTCCGGCGCGCTTGGCCGTACGGCTCGGCAAGCTGGGGATGACCCATGTTGGTGAGTTGCGTCCATGGGCGCTGGCGCTGGGCATCGCCGTTACCCTGGCCTGGATCGTCTTTCTGGCGCGCCTTCAGCGTTCGCCGCTGCGGCCCATGCTGGCATGGACCGCCGGCATGACCTTCATCTGGACGCTGTTGATGGCCTTGTTTCTGGCGCCGCTCGACCGCCGCCTGAGTTATGTCGGCGTGGGCGAAGCGCTGGCTGCGCGGGTGCCGCAAACCGCCTGCGTCCAGACCTATCAGGTGCGCAGTCAGCAGCGTCTGCTGCTTGCCTACCACAGTGGGCGCCTGCTTGCTCCAGCCGATATCGGATGCGACTGGCTGCTGGTGGAAACCCGGCGCCGCGAGGCCGAGCCGCATGTCCCGGACGTCTGGGTCAAGCAGTGGGAAGGCGCACGCCCCGGCGACCGTTCGGACCGCTTCCATCTGTATGTCCGCCGCTAACGGACGGGAAACGGCGCGCGTGGCCGCCGTCATTCTGGCGGGGGGGCAAGGCCGCCGCATGGGCGGGGCCGACAAGGGGCTGATCGATTACCGGGGTCGTCCGCTGGTCGAATGGGCGCTCGCCACGCTGGCGCCGCAGGTTGGGGAAATCGTCATCAGCGCCAACCGCAATGCCGAGCGCTACGCGGCTTACGGCCGCCGCGTGCTGCCCGATCCCCTGCCCGGCTTTCCCGGCCCGCTGGCGGGCGTGCTGGCGGCGCTGCAGACGGTGGAGGCGGACTGGCTGGTGGTGGTGCCGTGCGATACGCCGCACCTGCCCGCCGATCTGGTGATCCGCCTGCTGGGCGCGGCGCAGCTGGAAAGCGTGCCGCTGGCGGTGGCAGAAGACGGCGCGCGCGTGCACCACACGTGCTTCATCGTGCGCACCGATCAGGGCGAGAATCTGGCCGCGTTTCTCGCGCGTGGCGAGCGCGCGGTGCGCCACTGGCAGGCGGGGCTGGCTTCGACGACGGTGCGCTTCGACCCCGCCGGGTTCGCCAATTTCAACCAGCCCGACGATCTCCAGCCCGGTTAGCCTTGCCGGCTCTCTGCGATCTGCGCGCAATACTGCTGCAAATGCTCCGGCACCCCGGGCGGGCAGGTGCCGCAGTCGCGGTTGCCGGGCACGGCGTAGTCGATGAACCTGGGGTAGGCGAGTTGCAGTTCGCCCATCAGCCTTACAAAGTCTTCCAGCGTGCGCTCGCCGCCCAGACGCGGGTTGCGCGCCTTTTCCTGGCCGATGGTGCTGATGCGGCGCTGCTCGTAGTCGTGCGCCGGATAGACCAGGGTGTCGTCGTCGTAGGCAAACAGCTTGCCGCGCACCGAGCGGTACAGTGCGGCCGCATCGCCGCTCTGGAAGTCGGTGCGCCCGCAACCTTCGATCAGCAGCGCGTCGCCGGTGTAGAGCCGGCCGGCGTGGGCATAGGCGAAGTGGTTGTCGGTATGGCCGGGGGTGTGGATCGGCGTCAACTCGACCGAGCCCATCTTGAACGGCACGCCGTCGACGATGCCGATGTCGGTGCACGCCAGCGCATCGAGCGCGGGGCCGGCGATGCGGCTGCCGGCTACCTCCTTCAGCTTCTTCGCCGAGGTGATATGGTCGGCGTGGATGTGCGTCTCCACCGTGAACGCGAGCTTGAGGCCGAGCTTATCGACCTCGCTGAGGTCACGTTCCCAGGTCGGCAGCACCGGGTCGATCAGCAGCGCCTGGCCGGTTTCCTCGCAACCGATGAGGTACGTGTAGGTGCTGGAAACGGGTTCGAACAGTTGCTTGAAAATCATGGCGCATCTCCTTGAGGGTGTTCAGGATGCGGCCAGCGCCTCGTCCAGAAGTTCCACCCAGTGCCGCACCGGGATCGGGCTGCCCGATTGCAGATGGGCGAGGCAGCCGATGTTGGCGGTGGCGATCTGTTCGGGGCCGCCGGCCTGCAGATGGCCGAGTTTGCGCGCCTTGAGCTGGTTGGCGATCTGCGGCTGCAGGATCGAATAGGTGCCGGCCGAGCCGCAGCACAGGTGTTTTTCCGCCACCGGCGTGAGTTCGAATCCGGCGTCGGACAACAGCGCCTCGACGCCGCCGGCGAGCTTCTGCCCGTGCTGCAGGGTGCAGGGCGGATGGTAGGCGATGCGTTTCCGGGTGAGGCGCGAAGCGCGAGGCGCGAGGGACTTCAGCGCGGCCGCTTCGCCAACGAGGGTTTCGGAAAGGTCTTGCGTCGCGGCGGAAACCCGCGCGGCCTTGTCCACATACGCGGCGTCGCCGCGCAGCAGCCAGCCGTAGTCCTTCACCATCACGCCGCAGCCGGAGGCGGTCATCACGATGGCCTCCGCCCCAGCGTCGAGGTGAGGGATCCAGGCGTCGATGTTGCGGCGCGCGGCGGCAAGACCTGCGTCAATGTCGTTGAGATGATGCGCCAGCGCGCCGCAGCAGCCGGCCTCGTCCGCGGCGACGAGGGAGACGCCGATGCGGTCGAGCACGCGCGCGGCGGCGGCGTTGATGTTGGGCTTGAGGCCGGGCTGCACGCAGCCCTGCAATACCAGCATGCGGCGTTGATGGCGCGGTGCGGGCCACGCGCCGGCGTGCTCGGCGGGCGGAATCCGCGCCTTCAGGAAATCCGGCAGGAGGCCGCGCACGCTCTGGCCGAGCCTGAGTGCGCCGTTGAACAGCGGGGAGGTGCCGAGGCCGGTCTTCAGGGCCGCGCGCGCGGCGCTTTCGAAGGGACTGCGGCCGACCTTCTCCTCGACGATGTGGCGGCCGATGTCGAGCAGCTTGCCGTATTCGACGCCTGACGGGCAGGTGGTCTCGCAGTTGCGGCAGGTCAGGCAGCGGTCCAGATGCAGTTGGGTCTTGGCCGTCGGCGTCGCGCCTTCGAGCACCTGCTTCATCAGGTAGATGCGGCCGCGCGGCGAGTCGAGTTCGTTGCCGAGCACCTGGTAGGTGGGGCAGGTGGCGAGGCAGAAGCCGCAATGCACGCAGCTGCGCAGGATGCGCTCGGCGACGTCGCCATCGGGGGTGTTGCGGTAGGAATCGGCGATCTGGGTCTGCATGTCAGAAGTCGGGGTAGAGCCGGCCGCGGTTGAGGATGCCACTGGGGTCGAAGCGCTGCTTGAGGCTGCGGTGCAGCGTCGCCAGCGCCGGGGCGAGCGGGGCGAAGGCGCCGTC
>DAOMWT010000106.1:0-8758 GCA_035436705.1 Thiobacillus sp. | reverse complement strand
TGCCGCCTGCGGCCGTTGCGCGCCATAGCCGGCACGCTCCACCGCGGCGATCAGCGCGGCGGCTGACGTGCCCTGCGCCACCTCGACCGTCGCCTGCTCGGTGGCCAGGTTGACGCTGGCATCAAGTACGCCAGGCACTTTGCCGAGCGCCTTTTCCACCCGCGCCGAGCAGCTCGCGCAGGTCATGCCGGTGATGTCGAAGGTTAGCGATTCGGTCGGCACGCTGAAGCCGGCCTGCTCGATGGCGCGCTGAACCGACGCTGCATCGGTCGCGCCCGTGATCGTCGCGGTTTCGGTCGCCAGATTCACCGTGGCGCCCGTCACGCCCGGCAGTTGCTTGAGCACTTTTTCCACTCGCGTCGCACAACTGGCACAGGTCATGCCCTGGATGCCGACGGCGAGCGGGGAGGAGGTGGAGGGGGTCATCGTGGATTCCCGGTTGAGGCTGATGCTGACAATATAAACCTTGCCATGATGGGAGGGTCAAGCAGGCGGCAGCTGCCCCTCGCGGGATGAATAAAGCCGGTCGATCGCAACCGCCGCGCTCAGCGGCGGACGGTGGTCAGGGGGAAGTCCTTCGGCAGCAGCACCCACATGCGGCCGCGTTGTTTCATGCGGCCGGCGAGTTCACCCGCCGCGCTGCCGAAGCCCCAGAAGAAATCGGCGCGCACGCCGCCGCGGATGGCGCCGCCGGTATCCTGCGCCATCACCAGCTTGTTCAGCGGCAGCGGCGAATTGGGCTGGGTGGTGGCGAGAAAGACCGGTGCGCCGAGCGGAATGAAGCGCGGGTCGACGGCGATCGAGCGGCCGCCGGTGAGCGGCACGCCGAGCGCGCCGAGCGGGCCGGGCAGGCCGTTGGGCAGTTCGCGGAAGAATACGAAACTGGGGTTGCTGGCGAGCAGTTCCGGCAGCTTGTCGGGATTCTTCGCGCCCCAGTCCTTGATGCCCTGCATCGAGGCCTGTTCGAGCTTCAGTTCGCCGCGCTCGACCAGCAGCTTGCCGATCGATTGATAGGGGTGGCCGTTCTGGTCCGCGTAGCCGACGCGCAGGCGCGAGCCGTCCGGCAGCTCGATGCGGCCCGAGCCCTGGATCTGCAGGAAAAAGAGCTCCACCGGGTCTTCCGCCCAGGCAATCGGCCTGCCCTTGAAGCCGTTGCCGCTGGCCGCCTCGATTTCCTTGCGGGTGGGGTAGGGCACCAGCTTGTTGCCGGCCAGCCGCCCGCGCAGGCGCAGGTTCTTCAGTTCGGGGTAGACGCTGGCGAGATCCACCGTGATGAGATCGTCGGGGGCGGCGTAGAGCGGGAAGCGCGCCCGCGCGGTACGCACGCGGTCGCCCTTCAGCAGGGGCTCGTAGTAGCCGGTGATCATGCCTTCGGTGCTGCCGTCTTCCTGGCTGGCCTGGTAGGGCTGGAAGCGCTGCTCGAAAAAGGCGCGCGCGGCGGCGTCGTCCGGCGCGGCCATCGAGGTGGCTTCAGCGCAGACCGCTTGCCACGCGGTGCGCTTGCCGAGCGTGGCGCAGCTGCGCAGGAAGGCGGCCCAGGCTTCGCCGGTCCTGTCGTCCTGCCAGAAGGCCACGGCCGCCCAGTCCACCGGTCTGAGCGTGGGGTAGGCCACAGCCGGAACCGGGATCAGAACGGAGGGTGGAGCGGATTCGGGTTGCGGCGCGGGCACCGGGGCTGGCGCCGGTGCCGGCTCCGGAGGAACGGGCGGCACCACCGGCGGCTGCACCGCACAGGCCGACAACAGCAGGGCGAACAGCCACGGGCTTGCGCGTAACAGCATCACGGGTGAAGATGGCCACATCAAAAACATGCGCCGAGTATAACAATGGAGAGACGGGTTTAATGGAGACCCAGGGGCTGGGCTGGCTGCTGCTGGAGGCGGGAATCGCGCTCGGACTGCTGCTGTTCATCGTGTGGTGGACGATGAAAAAATAAAGCCCGGGCGCAGGATTCAAGATCCAAGGGGATGGCCGGGCTGCGCCACCGCCTTTTTAGTGAAGCACCCTCGGCATCGCCAGTGTGAACTGGGGGATTTCGGCGTCGAACTTGTTGCCGTCCTCAGCCGCCATCTGATAGCTGCCGCGCATGGTGCCGACCGGCGTTGCCAGCGCAGTGCCACTGGTGTACTCGAAGCTCTCGCCCGGCCGCAGCAGGGGCTGTTCGCCGACCACGCCGAGGCCCTTGACTTCCTGGGTGACGTTCTCGGCATCGGTGATGATCCAGTGGCGCGAAATCAGTTGCGCGGCCACGGTGCCGGTGTTGGCGATGGTGATGGTGTAGGCGAACACGTAACGGTCGGCCGAAGGATCGCTCTGTTCGGCCAGATAGGTCGTGTTGACGTTGACGCTGATATGGTATTTTTTGCCTTCGGCCACGGGCATGCTCGACGGATACGGGATGCCTGGAGTGTAACGCAATGACGTGGCGGGCTGCTAAAATGGCCGGGTTTTCCCAAAAATCCCGGAGCTTCCCATGACGTACCGCATCGCCCCGTCCATCCTGTCCGCCAACTTTGCCCGGCTCGGCGAGGAAGTCGACAACGTGCTCGCCTCCGGCGCCGACATCGTCCACTTCGACGTGATGGACAACCACTATGTACCCAACCTCACCATCGGCCCGCTGGTATGCGAAGCGCTGAGGAAGCACGGCGTCACCGCGCCGATCGACGTGCATCTGATGGTCAAGCCGGTCGACCGCATCATTCCCGATTTTGCGAAAGCGGGAGCGACCTACATTACCTTCCATCCGGAAGCGTCCGAGCACATCGACCGCACCATCGGCCTGATCAAGGAAAACGGCTGCAAGGCCGGCCTGGTGTTCAACCCCGCCACCCCGCTCGACGTGCTGGAATACACGCTGGACAAGCTCGACATGGTGCTGCTGATGTCGGTGAACCCCGGCTTCGGCGGCCAGAAATTCATTCCCTACGTGCTCGACAAGGCACGCGCCGTGCGCAAGATGATCGATGATCGCGGCCTCAGCGTGAACATCGAAATCGACGGCGGCGTCGGCCCCGCCAACATCGCCGAGGTTGCAAGGGCTGGCGTCGACACCTTTGTCGCCGGTTCGGCCGTGTTCGGCGCCGCCAAGGACAGCGACCCGCAGCGCTACAACAGCATCATTGCCGCCATGCGCGCGGAATTGGCTAAAGTCTGAAGCATAGGGGCCAGGGATCAGGGGTCAGGGGGCTTTGTGCCCCGCACCTTTGAAAATGCACGGCCGCAGGCCGCACAACCCCTGAATCCTGATCCCTGAATCCTGGCACCTGAAATGAAAAACTTTCCTCTCCCCATCAAAGCCGTCGTCATCGATCTCGATGGCACCCTGCTCGACACCGCTCCGGATCTGGCGCATGCCGCCGCACTGATGATGGCCGACCTCGGCCGCCCCTGCCCATCGCCGGAAACGATTTCCACCTACATCGGCAATGGCGTGTCGCGGCTGGTCAAGCGCGTGCTCACCGGCAACATGGATGCCGAGCCCGATGCGGCGCTGTTCGAACAGGCCATCGCCTCCTACCAGAAGCATTACGGTGAGCACGTGTCGCTGCATTCGCGCCCGTTCGACGGCGTGGTCGCAGGCCTCGACGCCTTCAAGGCGATGGGCGTGCACATTGCCTGCATCACCAACAAGGCCGAAGCGTTCACCCACCCGCTGCTGAAGGACACCGGTCTGTTCGATTATTTCGAGCTGATCCTGTCCGGCGACACGCTGCCGAAGCGCAAGCCCGATCCGCTGCCACTGCTGCATGCCTGCGAGGTGTTCAAGGTGAAGCCGGCAGAACTGCTCCTGATCGGCGACTCGCTCAACGACACCCAGGCCGCGCGCGCTGCGGGCAGTCCGGTGTTCTGCGTGCCCTACGGCTACAACCGCGGCCGTCCGGTCGCCGAGCTCGATCTCGACGCGGTGGTGCCGACGCTGGCTGAAGCGGCGAAGATGGTGGTGAAGGCGTGATGTTCAGGGGTCAGGATTCAGGGATCAGGATTCAGGGGGCGTGCCGCCGATGGCGGCGCTGGTCTTGATCGGGCGCATGACGCGCTTTTCCCTGACCCCTGAATCCTGGATCCTGACCCCTGAAAAATGACTGAACAAGAATTTTTCGAACTCGCCCGCCAGGGCTACAACCGCATTCCGCTGGTGCGCGAGATGCCCGGCGATCTGGAAACGCCGCTGTCGGTCTACCTCAAGCTGGCCAATGCGCCCTATGCCTACCTGCTCGAATCGGTGGTGGGCGGCGAGCGTTTCGGACGCTACTCCTTCATCGGCCTGCCGGCGCGCACCATCCTCAGGGTTCGCGCCCACCTGCTGACGGTGGAAACCGACGGCCAGGTGGTCGAGGAGCACAGCCTGCCCGACCCGCTGGCTTTCATCGCCGATTTCCAGGCGCGTTTCAAGGCCGCGCCGGTGGCCGGGCTACCGCGCTTCACTGGCGGACTGGCCGGCTACTTCGGCTACGACACCATTCGCTACATCGAGAAGCGGCTGGCCGACAGGCACAAGGACGACGTGCTGCATACGCCGGACATCCTCTTGATGCTGACCGAGGAGCTGGCGGTATTCGACAACCTTGCCGGCAAGCTCTATCTCATCACCCATGCCGATCCGATGCAGCAGGATGCCTATGTGCAGGGTCATCTTCGTCTCGCCGAACTGGCCGAGAAGCTGCGCGTGCCGGTGGCGCTGCCGGCCGAGCCGCCCGCCGGTGTCGCCGAACCGGAATCCGAATTCGGCGAGGCCGAGTTCAAGGCGGCGGTACAGAAAGCCAAGGACTACATCGCCGCCGGCGATGTCATGCAGGTGGTGCTGTCGCAGCGCATGGTGCGGCCGTTCGCCGCCTCGCCGCTGTCGCTCTACCGCGCGCTGCGCAGCCTGAATCCGTCGCCTTACATGTTCTTCTACGATCTCGGCGGTTTCCACATCGTCGGTTCGTCGCCGGAAATCCTGGTGCGGCTCGAAGGCGACAACGTCACCCTGCGGCCGATTGCCGGAACCCGCCCGCGCGGCCTCACGCGCGAGGACGACCAGCGTCTGGCCGAGGAACTGCTGGCCGATCCCAAGGAGTGCGCCGAGCACCTGCAGTTGCTGGATCTGGGGCGCAACGACACCGGGCGCGTCGCTGTCACCGGTTCGGTCCGCGTCACCGAGAACATGCAGATCGAGCGCTATTCGCACGTCATGCACATCGTCTCCAACGTCGAGGGCAAGCTGAGGCCCGGCCTTTCCGCGCTCGACGTGCTGCGCGCCAGCTTCCCGGCAGGCACTGTGTCGGGCGCTCCCAAGGTGCGGGCGATGGAAATCATCGACGAACTGGAACCCAGCAAGCGCGGCATCTATGCCGGCGCGGTCGGCTATCTGGGGTTCAACGGCGACATGGACCTGGCGATCGCCATCCGCACCGCGGTGGTCAAGGACGGCATGCTGTACGCGCAGGCGGGCGCCGGCATCGTCGCCGATTCGGTGCCCGACAACGAATGGATGGAAACGCTCAACAAGGCGCGCGCCATCGTGCGCGCGGCCGAACTGGCGTACAAGGCTCCACACGGACGTTAGCCCATCGTGGGCCGGAATCCTTTAGGGCAGGCCCGCTTCGTCAGCCTGGCCGACTGATCCGGCCCCGACATCTCGGCACAGCTAGCCCAGGCCGTAGCGCTTGAGCTTGCGGTAGAGCGTGCGTTCGGTGACGCCGAGCGCGGTTGCGACCCGGCTACGATGGCCGGCGTGCGAATCGAGCAGGGCGCGGATGTGGCTGCGCTCGATCTCGGCCAGCGGCTGCGTGCCCGCGCCAGGCTGCGGCGGCAGTGCCGCCACAGGCAGATGCAGGTCGGCGGCGCGGATCACCCCGTCCTGGCAGGTCAGTACCGCGCGCTGCAACAGGTTGCGCAGTTCGCGCACATTTCCGGGGAATTCGTATGCCTGCAGCATAGCCAGCGCGGTCGCATCCAGCCGGCAGGCACGGCGGCTGCCGGCCAGGCGCTTGAGCAGAAACGCCGCCAGCGCAGAGAGGTCCTCGCGCCGTTCGCGCAGCGCAGGCAGGGTCACGTCGATGCCTGCCAGCCGGTAATACAGGTCGAGCCGGAACCGCTTCTCGTCCACCTCGTCCAGCAGCCGGCGATTGGTGGCCGATACCAGCCGCACGTCGGCGTTCAGCGTATGGGTGCCGCCGACGCGGCGGAATTCGCCGGTTTCCAGCACCCGCAGCAGCTTGGCCTGCAAGCCCAGCGGAATCTCGGCGACTTCGTCCAGGAACAGCGTGCCGCCGTCCGCCAGTTCGAACAGCCCTTTCTTCAGGCCGTTGCTGCCCGAGAATGCACCGCGCTCATGGCCGAACAGTTCGCTTTCGAACAGGGTTTCCGGCACGGCGGCGCAGTTGATCACGATGAAAGGGCCGCCGGCTCGCGTCGAACTGGCATGAATGAAACGCGCGGCGAGATCCTTGCCCACCCCGCTCTCGCCATACAGCAGGATCGAGGCCTCGCTGTCGGCCACCCGCGCGAGATTGTCCACGCAGGCCAGAAACGCCGGGGACTGCCCCACCATCTGCATGGCATCGCAGTCGGTGCCGACGCTGGCCTCCAGCGGGAACAGCTGTTCGCCAAGATAGCGCTCGCCATTCACGCCGCGCAGGGCATGCCCGCGGATGCGGGTGCGCTCGGGCTGGTCGCCGGCATGGAAATGGGTATGCAGCACCTCGACCGCTTCACCGTGATCGAACAAGGCCTGATGCGGACACTGTTCGCCGTTTTCGTGGCAGGGGCGCGATGCGTGGTGCGACACGGCATAGCAGTGTCGGCCGACGATGGCGCCGGGCGTCACGCCGTAGGCTTCGCCATAGCGCTGATTCGCCGCTACGATGCGGTATTCGCGATCGATCACCACAAAGGGCTGGTCGTTCGCGTCGATGAGATCCTGTAGTTCGATCTGGGGCATGGCGGTGACCGGGTCATGACTTTCGCGGAGCGTGGCATGACAAAATGGTCATGTCAAATGGCACTTGCGCTGCCCATGCCCGAGTCCGGGCGCAGTGAATGGTGGCATGGTGTTTGCAATCCAGTTGCTAGACTATATGGAATACCTCGACAGGAGACAGTAATGGCACAGATTGTGATTTTGGGCGCGGGCGTGGGCGGCATGACGATGGCCTACGAAATGCGTGAACAGGCGCGGACCGAGGACAAGGTCACCGTGATTTCCAACCTGCCGTATTTCCAGTTCACGCCGTCCAACCCCTGGGTCGGGGTCAACTGGCGCAAGCGCGACGACATCACCCTGCCGGCCGCGCCCTACCTCAACAAAAAAGGCATCGATTTCATCCCGGTCGGCGCCGCGCGCGTGCACCCCGAGCGCAATCAGGTCGAACTCACCGATGGCAGGGTGGTGGACTACGACTTTCTCGTCATCGCGACCGGACCCAAGCTGGCGTTCGACGAAATCCCCGGGCTGGGCCCGGAAGGGCATACCCAGTCGGTGTGCCAGGTCGAACACGCCGTCGCCGCGGGCCAGGCCTGGGAACGCTTCGTGCAGGAGCCCGGGCCGATCGTGGTCGGCGCCGTGCAGGGGGCGTCGTGCTACGGGCCGGCGTATGAATTCGCCATGATCATGGACACCGACCTCAGGCGGCGCAAAATCCGCGACCGCGTGCCCATGACCTACGTCACCGCCGAGCCCTACATCGGCCACCTGGGGCTGGGCGGCGTCGGCGACTCCAAGGGCATGATGGAATCCGTGATGCGCGACCGCCACATCAAGTGGATCTGCAACGCCAAGGTCAGCAAGGTCGAAGCTGGCAAGATGTTCGTCGCCGAACACAACGAAAAAGGCGAGGTCGTCAAGGAACATGAATTGCCGTTCGCCTACTCGATGATGCTGCCCGCATTCAAGGGCATCGACGCCGTGTTCGGCATCGAGGGGCTGACCAATCCGCGCGGTTTCATCACAGTCGACGCCTTCCAGCGCAATGCCACATTCCAGAATGTGTATTCGGTGGGCGTCTGCGTCGCCATTCCGCCGGTCGAGGCCACGCCGGTGCCGACCGGCACGCCGAAAACCGGCTACATGATCGAATCCATGGTCACCGCGACGGCGCACAATATCCGCGCCGTGCTGGACGGCCGCGTACCGACCGAGAAAGCCACCTGGAATGCCATCTGCCTGGCCGATTTCGGCGACACCGGGGCGGCCTTTGTTGCGCTGCCGCAGATTCCGCCTCGCAACGTCAACTGGTTCAAGGAAGGCAAATGGGTGCACCTGGCCAAGGTTGCGTTCGAAAAATACTTCATGCGCAAAATGAAAAAAGGCTCGACCGAACCGCTGTACGAAAAATACGTGCTCGGTCTGATGGGCATCAAGAAGCTCAAATGATTTTCCCCGGACTCCTCCTTTAAAGCGCCTGCGGGCGCTTTTTTTCATGCCTACGGGCGCGGCGCCCCGGGCCGACGCCCTAAAGCAGGCTTTCGATCGCCGCGAAGAGCGCGCGCTCCTCGAACCGCACATGGGCGGCGAGATGTTCGCCGAAGCGCGCCAGAGCCCCGGCATCGTTGCGCTGCAGGTCATCGAGCAGCCCGCGCAGCAGGCGATGGTCTTCGAGCGTGCGCTGCACGAGCGACTGGGTGTCGGCGCTGCGCAGCAGCGGCAGCAGCGCGTGTTCCTCGGTGCGGAAGTGCGGATCCAGTTCCTGCCGGAAGGCGCGGACGGCACGCTCGCAGGCTGCGTCGACCTGCGCCGCGTCGCCCGACCGTGCGGCCCGCTCGCAGGACCTGG
>DAOMWT010000105.1:0-8773 GCA_035436705.1 Thiobacillus sp. | reverse complement strand
GGTCAGCCAGGCGGCGGGATTGTCCGGCACGCCTTCGACCGGCCAGTGTTCCAGCGCTGCGACCAGCGCATCCTGCGCGCATTCCTGGGCCAGCCCGAGATCGCGCGTGAGCCGCGCGACGGCGGCGATCACCTTGGCCGACTCGATATGCCAGATCGCCGCCAGGGTGTCGGCGACCGCCGCCTGCGCCGTCACACCGTCTCGCCTCGAGGATTCATCTGGAACACCTCCCAGACGTGTCCGTCCGGATCCTGGAAGCCGTGCTGGTACATGAAACCGTGATCCTGCGGCGCGTTGTAGGTGTTGCCGCCGGCAGCCACCGCCTCCTTCACCATCGCATCCACCGCCGCGCGGCTGTCGAGTTGCAGCGCCAGCAGCACTTCGGTGGCGGCACGCGCGTCGGCGGGCGGATGCGGGGCAAAGCCGGCGAAGCGTTCGCGCGTGAGCAACATGGCGTAGATGTGCTCGCCGACGATCATGCAGGTCGCGGTGTCGTCGGTGAAGTCCGGGTTGAAGCTGAAGCCGAGCCGAGTGAAGAAAGCGATGGACGCTTTCAGGTCGGCCACGGGCAGGTTGACGAAAATTTGCTTGACCATGTCCAGTCTCCTTTCTCGGCCTGCGTCTTGAGCGGGCTGAGGCTGCTTCGTGCCGGTTTCATCTCAAATTCACAGCGGTCGATCAGCCAACCCCAGCGCGCGCGTCGGCGCATCGTCCGCGATCGGCCGCACCTCCACGCAACCGCGCTGCGCGCCGGGGATGCGGGCAACGATCACGAGCGCCGCGTCCATGTCCGGCGCGTCGATCAGGTAGTAGCCGCCGAGCATTTCCCGTGTTTCGGCGAACGGCCCGTCGGTGACGTGCGCCTGGCCGCCGCGCACGCGCACGGTTTTCGCCGTGCCGGGCGGGGTCAGGCGGTTGCCGGAAACGAAATGACCCTCGCGTTTGATCGCCTCGGTGAACGCGGCGTACTCGGCGAAATGCCCTGCCGCGTCGGCGGGTTCGAGGTGTTCCATCATCTGTTCGGCGCAAATCAGGCAAATGAATTTCATGGCTGCATCCTCAAGCTTCTGCCGCGCGTTCGAGCGCGGCGATGCCGAGCTTCTCCCAGTAATGATCGGCCTCGGCCTGCGTTTTACAGTGTATGACGAAAAATACGGCGGGACTGAACTGGAAAACCGGTCCGCCGTTGAGCGCGGTAAAAGGCTGGCCGTCGAACCACAGGAAAGGCGTGATCGTGGGCATGGAGGCCTCCAGGGTTGCCCCGACTGCGGGGTCATCTCTACGACGCGCGGGAACGGACGAATTCGACAGCGAGAGGTGCGTTTTCTGTGTGCTGCATCGTTCTGGCGCTTCAACCGCCTGCGATGGCGCCGACGACGATCAGCGGCTCGCGGCCTGTGGCGACGGCTTCGGGCAGCAGCGCTCCCATCGCCAGATTCGAGCAATCGTCCTGGCAGGCATAGAAACGCACCAGCGGCCGGCGCTGCCCCGTCGCGCGGTCGCGCACGGCACCGGCGAGCATGGGGTAGGCCGCTTCGAGCGCGTCGAGCACGGCGGCGAGCGTGACCGCGCCGGGGACGTCGAGTTCGAGCTCGGCATCGCTGTGCGCCAGCGTGTACAGGTGATACGGCAGGATGACACGCACCGTGGCCATGATCAGGGCAGCGTCTGCACGCTGACCGACAGCACGGCCGGCAGGTCGCGTACGATCGCCTGCCAGTGGTCGCCCGCGTCGGCCGAGACGTAGACCTGGCCGCCGGTGGTGCCGAAATACACGCCGCAGGGATCGAGCGCGTCGACCGCCATCGCATCGCGCAGCACGTTCACGTAGCAATGCTGCTGCGGCAGGCCGTCGGTCAGCGCGTCCCAATCGTTGCCGCCTTTCTTGCTTCGATAGACGCGCAGCTTGCCCTCGGGCGGGTAATGCTCGGAATCGCTCTGGATCGGCACGACGTAGACGGTATCGGGTTCGTGCGCGTGCACCGCCATGGCGAAGCCGAAGTCGCTGGGCAGGTTGCCGCTGACCTCGAACCACGACTCGCCGGCGTCGTCGCTGCGCATCACATCCCAGTGCTTCTGCATGAAGAGCGTCCCGGGCCGCGCCGGATGCATCGCGATGCGGTGCACGCAGTGGCCGACTTCGGCTTCCGGTTCGGGGATGTACTGCGAATGCAGGCCGCGGTTGATCGGCTTCCAGCTCGCGCCGCCGTCGTCGCTGCGGAACGCGCCGGCCGCCGAGATCGCCACGAACATCCGCTGCGGATTCACCGGATCGATCAGGATCGTGTGCAGGCACATGCCGCCGGCGCCCGGCATCCATTTCGCGCCCTGCTGTTCGCGCAGGGCGGGCAGTTCCTGCCAGGTCAGCCCGCCGTCGGTCGAGCGGAACAGCGCGGCATCCTCGACGCCGGCGTAGACCGTGTCGGGGTCGGCCGGCGAAGGCTCCAGATGCCACACGCGCTTGAACGCCCAGGGTTTCGGCGTGCCGTCGTAATGGAGGTGCGTGCCGGGGTCGCCGACGTAGCGGAAATCGTTGCCGACCGGATTCCAGGTCGCGCCGCCGTCGTCGGAACACTGGATCACTTGGCCGAACCAGCTGCTGGTCTGCGAGGCATAAAGCCGGTCCGGAGTCGCAGGCGAGCCCGCGACATGAAAGATTTCCCAACCGCCGAAAAAGGGCCCGCTCATCTGCCAGCCGCGGCGGGCGGCGTCGGACGTGAGGATGAACGCGCCCTTGCGCGTTCCCACCAGGATACGGATGCGGCTCATGGTTCGCTCTCCTTGTTGGAAAGGGGATCAGCGCGTCGCCAGGCGGCGCGCGAGGTTGCCGAGGATCGCCTGCCAGCCCGCGCGCTGATGTTCGACCGGAAACGTGGCTCGACGGTCACTTTCATGAAGGACTCCTCAAGGATGGGGGTGTCTCGCCCGGTATCGCGAGTTCCACACTCGCCCGCAAGGTAGCAACATAGGGCCTGCCGACCTGCATGCCGAATGCTCCGCTCGAACGCCAGAAATCTCAGCCACGGCGCGCCGCCTCGATCGTGGCGATGTCGATCTTTCGCATCGTCATCATCGCCGCGAACGCGCGCCGGGCTTCATCGCCGCCGGCGGCCATCGCGTCGGTCAACGCACGCGGGGTGATCTGCCAGTTCACGCCCCAGCGGTCCTTGCACCAGCCGCATTCGCTTTCCTTGCCGCCGTTGCCGACGATGGCGTTCCAGTAACGGTCGGTTTCTTCCTGCGAGTCGGTGGCGACCTGGAACGAAAAAGCCTCGGTGTGCGGGAACGCCGGGCCGCCGTTGAGGCCGATGCAGGGGATGCCGAGCACGGTGAAGCGCACGGTGAGCACCTGTCCGGCAGTCCCGCCTGGGTAATCCGCCGGGGCATGCCAGATTTCATCCAGCGACGAATCGGGGAAGGTCGCGGCGTAGAAGCGCGCGGCGGCTTCGGCCTCACAGTCGTACCAGAGGCAGAGGGTGTTTTTCGGGATCGGGCTCATTGCAGGACTCCTTTCATTTGACATAGCACGGCGCGCACTCGCGCACCTCGACGGTGGCGAAGCGCGCGGCGGGGCAGTTTTCCGCGATCCGCACGGCCTCGTCGCGGCTCGCGCATTCGATCAGATAGAAGCCGCCGACCATTTCGCGCGCTTCGGCGAAGGGGCCGTCGATCAGGCTCGTCTGAGCATCGCGTCGCTGCACGCGCACGCCATGGCTGTCCGGGCGCAGCGATTCGCTTGCCAGCAATTGCCCGCGCGCGGCCAACCCCTGACCGAATTCGATCATCTCGGCGTAGCGCGCGCGGCCATCGTCCTCGCTGCGGGTATCGCGCTGGCCGCGCGGCTCGACGATCATCAACATGTATCTCATTGCAGCATCCTCGGGGTCTGGAAGTGATTTCCACTCCATGGCGCGCTCATTGCATCGAATGCAGGCCGACAAGATTGCCCTCGGTGTCGTGGACGAGCGCGATGTGGCCGTATTCGCCGATGGGCATCTTCCCTCGGAACAGGCTACCGCCGGCTTCGACGGCGCGCTGTGCCTCGACCGCACAATCCGTGCAGGCGAAATAGACGAGCGTACCGCCGCCGCCCGGGCGCACGCCCGTCCTCTTCACCAACGCGCCGCCGGCGCCGCCGCGATCCATGGCCATGGGAAAGGCCCACAGCTCGATGCCGGCGAGGCTATCCGGGCTGTTCAGTTTTTCCAGCGTCACGCCCAGCATGCGCTCGTAGAAGACACGCGCACGGGGCATGTCGTCGACGTAGAGTTCGAACCAGATGACGGGGTTGTTCATGTCGTTTCTCCTTGAAATATCCGGACTCAGGCGGCATTTCCGCCGTCCAGCGCCATCTGTTTCATGCGCTCGACTTCCGGCGACAGCCCGAAGTCATCGAGCTCGTACAGTGGCCGCACCTCGATTTCGGCCGGTTTGCCTCGCCCGGCCGGATTGGGAAAGCGGCGTGCCCATTCCATCGCCTCCGCGCGCGATTTCACCTGGATCAGGGTGTAGCCGGCAATCAGCTCCCTTGTTTCGGCGAAGGGACCGTCGATGACGGTGCGCGTATCGCCGTCATAGCGGATGCGCCAGCCCTGCAAGCTCGGCTTGAGGCCGGAGCCGTCAAGCAGCACGCCGGCCTTCATCAATTGCTCATGGTAGTCGGCCATCTCGGCCAGCAATTGCGGATCGGCCGCAACCGGGATGGTTTCGGCCTCCGTTTCCGATGTGGCCTTGACAATGATCATGTAACGCATGGCGATCTCCCGTGTAATCGCAGCAACGAATGGATTCCGTCGGCTTGTCCTTACGACGTACGGGCACCGGCATAATCGACACGCCGCCTGAAAATAGTGCCCAATATCGGGGGTGCGCACTTCTTGCCTGGAGCGAAGCCCTGCCCCCCTGTTTCGTCGTGGGCACCCACGTCGCGGATCGCCACACCGCACGCCACCGGCTCGATCGCCGCCTCACGCTTTCGTCGTGTAGCCCGCGCCGCGCCCAGTGACCAGCTTCGACCGTTGCAGTCTTGGATTCGCGGCTGAATCACCGTCTTGTCGCGCTGAATTCCCTCCGATTTCATAGACCTTCACAAAGCGCCAGTGAAACCGGCAGCAGACCGGGAGTCATCAAGTCTCAGCCGAACCGGGTCGGCACCCTGGCCACCGCCCTGCTGTTCGAGGTGAGCAAGTTGCTGATCGGGCTGCATCCGGGCAAGAGCGCCATAACCGAATCCTTCGCCGCCACGGGCTCGCTGCGCAGATTTTCCTGCTCGGCGCGGCGTTCACCACGGTCTATGCGGACGAGCATGGATCACCGAGAGCCGGGAAAAAATCCCCGCTCAAGTTCGGACGGGGGCCTTGCGAATCGTTTTGTGACGCGAAGTTTCTGCGTCAAGCCGCAGCAACGTTGACCGAGGACAGGTCGAGCCACACCCGCTCGCCTTCAACCTTGACGGGAAATTCGCGCGCGCAGCCCTGGTCCGGCGCGACGGCGCGGCCGGAATCGAGTTCGATGTTCCAGTTGTGCATCGGGCAGGCGACTTTCCTGCCGTGGACGATGCCCTGCGACAGCGGGCCGCCCTTGTGGGGGCAGCGGTCTTCCAGTGCGAATACTTCGTCTTCGGCGTTACGGAACACAGCGATGTCGAGACTGCCATGGCGCACCACGCGCGCGCCGAGTCGGGGAATGTCGCTCACACCCAGGATGTCGGTCCATTGGTTCATGTCGCTTCCTTATGCGTCGACGGTTTCGAATTCATGCTTGAGCTTGCCCTCTTTGGCGCGTTCGACCCACGGATCGCGTTCGACCGACAGCGCGAACATCAGGCGTTCGTACAGCGCGTGCCGGCCTTCGTTGTCGTCGAGGATTTTCTTTTTCACCGTGTCGAGGCCGACGCGCTCGATGTAGTGCACGGTGCGGTCGAGATAGTGCGCCTCCTCGCGATACAGCTGCAGGAACGCCCCCGTGTATTCAAGTACTTCGTCGGGAGTTTTTACCTTGACCAGGAACTGTGCGACCTCGGTCTTGATGCCGCCGTTGCCGCCGACGTAGATCTCCCAGCCGGAATCGACGCCGATGATGCCGACGTCCTTGATCGCGACTTCGGCGCAGTTGCGCGGACAACCGGATACCGCGAGCTTGACCTTGTGTGGCGCCCACATCTTGAAGAACACCTTCTCCAGGTCGATTCCCATCTGCGTCGAATCCTGGGTGCCAAAACGGCACCACTCGCTGCCAACGCAGGTCTTCACCGTGCGCAGCGCCTTGCCGTAGGCATGGCCGGACGGCATATCGAGGTCGGCCCACACTTTCGGCAGATCCTCCTTTTTCACCCCCAGCAGATCGATGCGCTGCCCGCCGGTGACCTTCACTGAAGGGATGGCATATTTCTCGGCAACGTCGGCGATACGCCGCAGCTCGGCCGGCGTGGTCTGCCCGCCCCACATGCGCGGGATCACCGAATAGGTGCCATCCTTCTGGATGTTGGCGTGGGCGCGTTCGTTGATGAAGCGCGACTGCGGATCGTCCTCCGCTTCGCCTGGCCAGGTGGAGATCAGGTAATAGTTGAGCGCCGGGCGGCAGGAGGCGCAGCCGTTGGGCGTGCGCCATTCCATGAAGTTCATTACCTGCGGAATCGTCAGCAGCCTGTTCTGCCGGATCGCCGCCCGCACGGCTTCGTGGGTGTAGTCGGTGCAGCCGCATACCGGCCTGGCCTTCGGCGCGGCCGAGTAATCGCCGCCCGCGGTCACCGCGAGAATCTGCTCGACCAGGCCGGTGCACGAGCCGCACGAGGAGGATGCCTTGGTGTGCTTCCTCACATCCTCCAGCGTGAACAGGCCTTTCTCGCGGATCGCCTTGACGATGTCGCCCTTGCACACGCCGTTGCAGCCGCACACCTCCATGTCGTCGGTCATCGTCGCTGCCTTGTTGATGCCCTGGTGGCCGAGATTGCCGCAGTGGTCCTGGCCGAACATCAGGTGGTCGCGCAGTTCCGACACGTCCTTGCCGTCGCGCAGCAGCGAGAAATACCAGGCACCGTCGACAGTGTCGCCGACCATCACGCCGCCGACCAGCTTGTTATCCTTGATGACGAGCCTCTTGTAGACGCCGCCGATGGGGTCGGAATAGAGGATCGATTCGGTTCCCTCGCCGCCGATGAAATCGCCGGCGGAAAACAGGTCGATGCCGGTGACCTTGAGCTTGGTCGAGGTCACCGACCCCAGGTAGCGGCCGATGCCGTAATGTGCCAGATGGTTGGCGCACACCCGGGCCTGCTCGAACAGGGGCGCGACCAGTCCGTAGGCGACACCGCGGTGCGCGGCGCATTCGCCGATGGAATAGATGCGCGGGTCGAAGGTCTGCATGGTGTCGTTGACGACGATGCCGTGCTTGCAGTGCAGGCCGGCGGATTCGGCGAGTCCGGTATTGGGGCGGATGCCGACGGCCATGACAACGATATCGGCCGGCACGCTGTCGCCGTCCTTGAATTTGACCGCGGCCACGCGTTCCCCCTCGCCGGAAGGCAACGAACCAGGACAGCCGCCCTTGACGAGCTCGGCCGTCTGCTTCTGCAGCAGGAACTTCATGCCTTTCTCTTCCAGACTTTTCTGCAGCAGGCGCGCGGCGGGCTCGTCGAGCTGGCGCTCCATCAGCCACGGGCCGAGGTGCACCACGCTCACCTCCATGCCGCGCTTCATCAGGCCGTTGGCGGCTTCCAGACCGAGCAGGCCGCCCCCGATGACGACCGCGCGGCGATACTGGCCGGAGGCGCGGATCATCGCATCGACGTCGGCGATGTCGCGGAAGCTGATCACCCCTTCGAGGCCGGCACCCGGTACCGGCAGGATGAAGGGATGGGAACCGGTGGCGAGCAGCAGGCGGTCGTAGCCGGCGCGGGTGCCGTCTTCGGCCTCGACTGCACGTGCGCTGCGGTCGATCTTCACCACCTTTTTGCCCAGGTGCAAGGTGATGCCGTTGTCCGCATACCAGTCGAGCGGATTCAGCACGATATCGTCGACCGTCTGCTCACCGGCCAGCACCGGCGACAGCAGGATGCGGTTGTAATTGGGATGCGGCTCGGCGCCGAACACGGTGATGTCGTAGAGGTCGGGCGCGAGCTTCAGCAGTTCCTCCAGCGTGCGCACCCCGGCCATGCCGTTGCCGACCATCACGAGCTTCATCCTGGGGCCGCGGCCCATGGGCGTACTCATATCCATCTCACCACTCCAAACGAAAGACCAAATGTGATGACCGAGATACGCCGTTGCATTCGGTCTGCTTGCAGCCACACCAGGCGAAGCCCTCAAGGCGCTCCATCATGGGTGAGTGCGAGGCGAAGCGGCGCGGCGATCCTGAGCGGTGGCTCCCATTGCCGGGTTGCCTCGCTTCACCGCAATGACGGCTTCCTCATTGCAAGATTCAGCAAACACCATGCCATCCAGCCCGATCTCCTCAACGCTCTGTTTTTATTGCATTTGATTCCTCCGTTCATGGCGCCACCCTGCGCGCACGCACCATCGCGGTGCCGCGACGCACGCGATGCACTGAAACCTACGCGGCCGCCCGGCTCCCGGCGATCAGCCGCTTCAGTTCCGGGACGCAGGAGCCGCACTCGGTGCCGCACTTCAAGTTCGATCGCAGCGCGGCCAGACCGGCACCCGACGCAATCGCGGCGACGATGGCGGGCTCGGCCACATTCAGGCAATTGCACACGATACGGCCGCGCCCGGTGGATTCAGTGGCCAGACTGTCCGGGGTCTGCTGGCTTCGGTCG
>DAOMWT010000104.1:0-8830 GCA_035436705.1 Thiobacillus sp. | reverse complement strand
GGTGGTCGCGTTGCCGGGGACGGATGGTCGCGTCGACCTCGCCGCGCTGCTCGCACTGCTGGCGCAGCGCGGCGTCAACGAACTGCACGTCGAAGCCGGCGCCGTGCTCAACGGCGCCCTGCTCGCCGCCGGGCTGGTCGACGAATGGGTGGCCTACCTGGCGCCGCTGGCAGTGGGCAACGATGCGCGCGGCTTGTTCGCCCACGCGCCGCTGGCGGCACTGAGTGACGCCGCACGTTTCAAGCTGGCCGACGTGCGTCAGGTCGGCGACGACCTGCGCCTGACGCTGCTGCCCGCGTGAGTGAATTCAAGGACCACTTCTCGTCGGCGTCCGATCGCTACGCCGCCTATCGCCCGGACTACCCCGCCGCGCTGTTCGCCTGGCTTGCCGGCCAGTGCGCCGAACGCGACACGGCCTGGGATTGCGCCACCGGCAGCGGCCAGGCGGCGCGGGGATTGGCGCCGCATTTCCGCCAGGTCGTCGCCACCGACGCCTCGACCGAGCAGATCTGCCATGCCGGGCACCATCCCGCAATCGACTATCGGGTGGCGCCGGCTGAAGCCAGCGGCCTCGCCGACCGCTGCATCGATCTCGTCACCGTCGCGCAGGCGGCGCACTGGTTCGATCTGTCGGCTTTTTACGCCGAGGCGGCGCGCGTGTTGAAAGCCGGCGGAGCGATCGCCGTGTGGGGCTACGGCCGCATGCTGCTGCCGGGTGAAATGGATGCGCCGTTCCAGCGCTTCTATGCCGAAACCGTCGGCCCCTACTGGCCGGCCGAGCGTGCGCTGATCGACGACGCCTACCGCAGACTGGATTTTCCGTTTATGGAAATCGAGGCGCCGGCTTTTGCCATCGAGGTCGCGTGGACCCTGCCGCGGCTGCTGGACTACCTCTCCACCTGGTCGGCGGTGAAGCGATACCAGGCCGCGCGCGGGCACGATCCGCTGCCGCCGCTGCTGGCCGAACTGGCGCCCTTGTGGGGCGACCCGGAGACAGCCCGAGCGCTGCAATGGCCGCTCTTTTTGCGCGCGGGACGCGTCGCCTGAACTGCATTCAGGCCAGCGTGATCTCGCGCTCGCTGCGGCGGATGCGCCCCTGCCTATGCAGCGTCGACAGGGTGCGATACAAATGCTCGTGCGTCATGCCGAGCGCGCCGGCCCAGGTCTTGAGCGAGCAGCCTTGCCGTGCAAAGCGGCCATGCTCGCGCAGGTAATGCAGCACGCGATCCTCGGCGCGCGGCAGGCTCAGGCGCTCGCACTGCCCGCGCAGATCGCGGATGGTATGCGACAGCCACCTCGTGTAGGCGCGGCTTAAATCCACCTCGCTCAGCGCGGCATGAAAATCCGCCAGCGGCAGCACCCACGCCAGGCTGTCCGCCGCCGCCTCGCCGTCGCAATGGTAGCGATCCGAAAACAGCGACGCCTCGGCCAGCGCGCCGCGCCAGCAGCGTTGCAGAATCACGCGTTCGCCCCGCGGCGTGTGGCGGACCAGTTGCAATTCTCCGGCCGTTACCCAGAACAGGCTGGCGGGCTTCTCGCCGCTGGCGAACACCCGCGTGCCTTTGGCGATCATGCGCGATTCGGCGCGGCGCGCGAGCCAGGTTTCGATATCGGTCAGGGCATCCTGTCGAAGCATGAGCGAAATCATACGCATACGCCGTGCCGCGTCCTACACTTCGTTCCGACCATCCATGGCGCACACGGAGCATGCATGAAAATCACCCTGCCCCTCGCACTCGGCCTGGCCATGACCACGGCCGTCTGGGCCGCCGCCGACCCTCACGCCGACCCTCACGCCGGCCATCATGCCGGCAGCCATCCCGGCGGCGCACCGGCCGCGCGCAAGCCCGTAAGCTTTCCGCCCGCACTCAAGGCGGAAACGCTGGCCAACATGCGCGACCACCTGCTGGCGATCCAGGAAATCACCGCCCACCTCGCCGACAAGCAGTTCGATGCCGCCGCCGAGGTGGCCGAAACCCGCCTGGGGCTCAGTTCCCTGCAGCGCCACGGCGCACACGAAGTGGCCCAATACATGCCAGAGGGAATGCGCCAGCTCGGCCACGGCATGCATCAGGCCGCCAGCCGGTTTGCGGTGGCGGCGCAGGAGGCCGGGGCTACCGGCGAAATCGGCCCCGCGCTGCGCGCGCTATCGCGGGTGCAGGCAAGTTGCGTGAGCTGCCACGCCGCCTATCGATTGCAATGATCGGCGTTAGCCTATCGGCATGCTGCGTCTTGCTTCGCCGCGCCCCTGCCGGCGGGCCGCAGCAACGGCATTCCGGATGCGGCTATCCGGACTACGCCACGCGCACCGAAAACGTCTCGAACAGCCCGGCCAGTTCCCCGCCCACATCCTGCAGGGGGCGCTCGCGCACCGGATTCCGGCACAGTTCGTCATTCCGGCAGCCCTGGCTGCGAAAGGCCTGGATGACATAGCGCCGGACGCCGCGCGCGGCCAGGTCGTGCGCAAGGCCGACCACCTCCGCATCGGCCAGTAGCGCCGGATGCACGGTGGTGCGGATTTCGTGCGCCACGCCCGAAGCGAGCACCAGCTCCAGGCTCTCGCGGGCGCGCGTTCCACTTTCCGCCACGCCGGTGATGCCGGCGTAATCGGCAAACGGCGCTTTCACGTCGAGCCCCACCCAGTCGACCAGCGGCAGCACGGCCGCCAGCCGCGCGGGGTACATGCCGCCGGTGTGCAGGCCGATCTTGAACCCGAGTCCGCGCGCCTCGCGCATCGCGTCCGGCAACGCTGCCTGCAGCGTCGGCTCGCCACCGGAAAACACCACGCCGTCGAGCAATCCCTGGCGGCGCCGCAGGAAGGCCAGCACCTCTTCCCAGGGAATTTCGCCGGCGCCGCGCGGCGGAATCAGATCGGGGTTATGGCAATAGCCGCAGCGCCAGGGGCAGCCCTGGCAGAACACCACCGCGGCCAGCAGACCGGGCCAGTCGGTGGTGGACAGCGGCGTCAGGCCACCTACGCGCAGCGTCATTTCTGGAGTTGGCGCAGCATGGCGAAATCAGCCCGCCGTGCAACGGCCTTCGACGAAGAACTGGCGCTCGCGATGCTCGCTCTGCTTGCCCTTGTTGAAGCTTGTCACCGGGCGATGGTAGCCCATCACGCGGGTCCACACTTCGCAGCGGGTGCGCTCCTCGTCCTTCAAGGCAACGGTCTGGATTTGGCTCGAAACACTCATGTCGTTCATATCGATCTCCTAGGGGTCAGGCTGTAACAGCACGTTTGCGGGACAGGGCCTCTTCGTCGCACGTGGGACAGAATTCGTGCTCGCCGGCGAGGTAGCCGTGTTTGGGGCAAATGGAAAAGGTCGGCGTGATGGTGATGTAGGGCAGACGGAAGCGCGTAAGCGCGCGGCGCACCAGGTTGCGGCAAGCGTCGACGGAGGAGATGCGCTCCGACATGTAGAGATGCAGCACGGTGCCGCCGGTGTATTTGCGCTGCAGGTCGTCCTGCCGTTCCAGCGCCTCGAAGGCGTCGTCGGTGAAGCCCACCGGCAGCTGCGTCGAGTTGGTGTAGTACGGCGCCTCGCCGCTGCCCGCCTGCAGGATGCCCGGGTAGCGCTTGGCATCCTCCTTGGCGAAGCGGTAGGTGGTGCCCTCGGCCGGCGTGGCCTCCAGGTTGTACATGTGGCCGGTCTCTTCCTGGAACGCGGCGATGCGTCCACGGATGTGATCGAGCAGCCGCACCGCGAAGTCGTGGCCCCATGCAGTGGTGATGTCGTGTTCGTCGCCGCTGAAGTTGCGGATCATCTCGTTGACGCCGTTGACGCCGACGGTCGAGAAGTGGTTGCGCAGCGTGCCGAGGTAGCGCTTGGTGTAGGGGAACAGGCCGTTGTCCATCAGGCGCTGGATTTCCTTGCGCTTGATTTCCAGCCCGTTCCTCGCCATGTCGAGCAGCGCGTCGAGGCGGCGCAGCAATCCGGCTTCGTCGCCCTTGTACTCGTGGCCCAGGCGCGCGCAGTTGACCGTCACCACGCCGACCGAGCCGGTCTGCTCGGCCGAGCCGAACAGGCCGTTGCCGCGCTTCAGGAGTTCGCGCAGGTCGAGCTGCAGGCGGCAGCACATCGATCGGATGTGGTTCGGCTTCATCTCTGAATTGATGAAGTTCTGGAAATACGGCAGGCCGTAGCGCGCGGTCATGGCGAACAGGCGTTCGGCATTTTCCGACTCCCAGGGGAAGTCCGGCGTCATGTTGTAGGTCGGGATCGGGAAGGTGAACACCCGGCCCTTGGCGTCGCCGGTGGTCATCACCTCGATGTAGGCGCGGTTGATCATGTCCATCTCGACCTGCAGCTCGCCGTAGGTGAAGGGCATTTCCTTGCCGCCGATCACCGGCACCTGCTCGCGCAGATCCTCGGGGCAGGTCCAGTCGAAGGTGAGGTTGGTGAACGGCGTCTGCGTGCCCCAGCGCGACGGCACGTTGAGGTTGTAGATCAGCTCCTGGATGCACTGCTTGACCGCTTCGTAGCTCATGCCGTCGTTGCGGATGAACGGCGCCATGTAGGTGTCGAACGACGAGAACGCCTGCGCGCCAGCCCATTCGTTCTGCAGCGTGCCGAGGAAGTTGACGATCTGGCCGACCGCGGAGGACATGTGCTTCGGCGGCCCCGCCTCGACCTTGCCCGGCACGCCGTTCAGGCCTTCGTGCAGCAGGGTGCGCAGCGACCAGCCGGCGCAGTAGCCGGCCAGCATGTCGAGGTCGTGGACGTGGATCGAGCCGTCGCGGTGCGCCTCGCCGAGCTCGGGCGGATAGACATGGTTGAGCCAGTAGTTGGCCACCACCTTGCCGGAAACGTTGAGGATCAGGCCGCCCAGCGAGTAACCCTGGTTGGCGTTGGCGTTGACCCGCCAGTCCTGGCGCGACAGGTATTCGTTGATCGAGGCTTCGACGTCGACCAGCGTCTTGCGGTCCTCGCGCAGCTTCTTGTGCGTTTCGCGATAGACGATGTAGGCACGCGCGGTAGCGAGGTGGTTGGCGGCGATCAGGCTCTGCTCGACCACATCCTGGATGCGCTCGATGCTCGGCGGCGCGTTGCGGAATTTGTGGATCAGCACCTTCGCCACCTGGGCGGTGAGCAAGTCGGCTTCGGCTTCGCCGAATTCGCCGCTGGCCTGCCCGGCGCGCAAAATGGCCGAACGTATTTTTGTGGCATCGAATATGGCCTGACGCCCGTCGCGCTTGATGACTTCGCGGGGCAGAGCTGCTATCACTGAATTCATTCCCCTCTCCTCCTGATCAACATTTTGTGTATTGCCGATAGCAAACATACGACATATTGTGTTCAAGTCAAGAAGAAATTAAGGTTGGCATATCCTGATAAACTTAAACATACATTTTTTCATCAACTTATGGAGGCACCGCATGGGTATGATTCTGGATTATCTGGGAGGCGACCACCGCGCCTGCGACGATTTATTTGCGTCTGCCGAAGCCGCCGTGGCGCAGAAGAACTGGGGCAACGCACGCAGCCTGTTCGACCGCTTTCGGGCGGCGATGGTTCATCATCTGAGAATGGAGGAAGAAGTGCTGTTCCCCGCATTCGAAACCCGTACCGGCAACACGATGGGGCCGACCTACGTCATGCGCACCGAGCACGAGCAGATCCGCGCCCTGCTGCAGGACATGGCGCGCGCGGCGCTGGAGTCCGACCACAACGGCTATCTCGGCCTGTCGGAAACGCTCAACATGCTGCTCCAGCAGCACAATCTGAAGGAGGAAAACATGCTCTACCCGATGTCCGATCAGGTGCTTGCGGCCGATTGCGAGGCACTGATCCGCAACATGGATGCGGTGGCGAAGTGACCGCGCGCAGCGTCGATGGCCGCGCCGGCTGACGAAATCCTCGTCGACGCCCGCTGGCTGGAACCGCCGGAGCCGATGGAACAGGTGCTGCACACGCTGACCCTGCTGCAGCCCGGCCAGCACATCCGGCTGCTGCTGCATCGCCAGCCTTTTCCGCTCTATTCCATCCTGGACCGCCAGGGCTACCGCCACGACACCGCGGCGCAGGCGGATGGAAGCTATGTAATCCTGATCCGCCCGGCGCAGGGCAATGCGCTGCAGGAGCCGCCCGCCGCATAGCGGCACAGGCAATGCCCACCAGCCATGAGCATGCAAACCGGACTTTCCTTCGAACAGGCACCGCCATTCGCGCAGCCGCTGCGGTTCTTTCTCACCGCGCCGCTGTTCCTGCTGGCCGCCGCGGGCCTGATCATGCTGGCTCCCACTGCGCTGGCCTCACGCTGGACGCTGTCGGCACTCGCGCTCACTCACGCGCTGACGTTGGGCTTCCTCGCCATGGCGATGCTGGGCGCGCTGCTGCAGATGCTGCCGGTGGTGGCAGGGGCGGCATTGCCCGCGTCCCGCGGCGTGGCCGGGTCCACCCATTTTCTGCTTGTTGCCGGAACCATGGCCCTGATGACGGGTTTCCTCGGCGCAGACGCGCGTGCGCTCAGCGGAGCAATGCTCCTGCTGGGCTGCGGTTTTGCGGTTTTTCTCGCCGCAACGGCGATCGGCCTGCGGCGCGCGGTTGCCAGCGCCACGGTGACCGGCATGCGGCTCGCCGCGATCAGCCTCGGCCTGACCCTTCTCCTCGGCATGGCACTCGCCAGCATGCGGGCCGGTGGATGGACACCAGCCAAAGATGAAATCTTCATCGCCGCGCATGTCGGCTTCGGACTGCTCGGCTGGGTATTGCTGCTGGTGATCGGCGTCGCCTATCAGGTCGTACCGATGTTCCAGATCACGCCGCCCTACCCTCCCCGGCTCATGAGCTGGCTGGCCGGCACCATCCTTGCATTGCTGCTGCTGCATGCGATTGCCCCGCTGCTGCCCGCGGCAACGGAAATCACCCTGGTCGCCGAAAGCGGTCTCGCAGCAGGGGTTCTGGTCTTCGCGCTGGTTACCTTGCGCCTGCAGTCGCGGCGCCGCAGAAAGCTGCCCGACGTCACCCTGGATTTCTGGCGTGTCGGCATGGCCAGCCTGATCGCCAGCACGGCCGTCTGGCTGCTGGCCCGACTCTGGCCGGCTTGGGCGGGCAGCGATGCCTATCCGCTATTGCTGGGCGTGCTGTTCATCGCCGGCTTCGCCGTGAGCGTGGTCTGCGGCATGCTCTACAAGATCGTGCCCTTCCTCGCCTGGTTTCACCTGCAAGCTCAGTTGCAGGCGCGCGCGGGCAGCATCCCCACCATGAAGGACATGATTGCGGAACGCGCAAAGCGCTGGCAATTTCGTCTCCACCTCGGCGCCTGCATGCTGCTCCTCGCCGCTCCGTTCTGGCCAAAGCTGCTGGCCGTCCCGGCGGGTATCGGACTGGCGCTCTCGGCGGTGCTGCTGGAGCTCAATCTACTGTCAGCCGTGCGGCGTTTTTCCCGCCACGGCGGGCGCTTTTCCTAGTTTCGCGTTGGCGGCCCAGGTGGGGACGGCAAAGGCAGGCAGCAAATCCGCCAGGGTGTAAGCGTCCAGACTTGCCAGAAAGGCACGTCCCGCATCGAGCAGAACGGGTTTGAGCGCACAGCCTGGCAACAGGCGGCATGCCGTGTCGCCCGGCCGGAAGCACTCGGCCAGTTCGAACCCGGTTTCCATGTCGCGCACCACATCGCCAATCCGGATCTGCTCGGGGCGGCGCGCCAGCCGGAAGCCGCCCCCCTTGCCGCGCACCGTTTCGATGTAGCCCTTGACGCCCAACTGGTGTACCACGCGCGTCAGGTGGTGGCGGGAAATGCCGTGCGCGCTGGCGATCTCGGCTACCGTGACCCGGCCATCGGGATGCGCGCCCAGGTAAATCAGCACCCTCAGGGAAAAATCGGTAAAGCGGGTGAGTTGCATGGTGGCTAAACACGTCAAACAAAAACATATTATAAGCGTAGAAAATACGATCCCGTGTTTATAATATGTATTCCATTTACATCTATAGGACGACAGCCATGAGCACCCATCTGCATCTTCGCCAGGATCAGGTCTATCCGTTCGACGCGCGCGGAATCGCCAAGCGTTTCCGCCACGCCGCCATTTTCGGTGCGCTGGACGCGCTGAACTCGGGCGAGCGCATGCGTTTCGTCAACGATCACGACCCGCTCCCGCTGCTCGACCAGCTGCGCGCCCGCTATGGCGATGCCGTTGCGATCCAGTACCTGCAGCGCAACCCGGGGGAAATCGTGATCGACTTCGTTCGCACCTGAACGGCCCGGCGGTGTTGCCGGCGCTGGTATTCCTCGCCCTGACCGCGTTTGCCGCGGCCTTGCTGTGGTCGCCCCACGCCGGCCGCGCCGCCGCCCTGCACCTGATTCTGGCGGTAGGCGCCATGCCGCTGATCTTCGGTGCCATGAGCCATTTCATCCCGGTGCTCACCCGCACCCGCAGCGCACCCAGCGCACTGGCCACCGTCCCCGTTCTGGCGCTGGCCGGCGGTGCGCTGGTGGTGGCCGCGCTCGGTTTTCCCGGCATGCTCTGGGGACAACGGGCAGGCGCGCTGCTGGCCGTGACTGCTGCCAGCGCGCTGTTCGTCTGGAGCCGCCGCCGGCGCGCCGGCATGCTGGGTCGTCCCCACCCCTGCCTGGACTGGTACGAAGCGGCGCTGGTCTGTCTCGTGGCGGCCCTGCTCGCGATTCTCGCCAGCGCGGTCTGGCCGCAGCAGGCGCCTGCCCTGCGCCGTCTCCACCTCCATCTCAACACGCTCGGCTTCGTCGGATTGACTGCCATGGGCACCCTCGCCGTGCTGCTGCCGACCGTTACCGGCAGGCCCGACCCGCAAACCGGCCCACGGCTGCGCCGGGATCTGCCCTGGGCCGTCGCCGGCACGCTGCTGGTCGCCTT